>NZ_JAQIBC010000001.1:0-311406 GCF_030347995.1 Sulfurovum xiamenensis
CAGTGCCGATGCTATGAAGTTTGTCCTGTTGGAGAATAGTATCGAATCTGTAAATATTACAACCCCATTAAGTGGCTACATACAAGGAGGAAATTCTATAATAACAAATGCAAATGCAACAATCACACAAAATGGTTGGGGTGTTAAATTTATTCTAGATGAAGGTAGCCTGGGAGAAATGTCTTTTTTTGATATGACCGAACCTTATGATGCTGTCTTTGAAAATCTTCCAACCGGTGAACATACTATCGATGTGTATATTGTTGATGAAAGTGGTGCCATTCAAACTGGTAATATGATGCATGATCATGTTCACCATATTGGAACAGGTGGTGAAATCATCGTAGCATTTGGTGACAGTATAACATACGCATATAATGATGATGTCAGTATAGATGATGTTTCAGATGATGGACGTAATCGTGGTGGAGGGTTTGAACCAATTCTGAACAACCTTTTAACCTTGGAAACAAATCAACCGCATAGCATCTTAAATGAAGGTATAAGCGGAAATACATCTGCAGATGGATTAGCACGCTTACCTCAGGTTATCGATGCACATCCGGAAGCCACGACATACTTAATCATGTTCGGAACCAATGATGCCAACCCATGTTGTAGTTTACCTATAGAGACATTTAGAACAAATATGCAACAGATTATAGATACGCTAAAAAATGCAGGAAAAATACCTATACTTGCCAAAGCACCACGTGTAATGAGTGACTATTTTACTGATCCCACCTATGTCGAACAAGGAATAGATCCTGAAGATGGGACAAGAAATATCATCATTAGATCATATAATGATGTTATAGATGAATTGGTAGCCATTAATAATATCACCGTAATGCCTCCAGATTTTTATACGTATTTCAGAGATACATTTGGGAATACTTATAGTGTGAGTGTACAAGATGGTTATGTAGATAATTTCCATCCTGATAACTTGGGATATAATGCAATGGCAGAATTGTGGAGAGATGCCTTAATAGTACAATAGTAAATTACTAACTGAAATAAACTTCTCAGTTTAAATTGCAATAAGCAAAAAGTTTTTGATCAGATTCCAGCTGTACTTTATTTATATAATTGCAAGTAGTAAACATAATACTACCGTTCTTTCATTCTCTTTCTCTCTCACTATTTTAGATGAGATCAAATATCTAATATACCACCATACATTTCTGCATTTTTAATGATTTTATGCCATTTAATGAGATCTTTATACCACTCCAAAGTAATCGTCTGTGTAGTCTTTTCTAATTCACCACTTTCAAGTTTTTCAACGATCTCTTTTGTACCTTTTTCAGCATTCCACGCAGCTTTCCATCCCAATGCATTTTCTACCTTATCAAAACTTACAGAATAACTTCTATGATCTGGGTCTCCATACCATTCTATATCAACTTTTTCACCCATAAGTTCGGAAACCGTATTGGCTATCTTTTCTGCAAGTGGTCCAAGTTGATAATTGTTCTCTGCACTACCAATATTGAAAAGTTGTTTATTTATTTTAGATGTGTCAGCTTCCAAAAGAAGGCACATAACATCTGTTGTATCTTGTACATGTACCATAGGTCTATATTGACTACCATCCCTCATGAGTGGTAGTTTCTTAGTTTTCCATGCACCGTAAACCATTCCATTGATTGCAAGATCCAATCTCATTCTAGGACTATATCCAAAAACTGTCGACTGTCTCATAACAGTCACACAGAAATCATCATCTGAGAGTGCGAATACACCTTTTTCAGCCTTTTCATTTGCTTTAGCATATACAGTCAAAGGATTCGTTGAAGCTGTTTCATCTACCTGCTGATCCTGAAAGCCATAAATACTGCAACTAGATGGAAGAATATAGCGTTTAACACCTGCATTTTTAGCAAGGGTAGCAGTTCTCACGCGACTGACATGATTTGTTTGCCAAGTTGCTTCTTCAAGTAATTCACCACTAGGGTCATTTGAAATAGCTACCAGATCGATCACAAAATCTACATTTGCAAAAACTTCTTCTCGAAGTCTACGGCTGTCCTCTTGAATCAATGTTAAATGACTATTTTCTTCCAATTTATCTTTTCCGAAGAAAAAACGATCGAGTGCTTTGACCTTATACCCTTTTGAAAGTAATTTAGGGACCAAAACCGAACCTATATATCCACCCGCTCCTGTTACTAATACTGTTTTCATATATTTTCTCCATAAATAAAATTGTTATCCACATCACTTAAAAAAGATGCTTCCTTATCTTTATCCGACAAAATGGGGTCACCCCAGCCCCAGTCAATATTCAGTTCTGGATCATCCCAACGAATTGCCCTATCATGTTCAGGTGAATAGAACTCATCAACCATATAAAGTTGATGTGTATTGGGAACCAATGCCAATGCACCATGGGCGAAACCCTTTGGAACCACAATTTTTCTATGATTATCAGCAGTAATTAATGCTTTGATATGATGGCCATAAGTAGGACTGCCTTTTCTGACATCAACTACAACATCTAAAATAGCACCTGTTATGATACTCACGATCTTCGTTTGTGCTTTAGGAGCAGTTTGAAAATGTAATCCTCTCAATGTTCCTGCATATACACTCAAAGAGTGATTATCCTGCACAAAATCAAAGAAAAGTCCGTTTTCTTCCATAGATTTTTTTGAATATCTTTCGGTAAAAAAACCACGATCATCGCCAAAAACTTTTGGTTCGAGAATGACAACACCTTCCAAAGCTGTTTCAATCACTTTCATACTTCATCCTTTTCGATATAATGATCCACTACCCATTTTGCAAATGGAAAGCTGCTTGTAAATGCAGGACTGACCGCATTGAGAACATGTACGGTTTTTGTATCACCTTCAACTACAAAATCCTGTAAAAGCTCCAGCGTTTTAATATTGAGAAGCTGTGCTCTGATCCCCGGCTTACTCCATTGATTAAAACCATCGACGTCAATTTGTTTGACCATTTTGGTAGCCAGACTTACAAAATATTTTTTGTTATATTTGTGAAGCTCTTCATATGCTAATGAGCGAAAATTGAATGAATTGTTCAGAAAGAGTTTTGTCTCATACCTCAAGATCGTTAAGAGTTCAGAAAAACTAAATCGGCTTAAGCCTTTATAATTTTCTCGCCAAAAAGCAGGAATCGCTGTAGGACCGATTTTGATGATATTATCAACCGTCACTGTGTAATGTACACCTAAAAATGGATTATTCAAATTAGGAACAGGATAAATATTTGTTTTGATCGGTTTATCCTCTTTGGTATATTTGAGATAGATACCTTTAAAAGGAATAATCACATAATCTTCAGAATAACCGTAATCCCGTGCAATTTTATCTGCATATAATCCTGCGCAATTTATGATCTTGTTAGCATGATATCTGTTACCTAAAGTACTTTCAACGGTATGATCATCAATCTTTTGATGATATCCCTCTTTAAAATAGAATTGAACACCTTTTGATTGCATATCATTAAAAACATGTGTTGTGATTTCTACCGGGTCTACAGTAGAAGTATCAGGAGAATAGAGCGCTTTTTTATAGGTTTTGGCATTAGGCTCTATCGTGGCAAGTTCCTCTTCATCTATGATTCTTACATTCACGCCATTTACTTTTCCTCTACGTTCAAGTTCATAAATGCCTTCAAGCTCTTTTTCATCGGATGCTACGACCACTTTATGACATTTATTGATCCTTAAATTATTATCGTCACAATATTTTGTCAGAATACGATTACCGTCTCTTGTAAATTTGGCCTTGAGTGAATTCGCCGTGTAATAAAAACCAGCATGAAGGACGCCACTATTTCTTCCACTGCTATGTTCAGCAACCTTACTCTCCTTTTCCAAAACAATGATTCTTCTTTCCGGATACCTAAGATGTAACTCTTTGGCAATAGCTAATCCAATAATCCCTGCTCCGATAATCAAATAATCGCTTTCAACTATATTGCTCATCATCACCCCTTCCTTTTTTGGAATGTTCATATCTTAATGATATACATTAGTGACCTATTATTCGTTAACCTTCAAATACCCTCTTTTCAATTGTTTTCCATGCTTCTAGCGCCAAACTATCAGGTATTTCAACATCATCAAATGTTAAAATCTGACCTTCTACTACCGGTTTACGTACCGTTACATCATACATAAGACCAATAGGTACATGTCCAGGGTGTTTTTTTATTTCTGCAGCTTCGCCTCTAACTTCAAAACTACCAATACCTTTCTTAATGGTCTCACCCGGCTTCAAATCTCTTTTTGCTATGGTGACAGTACTGATACTTGGATGTGTACCATTATTCAACAGGACACCACGACCTTCCAAGAGGCGATCTATCGTTTTTATGATTTCAAAGTAGCATAAGTGGTATGGACGGTCCAATGTATAAAACGGTCCATCACCCATTTTATAATTTCGAAGCCCCTCTGCTTGATTAACAGTATGTTCAGCTACTATGAATACACCCGGACGAAGTTTCGGGGACAAAAGATAATCGCTTATCGGATAACCTAACTCTTTTGCCTTTTGAGCTAACATAGTGCCGCCATGCCATGTGTCATCATCTTCTAATCCTATGAGTCCTTGCTGGGCGATACCTAAATTAAGACCATTGGCAACCAGAGTTTGCTCTATCTGTACTTTCGTACCATCAGTAAATGATGTCGTCATATCGATACTGTAATTCTGTTTATCTGCCCAGAACTCCATGTCTTCGAGTTTCGGATGAAGATTTAAATACCCTTTCATATTTCCATAAACAAGAGGTTTAAATCCCATAGAAATGGCTTCTTCATGCAACATAGCTAAAACACCTGGCTGGTCACCCTCCGCTTCACTTATGAGACCTTTATCTGCAAAAAATGAACCAACTGTAACCTGAAACTCGGCATTCATTGTCACGACAGGTATTCCCGCCTTCATTATTTTATCAATCGATTCACATGCATAAATAGGATCCCCAGTACACTCAACAATCAAGTCAGATTTCTCTATTAGTTCATCAAGACTATTTGTTAGTAAATCACTATAAGGTACATCAACCCTTTCATTGATTTTTGTACGCGTAAGAATTTTTATTAATTCATGCTTCGGGTTTTCATGTAATAAATTTATTAGTCCTCTGGCAATAAAACCTGTTCCTATAACACTTATTTTACTCATTTCTTCCCCTTTCTATAAAAATTTACTTGCCTACTAAGCTCCTAAGAAGTATATTTTCAATTATTGCATAATTACATTAATATAATACTATATAATAGAAATTAATCATATTCTCTTTTCTTTTGACATTTCAATCATATATTTGCCATATTCAGTTTTTTTGAGTGGTTGTGCCAACTCATAAAGCTCTTTACTACTTATCCATCCTTTATAATATGCGACCTCCTCAATACAAGCAACTTTATATCCTTGCCTTTGTTCAATATTTTGAATAAAAAGACTTGCTTGTGCCAAACTTTCATGTGTACCGGTATCAAGCCATGCATAACCTCTTCCCATCAATTCTACATTTAATTTTTTTCTTTTTAAATATTCTTGATTTATAGAAGTTACCTCTAATTCTCCTCGTTCTGAGGGTTCAATACTTTTCGCTATTTTAATGACATCATTGTCATAAAAATAGAGTCCTGTTACAGCATAATGACTTTTAGGAGTTTCAGGTTTTTCTTCAATGGACAATACATTTTGATCTTTATCAAACTCAACTACACCGAATCTTTCAGGATCTTTTACATAATAGCCAAAAATTAATGCACCATCAGTCAACTGTGCAGCTTTTTCTAACCTTGGTGTAAGACCAGGCCCATAATAAATATTATCTCCTAAAATCAAACAGACACTATCATCTCCAATAAATTCTTCTCCAATGATAAATGCATCAGCCACCCCTCTAGGAGACTCTTGAATCATATATTCAATTTTCATGCCCAAATGTGATCCATCACCCAAAAGTTCTTCAAAACGTATAATATCATGGGGTGTTGATATAATCAAAACTTCACGAATACCTGCTAGCATCAAAACGGAAAGTGGATAATAGATCATTGGTTTGTCATAAATAGGCAGTAATTGTTTTGATATAACTGAAGTTATTGGATAAAGTCTTGTTCCACTGCCACCTGCAAGAATAATACCTTTCATAAATACCCTTTCTTTATGATAGTTCATTAAGTTACACTATATCATATCATAATAGGTATTGCAAGTTTTTTTCTTAAAAGGTGATCACTTTCCACTCTTCTTTTAGTGCAGATGTCAGCAGTTCTCCGGTATGGGTCATATCTATCCCTAATGTAGCCAATTTCTCACTCACACCATATTCATCGCTGCATACTACACAGCATGAGAGTGCAACACCGGTTGCTTTAATCTGAGCTACCATCTCTTGCAGTTCTGCATTTTCTGCCAATAGCTTTGCCGAAGGACCCCATATCATAAGATGGGCTTTGTCCCAATATCCTCTTGGAAGAATGACACTTGAGTAAAGCAGTACCATCTTTTTAGCCACTTCTATCTCAGCAGTACTCCATACTATAAGTAGTTTGTCCATGGTTATTCCTAATAAATTAATGATGTATTATAGTATTTTTGGGAAGATTAAAAAAGGAAGAAAATGAATAAAAAAGGCAGTACATCAATCATATACTGCCAAAAGATCTTAGTGTAAAAAGTGTCTTACAGTAGTAAAGTAAAGAGAAATACCATGTTCATTGGCAGCTTCAATGACTTCATCATCTCTGATGCTTCCACCAGGCTCGATGATCGCTTTTACACCTGCAGCTGCTGCTGCATCGATACTATCACGGAACGGGAAGAAGGCTTCAGATGCCATCGCTGCACCAGATACATCCAAATCCATCTCTTTGGCTTTTTTAAGAGCACATTGAGCAGCATCTACCCGGCTTGTCATCCCCATACCTACAGCGACCATTGCTGAGTCTTTTACATACACTACACAGTTAGACTTCGTCAGACCAGCGACTTTCCATGCGATCTCCAAGTCTTTCATCTCTTGCGCTGTGGCAGTCAGTTCTGATTTTTGCTCTGCATTGTGCACTTCGCCATCACAGATACAGTCCGCATTCTGATAAACAAATCCGCCATCCACATGTTTGAAATCATGGCTGTCATTTGACATCACAAGTTTTGTTCCACCCTGGGCAAAAAGCTTAAGACGTTTTTTCTTTTCAAACACTTCTAAAGCTTCAGCGTCAAAATCTGCTGCCATCACCACTTCAAGGAAGATCTCATTCATTTTCTCTGCAAGCTCTTTAGTTACCACACCATTGACTGCAACAACTCCACCGAATGCAGAGACAGGATCACATTTGAGTGCTTCCGTGTAGGATTCTAAAAGTGTACCTTTAATGGCAAAACCACAAGGATTTCCATGTTTTACGATACATACAGCATTTTCATCACCAAAACTTGAAGCGATCTTTAGTGCACCGTTCACATCATTGATGTTGTTGAAACTTGCTTCACCTTTGATCTGTTTGAAGTTTTTTGTGAAGTGATTGTCAAACTCATAGAGTGCACCTTTTTGGTGTGGGTTCTCTCCATAACGTGTCTGGAACGATTTTTTACCTGTAATGAACTGATACTCACCAAAACCATCGTTAAAACGACCGTTCATATAGTTTGCGATCATCGAGTCATACGCTGCCGTATGTTCAAAAGCTTTGATCATCATATCTCTTCTGAACTCAACCGTGTTTGTATTGTTTTTCAGGTTATCCAGTACCGTGTCATAGTCTGCTACATCCGTCACAATGATCACACTGTCAAAGTTCTTCGCTGCACTTCTTACCATTGCTGGTCCACCGATGTCAATGTTCTCAATGATCTCCTCAAAATCATCGGTCTTTTCAATCGTTGCTTTAAACGGATAAAGATTCACACATACAAGATCAATCCCTTCAACACCGAGCTCTTTTGCCTGATCTAAGTGAGACTGTTTGTCCCTTCTATGTAAAATACCACCGTGGATATATGGGTTAAGCGTCTTCACTCTTCCCTCAAAACACTCAGGAAATTTTGTCACTTCATTGGCTTCAATCACCGCAATACCTGCATCTTGAAGTTTTTTATAAGTACCACCCGTTGAAATGATCTCATAACCTAATGCTACCAACTCTTTGGCAAAGTTCTCTACACCGCTTTTGTCACTTACTGATATTAGTGCTCTCATTCTTCTCTCTTTCTCAATAATTAATAATAAATGTTACGGCGAACGCCCTTAGAAGCGAAGCGTTTCGAGAGCCGTAACGCTTTTTTGCCTACTTTTTATAAAAAAAGTAGAAATAAAACTCTCATCCCCAAAATAAAACTGGAAATGCATACATCAATTCAAATAATAAACTCAAGTATACATTCCCACTCAGAAGAGTGGGAACAAGAGGAGATTATACTATTACAGGTCCTGCTCAATGGTACGAGCAAACGTATTAAAGTAAATATCTTTTACTTTCTCCAAAGAAAGTTCCACATCATTTACCTTCACGCTCTCTCCACCAACTGTACCAATGTTCGTCACTTTAATACCAAGGTCCATAGCCATACGCACTACAGCTTCTACATGCTCTTCAGAAACTTCTAAAAGTGCTCTACTTTGTGATTCATCAAAAATATTTTTACTGTCATCCAACGCGATCTCAGCGCTTACACCTTTGTTAGAGACTGCTGCCATTTTAGAAAGTGCGATGGCTAACCCACCCACATTCACATCTTTTGCAGCCTTTAAAAGTCCCTGTTTGTTCGCTTCGATGACAAGTTCCCAAAGTGCGAGTTCTGTTTTATAGTCAAATGTCGGTAAAGACCCAGCTGTTTCACCATGCAATGCTTTAATATAGAGTGATCCACCGAATTCACCTTTGGTTTCACCTACAAGAAGGATTTGACTTCCCTCTTCCTGGAATGCTGAAGGGAGTACTTTATTTTGATCATCGTTGAGTCCTACCATCGCGATCGCAGGTGTAGGAAATACAGATACACCGTTGGTTTCATTATAAAGAGATACGTTTCCACTAACCACTGGTGTATTGAGTTCCAAACATGCCTCTTTGATACCTTCACACCCCTGTGCGAACTGCCACATCACTTCCGGGTTTTCCGGGTTACCGTAGTTCAGACAATCCGTGATAGAAAGCGGTCTAGCTCCAGACATTGCCACATTACGACCAGATTCAACCACTGCAAGTGCCGCACCCTTTTTAGGATCGATATAACAGTAACGCGGGTTACAGTCAGAACTCATCGCCAATGCTTTTCCGTTCTCTTTGATACGGATCGATGAGGCATCTAAGCTTCCTGGTCCTTTCGTTGTGTTGGTCTGTACCATAGAATCATACTGGTTGTAGACCCAAGCTTTGTCTGATACTTCGATATTTGAAAGCAGTGTTTCATAGGCTTCTTGGTCATCCACTGCCGGATAACTCTCAACAGTTTTTGCATTCACTTCATCCAAATATGCAGGTCTTGCCACTGGTCTATCCAGTACCGGTGCTTCTTCACTCACCGGAGCGATAGGCATATCAGCACATTTTTCACCATGCCACATCAATTCCATACGTGCTGTATCGGTTACTTCACCGATCACTGCTACATCCAATTCCCATTTTTCAAAAATGTCGATAATAGCCTGTTCACTTCCCTTTTTCGCACAAATAAGCATACGCTCCTGAGACTCAGAAAGCATAAAGTCATACGGTGTCATACCCTCTTCTCTTGCCGGTACTTTATCCAAATGCATGATAAGACCTGCACCTGTTTTACCAGCCATTTCAAATGCTGAAGAGGTAAGTCCAGCTGCACCCATATCCTGGATACCTACTACATGATCCGTTTTGAAGAGTTCTAAACATGCTTCAAGAAGCAGTTTCTCTGTAAATGGATCACCTACCTGCACTGTAGGACGAAGTGATTTAGACTCCTCAGTAAAACTGTCAGAACTCATCACCGCACCACCAAGACCATCACGGCCTGTTTTTGAACCTACATACATTACAGAGTTACCTATACCTGAGGCAACACCCAAGAAAATCTCATCTGCTTTGACCAGTCCCAAGGAAAAGGCATTCACAAGAATGTTCCCGTTATAACTCTCATCAAAACTCACTTCCCCACCGATCGTAGGAACACCCATACAGTTACCATAAGATCCGATACCATCTACAACACCACGTACGAGGTGTCTTTGGTATTTTGCAGTGTCACTGTCACCATTCACTGTACCAAAACGCAGTGCGTTAAGGTTTGCCACTGGTCTTGCTCCCATGGTAAAGATATCTCTAAGTATCCCACCTACACCTGTCGCTGCACCCTGGAAAGGTTCAATGAATGACGGGTGATTATGACTCTCCATTTTAAAGACAGCTGCCATACCCTCACCTATATCGATAACACCTGCATTTTCACCTGGTCCCTGGATGACCCATGGTGCTTTTGTCGGGAAACCTCTAAGGTATTTTGTACTTGATTTGTATGAACAGTGCTCTGACCACATAGCAGAAAAAATACCGATCTCTACGATATTAGGGTGACGACCGTCTAAGATACGTAAAATATCCTGGTACTCTTCTTTGCTGAGTTTGTGATTCTTTAAAACTTCATCTAGATTCTCTATAGGTTGTGACATAGATAGTGTCCTTTTAGGGGGTGAAATAAGGGTTATATTTTACTCAAAAAGTACTAAATAAGTGATAAAAAGGTAGAATGTTTTACTATAAAAAGTGACCAGTCACTTGAGCTTTCTGATGAAGAAAACTTAGCACTAGCTCATAAAATGGACTTTGTTCATTTTATGATTCAAATTAAGAATAAAGGTTATAAATGGATAAGATTTTACAGATGCTGATGCTTCAACAACAACTCAATGATGCAACCAATGGTGAAGATTGGGAAAAAGGTATCACTAAAAATGGGAAACAGATTGACTGGAAACGTTGTACTTATTTGGAATGCGCGGAGCTTATAGAATCTTACCCGTGGAAACACTGGAAAAATATAGATGCCGAACCTGATTATGCGAACATTCAGATAGAAGCGGTTGATATTTGGCACTTCATTATGTCACAAGGGCTCGAAGACTATAAGATGAAAAACCTAGGAAGTATTGATACATTGTCAAGAGCAATTTCCAAGTTACCTAATTTTCAAACGTTTTCTGCAGAGATCACGCCTACTACAAAAGATCATTATGAACAGATAGAAGTCGTTGAGCACTTGATGAGAACTATTTTCTGTGATGAGCCTACAGAAAAATTCATGGAAGCATTTATCGATGTGGCCGTACAGTCTGGACTCAACCTAGATGCCTTGTATACACTTTATGTAGGAAAAAATATCTTAAACCAGTTCAGACAGGACCACGGCTATAAAGAAGGTACCTATATCAAAATATGGAATGGTGAGGAAGATAATGTTGTCATGCAACGTGTGCTTGAAGAAAACAAAGATGTAACGCCAGATGACCTTTACCAAGCATTAAAAGAAGCTTATCCGAAAGGATAAGCGAGAGAAGTATTACTCGACTGCCCTTGTCAAGTCTTGTTCCACGACTTGATTTCCACGTACACTTACTTTCGTAGCTATACGTATATTTTTCATACTCTCATACCCGCACTCTTCTCCACATTTCACAGTACCGATAAGATAATAACTTCCCGAAGGCACACCATAAAATGCAAATTTTCCATTTTGGTCTGATGCTGTGAACTTTAAATAGTTAAAGAGTCTAGGGTCTGCCTCTTGCATCTTGTACCCACCGAGGTAACTCTCTTCATACCACTGCTCAGAATAACTTGTGATCGGATTTAGGTAGAGGCGTGTACTTGCTCCCAACACACGTCTATCATAATAATCCTTGACATAAATGGTACCCTTGACTGTTCCTTTACCTGTTCTAGGCAAACGATAATATTCTGATTCAGGGAATTCAATACGTGCCATTTTATTCTCTTCACCATCTTCCGTGATCATCATTTCAGATTCTGTAAGATTCTCATCAGAGATATTGACATCATCTACACTACTTGAGTGAGCCCAAAAATTTCTATTTTTATTAAATTGGATATCTCTTTGTACACATCCTGTAAATAAAGACATTGCCATCAGTGACATTATGATCATAGTGCCTAGTTTAAACATTTTATACCTTCATTTATAATTTCGGTATTATACACAATTAACTTTACTATCATCTATGAACAATGTTTCTTCTCACGTATCTTTTCTAGAAGG
Source organism: Sulfurovum xiamenensis (assembly GCF_030347995.1). Taxonomy (NCBI): domain Bacteria; kingdom Pseudomonadati; phylum Campylobacterota; class Epsilonproteobacteria; order Campylobacterales; family Sulfurovaceae; genus Sulfurovum; species Sulfurovum xiamenensis. The sequence continues at coordinate 12,252 of NZ_JAQIBC010000001.1, forward strand.
TTTTTCGCATCATTGTCACCGGAGAAGGCGGCTTTTTGGTACCAAAATGCTGCTTTTTGACAACTTTTTTTGACAGCATACCCCTTACGGTATCGGTGTGCTAAAGAGTGTTGTGCATCCATTTCACCCGCTTTGGCAAATCGGTGCAGGTTCTTTACCTTTCTCTTCTCACCCCTATAATACTTGACCGTATTCAAGATGAACCAGATCGTAAAGATACATAAAACCAAGATCATATAAAGCTCTATATTCTCCAAGTTATTCAAATACTCAATACCCAGCATCTTATTTTCCTAAACAGAACTCACCGAACATTTTATCCAGTATCTCTTCACTGTCATAAGGTTTGGAGATCGAGGAGATAGACTTGACTGCTTCTTGCAAATGGTAAGAAAAAAATTCCAATTCGCCATTCATTAAAGGTACTTTCGCTTCTTCTATAGAGATTTTTGCTTTATTGACAGCTTCAATCTGTCTGGAAGAGATCAGCATAAGTTCTTCTCCCTCTCCAATACTATCAAAGAGGCATTCAAGTCTTTCTGTCAGTTTTACAAAAGCTTTTTTGGCACTGACCTCCAATACCTCATAGGCATCAAGTTTCGTGATATCAAAGACCCTATCAAGATCAGATTTGTTGAGGGCAACCACGATATGTTTATCTTCTACTGCTTCAAGAATAGAAAGTATTTTTGCATCTTCACCGTCAAAGGGTCTTGAACTGTCAAAAAGTGCAACAATGACATCCGCATCCTTCACGGATGAAAGTGAACGTTCTATCCCTATTTTTTCTATTGTATCATCCGATTCACGTATCCCTGCGGTATCTACCAATCGTATAATATGAGAACCGATACGTACCTGCTCCTCGATCGTGTCTCTGGTCGTTCCTGCGATATCACTGACAATGGCCCTGTCATACGAAAGCAAGGCATTCAACAGAGAACTTTTACCCACATTTGGTTTCCCTACGATCGCTACTTTGAAACCTTCTATCAATCCTCTTCGCCTGTGACTTGCTTCAACGATCTGTTCTATCTGCTCTGTGAGTGCATCCAGCTGTGTAGATATACTGTTCATGATGTCATCAGGAATATCCTCTTCCGCATAATCGATCATCACCTCTGAGTACGCCAAAGATCTTAAAAGTGCATCCCTGCTCTCATCCACAAAGGTTTTAAGTTCACCTTTCATCTGCTTCGCCAATATCTTCGCGGCATCGACACTTTTGGCTTCTATCAGTTTTGAAATAGCTTCTGCCTCGGTAAGGTCGATCTTGCCATTAAGAAATGCCCGTTTAGAGAATTCACCGGGTTCGGCAAGTCTTACACCATAAGAAGTGATGGTATCAAGTATCTCCTGCGCAACGATCATACCTCCATGACACTGAAACTCTACGATCTCTTCACCTGTAAAGCTATGAGGTGCAGCAAAATATATCATGATCGCATGGTCTATCAGTTCATTGTTAAAATTATAAAGAGAAGTAAGGTGTGCGTGTCGTGGAATGATGTTTTCTAAATGAGATATCTTATGTGCTATCTCCAATGCAGCATCTCCGCTCACTCTGATAATAGAGATGGAAGAGACACCGTGTGCAGTGGCAATAGCGGTTATCGTATTATACATGGCTCTTATTGCTGTTAAATTCGTTTATGACAACAAATTTTTTACCCTCTTTACCTGTCTTGACTGCCACATACTTATCGGGAAATCTTTCACGCAGCTGTTCCAGTGCAATCTGTACCAAAATACCATCGAGGAAACGTGTTTTACCTTTCCCCTGCTTTTCAACATGTTCAATGACCGGTTTAATATAATTACGAATCATCTCCTGTTGTGTCGTCAAGAACTCTGCGATCTCAAGTTTTATGAAGAGTTCATATTTTGTATGTAACCAGTTAAACAGCATATAAGAGAGAGCATTGTAACGATACCCCTCTTTACCTATAAGAAGTGCCGCATCCTCACCATCGATAAAGATCAATGCAGTATTGTCTCTGACATCCACTTCAACGACATCTATATCAAAACAAGAGTGAGAAAGCAGCTCTTTGATTTGATCTTCTATCATCAGAGCCAACTCATCATAGACAAGCGCTTCATCTTCAAATGTTTCAACGTCAGCTTCATAATGATCTACTTCAAAAAAGCTATCGACAATGGCATCTTTTTCAATTTCAGGTTCAGTAGGGGTAGTCTGTTCTTCTTTGAGGGTTGCTATAATCTCAGAGGCAACACTCTCTTCCGCAGTTTGCACTGTAGGTGCTTCTTTGTTTACTTCATTTTTTTCATACTTGGGAGCAGATGCTTTACATGTTGCTACGATGATCGCATTTTTTTTCAAAAGGCCGAAGATACCTTTGGAAGGATACTGTATCACTTCAGATTGAAGTTCAGAAACAGAGCAGCCCAACATTTGAGAAGCTTTTTCATAAGCTCCTTCCAGTGTTGATGCTTCTACCTTTTTCATCACCTAGTCCTTTGTTTTCTTGTGCGCAGCGACTGCCAACGCTTTTTGTTTTGCATACATATGGTTGATAAAGTATTGTTGCGCGATTGTAAACAAGTTGTTTACTAACCAGTACAATACAAGACCAGATGGGAAATAGATAAAGAATACTGTCATGATCACAGGGAACCACTTAAAGATCTTCTCCTGTAACGGATCGGTAAAGTTACTTGGCGTGATCTTTTGCTGGAACCACATAGATGCACCCATTAAAACAGGCAGAACAAAATAAGGGTCCATCACGGCAAGATTGTCTATCCAGAGTATCCATCCTGCACCTTGTAATTCATCTGCATTTAAAAGCACACGGTAAAGCGCAAAGAAAACAGGAATCTGTAAAAGAAGCGGTAGACATCCACCCATAGGGTTTGCACCATGTTTCTTATACATTTCCATCATCTGCACATTCATTTTTGCAGGGTCACCTTTATACTTCTCTTTGATCTCTTTCATTTTAGGTGCCAGGTCTTTTAGTTTATTCATAGACATCATACCTTTGTATGAAAGTGGGAATAACACAAACTTTACCAGTAATGTAAAGAGGATAATCGCCCAACCCCAGTTACCCACATAATCGTTGATCCAAAGTAATACTTTAAAGAACGGTTTAGCAAGGAATGAGAACCATCCAAATTCTATGGCATCTGTCAGTTCAGGATGGATCGCTCTTAGTATTTTGTCCTCTTTTGGTCCGATATATGCCTTTAAGGCTAATGACTCATCTCCCTGTACAAAGATAAGAGGATCACCATTTGCTTCTTTTAAGATAGAAACGTTCATCCCTTTTTCAAAATCGAAGAACATGGAAGCGACATATCTGTCAAAAGCAGAAGCTATTTTGGCATTTTGGAACTTTTCATACCCTTCAGCATCTCCATCTTCGATCGTATTGATGATATTATCCGCTCCTTTCACCAATGCTCCTCTTACAAGCATATACATAGATTCATCCGCAACTGGTCTGTGTCCCGGTGTGATGAAGTATAGTGTTGGTGCAGAAGTTTCCACTGTCACATGATACTCTCCTGTAGGTTTGAATGTGATCTTTTTTGTCACTGTCAGAGAAGAGAGTGTTTGTGTCAAAGTCACTGTTTGAGGGCCTTTGCTCACATCTACTGTTTTACTTCCACTGGTTACATAAGGTGTTTTAAATGCTTCTTCATTCAACTTTGTATCTGAAAACCTTACTTCCAATGGCTTCACTTCATTCGCACCTAAAATTTTCAGATTGTTACCATCTTCATCATGATACTTTGCTTCTAAAAGTTCAACTTGAGAGATACGTCCATATGCATCCAGGGTCATAATAAAGTGATCAGATTTTACAGTGATCAAGGCTGCTGATGCCGTTTGAACTGGTGCACTGGCTGCTGTTGCTGCTGCGGAAGTACTTGGTGTTGTTACATTTGTTTTATCTACCGTAGGCGTTTGATGCGCTGTACTGGTTACTTGTGATGTAGTTTGTGTAGGTTTTTCAGGTGGGAAAAAATAGCTGTATCCAATAAATACAAAGAAAGAAAGTGCCAGTGCCAGAAGAAGTCGTTTATTTAAATCTTGTTGTTCCAAAATTATGCCTTTAATAATATATCAGTGATAGTATAGTGTTAAATGTGTTAAATTATGTTGCAGTACACTTCTTTAGTGCATGTAGATACGCCTTACGTGTCACAGAATAGTTTTCTTCAATAAGCGCAGGTTTTGCAACTAATACGTAACTACCTTGAGATAAGAGGTCTATATTTTCGATGAAATGTGCTCTTAACAAACGTTTTGCTCTGTTTCGATGAACTGCATTTCCAATTTTCTTAGAGGCAACAAAACCTACTTTATACTCATCACTCTTTTTAAAGAAAAGTACAAAATAAGGTGTATGCCATGTTTTTGTCGCGTGTTTATACACGCTGTTAAACTCTTTACTGGTTTTGATCCTAGTAAAATGTTTGATTGAACTGATGGTTGTATACCAGAAGTATTATACTGCTAGTCTTTTTCTACCCTTAGCTCTTCTTGCAGAGATCACTTTTCTACCATTCTTCGTTTTCATTCTAGTTCTGAATCCGTGCGTTCTTTTTCTTGGTGTGCTATGAGGTTGGTATGTTCTTTTCATTCTGAATCATCCTTAATAAATTTTTACCCGCATTCCTGCAGTTGTTATAGTTGGACGGGATTCTACTGTAAAATCCCTTAAAACCTACTAATTATTGCAGACTTCTAAAAACAATTTCATTAGACTTGTTCGAGAGTTTACTTTTTGCAAATGTTTCGAGTAGTTTTAGTATCACTTGTTTCGGCGTGTAATGTGTCGCTCTTACTTCCAGTTCCGTACAGTAGATATCCGACCCCTGATCTAACTGGATATTTCTAATCAGTCTCTCTGCAAAGCGATATCCTCCATCCACCTTGGTATCTTGACAAAGCATTACGTAGAGCGGTTCTTCTTTATCAATTTCAAATAATATATCAGTTTCGCGTTTCTCTCTGTCCAATAATGTATTTAGATCTACATCTTTCGCTGTCAATAGCATCAGTACAAAAGCCTGTTGATTCTCATTCTCCATAAGATAATAAATAATATCGATCGTAGCTTCTAATTTATCTAACATCTTCACAGCTAGCTGGATATCCTTACCGTTAAATCTTAAGCCTTCACTACGATTGTCATTTTCCCTTGCACCCATACTAATAGATCTCCTTCTTCTCTAAACAAAATATTTGCTCCATTATAACAAAATATTTTGGATTCTATTGTTATAATTTCTCATGAACAATATATACGATAATTTACCTTCCCCCTGTTGGCTTTTAGAAGAAGAGAAACTGCTTAAAAATCTTAATGTCATCTCAGAGATCAAAAAAGAGAGTGGCGCCAAAGTATTGCTTGCACTCAAAGGGTATGCTTTGTGGAAAAGTTTTCCACTGATCAAACCCTATCTTGACGGATGCTGTGCCAGTGGTCTACATGAAGCAAAGCTTGCGGATGAAACATTTTCTAAAGAAGTCCATACCTACTCTCCTGCCTTTAAAGAAGAGGAGATCGATGAGATAGCCAGGATATCACATCATCTGGTATTTAACTCCCCTGCCCAGTTCCGCCGGTTCGCCTCACAAGCGAAGAAGATCAATCCGAAACTCTCATTGGGACTGCGTGTGAATCCGGAGTATTCAGAATCTCCCAAAGAGATATACAATCCTTGTGGACTCTACTCTAGACTCGGTACAACCGTACAAAATATGGATGATGCCATTTTAGACGATTGTGATGGCTTGCATTTTCATGCACTCTGTGAGCAAGGGAGTGATGCATTGGAAAATGTACTCAAAAATTTTGAAGAGAAGTTTGCTGATTATATACCGAAAATGAAATGGATCAACTTTGGCGGAGGGCATCATATTACGCGTGAAGGATATGATACACAGAAGCTCATCGGGCTTATTAGGGAGTTTACAAAGAGATATGATGTAGAAGTCTATCTTGAACCTGGTGAAGCGATAGGATGGCAGACCGGACCACTGATCACAACTGTACTTGACATCGTGCACAATGGTATGGATATAGCGATCCTGGACTCTTCTGCCGAAGCACACATGCCTGACACGATCATTATGCCTTACCGTGCTGATGTACGTCATTCTGGAGAGGCCGGGGAAAAGGCACACACCTATCGTCTGGCGGGCAATACCTGTCTCGCTGGAGATATTATGGGAGACTATAGTTTTGATGCCCCCCTTCAGATAGGGGATAAAATCATCTTTGAAGACCAAATGCACTATACCATGGTAAAAGCCACGACCTTTAATGGAGTGAAACTTCCTTCTATAGCCATTCAAAGAGTGGATGGTACTGTAGATGTGGTACGTAACTTCGGCTATGAAGATTTTAAACAGAGACTTTCATAGACCAAGAGGTTTAAAAATCTTTTTTATAGAGTATGTCATAGGATTGTGACTCTTCACTCACACCTATCACACTCTCCGTGCGTTTGCCATGTTCGTATTTGAGTTTTACACTCGAAACCTCATCATTGACATAGATGATCGTGATCTTGTCTGTCAACTTTTTACCTACCTCTACACTCTTCCCCTCTCCAAGTACAAGATGGTCCAACTGCACGCCAAGATTTGAAAGTGCTGACTTTGCCATAGCACCTCCCATCATCTTCATCATCTCTTCACCGCTGTTTGTACCCGCACCCGCTTCTGAATCAAATAGTATGATCGACAATATCTGTTCTTTGGTCAGTGAAGGTTTGGAGGTGAAATGGATATTCGGTGCATCCGCTGAACCCGTGATCCTGATAGTGATAAGATGATTCAGAGATTGATAGGTGACACTCGCTTCAAGAAGCGGTTTGTTCGGATTACCTGTAAAATAGATATAACTCTTATCCAAAATAAACTTCTTCCCCTCGAAAGTATAGCTTCCCCCTTTTAGTATCTCTACTGTACCTAAGAGCATGAGTTCTGACTCTTCTGCTTTATAGACACTCAGGTCTACTGCAGCTTTTATATCTACATTGCCTTTTTTATAGATAAGAGGTTTTTTTGTCTTTATCTGTACCGAGCTACTGAGTCCATCCATAAATGGATTGGGTTCTTTCTCTTTGATATCTTGCACGATGATAATATCACTGTCAGATGCGTAAGTCTTTTGACCCAGGTCATAGTGTATAGCACCACCCAAAAGCGTGATCTCACCATTGACAGATGTTTTATTCCCGTCCAGCACCGTTTTGATATCTATAGCACTCTCCAGGTCAACGATCTCATGTGCTATAGGAAAGGTATCAGCTTCTGCCGTTATCGTTCCTTTTCTAGCCTTAAGGTCATAGGTACCCAGAACCTTTAATCCGTCATTCAACCAAATAGGTTCCATGGTCACATTTTGATCGTTCAAAAATATCGTTGAGGATTTTGTAGAAAAAAGTTTTTGCCCTCCATAGGTAAACCTGTAATGGTTCAATACAATTTTTTCATCCTGCAAATGCACTGCCAGATCTATATCATTGACAATATGTTCTGTTTTCCGCTCTGCTTGATAGCTGATCTGCGGTGATCTCAGTGCAATGTCGATATTTTTTAACTCACTGAGTGCTACAGAAAGTTCTGCACTCCCTTTAACTACAGGAACCTCTCCAAGGGTATAGACATCTTTAATACTTTTTATCAAAGCATTCATAGAAGTGATCTGTGTATCTACTGTGAGTTTTTCTTCAGGCACGCCAGATAGATTGGCATATACACCACCTAATGTGACCTTCCCTTTTAATTGGCTACTGTTCATATCATATTGTGCATTTGCATTAAGCTTTCCGGCTGTAACTACAGCATCTACACTATTTCCTAGTACTGTTACGTCACTTTTGAGAGGATCCAGATGATCCCACTTTATAGAGGTATTGTAAGTGTACAAAAGTGACTCTTTAGGTATATGCATCACTGTTTGTACTTGTAATCTCTCTTTCAAACTCATGTTCACATCGATATTCACCACATTAGAGTCTATTTTCGCATAGGCCATCAGCGAAGCATTCTTCTCAAAGCTGATAGGTGCATCTATGACCATATTGGCTTTTGTTTGGTTCAGTTCTACAGGAAGTGCTATAAATTCATTAAGCAGCAATGGATGCTTGTTCTCTAAATGTAAATCAGCCTTTTTAAAATCAGGGGAGATAAATGTTCCTTGTAGATTATCTGACTCTATCTCTGTTTTCACACTGTGTCCGTCACCTTTGTATGTGACGCGTAAGTGATCAAGAGGTTTTACAAATTTTGGATCAACGCCAATGATCTTTGCAGCATATATCTCTCCACTGTAACTGATATGCTTATCCATCGTAAAAAGATTGGTCACCAAAACATCTTTTGCATACGGTGTTGTCAGCAGTAGATCACTCTTAGCCTTGAGAGTGCTTTTTTTGATATCATACTCCACATTGATATGTAGATCATCGATATCAAGATTAAAATCATTGACATCTGCCTTCAGGACCTGTTTCATCTTTATTTTCAGATCTGAATTTACCATTGATCGAGAGACATTAAGATCAACAACGATGTCTCCCACGGCTTCTCTTCTTATAGGCAGTTCATAGAGTTTAAAGAGTGCTTTTTTAGGTTTGAAATCCACCTTTCCAATGAGTTTATTATTTTTCACTCTTGTCTTATAATATATATCACTGAGGTTTGTACTGCTGTGCACATTCAGATCAGCTTTTTGAAGTAGAAGCTTTTCTACATCAAAAACGGCGTCCCTTCCACTTACATTAAACGCTTTCGCATCTACAGGACCATAGATAAAAGGAAGTGTATTAATCTTTAATCTGTCTAGATGTACCCATTTAGGCATCAAGGGATTCACCGTTTTATCTTTGCTTCTATTATCATTCCCTGTAACGACTGTATCACTTTCATTACTCTCATTACTGTCTGGAACAATAAGTGTTTGCAGTGCAAGTGCATCAAGCTCTTTGATGGTCAATTCTCTTACATTCAGATACCTATCTTTCAAACCTGCCTTCAAAGTGATCTTAGTCACATTAGAATCCACTTTCAGATCCAAGGCACGTACATCCACACTATCACTTGAATACTGCAAATCCCTTACATCCAACATCAGCTTTGAGATACCTATCCCCTGTTCATCAAAGGGTTCAAGACTCAGTGAAGCATGCTGTACATTTACATCTATCTCCAAAGGCGCATCCGTACTGCTGCTCTCATTGCTTGTATTATTTTCGCGGGAAGAGAAAGACGCCATCAGTGTTTTGACCGTACCCACATTGGCTTTTTCGACCTGCAGGGTATTGATGATAAGTGTTTTTTTGAAAAGTCCGGCAGGGTTCCATTTCAGCGTAATATGTTTAACAAGCGGATCTTCATTATATGCCAAATCTTCTATCATCACTCCCGTCAGTACATTTCCATGGATACGGCTGTAAGAGATGTTATAATCAGGTGCAAAGTGATCAGCCACTTTCCTGACAACATAGGCTGAATTGACGATAAAATAAAGAGCCAGTCCCAAGACAATAGCCAGTATGAGTAGGTATACAATGATTTTTCTTATCCATAACAAGGGCCTGTAAAGTAATATCTTTTTCAAAACGATTGTCCTATCTGAAATGAAATGCCATACTGTGAGAAATCATTGACATTGAAACCTATATCCAGTTTAAAAGGGCCTATAGGTGTCATATAACGAGCTCCTAAACCCACAGCAGAGATGATCTCTCCTTTAAAATTGTAACTTTCCTCTGTAAGCATGGTATTGTCCGTAAAGAGTGCCCCATAGATATCACCCCATACAGGGTAATTTGCTTCCAAAGAGAGATTGGCCATGGTTGAAGCACCATAGATACTATCTTCTGTAGGAGAAATGATCACCCCCAGTTCTCTAAATCCGTATGCACGGTTAGAGTAGGCACCTCCCCCAAAAAAATACTTTGATTCGGGCAGTCCATTCTCGGTTGAGACATCCACTATACCTACCTTTCCTACAGCTGCAAGCGTAAGATCCGCAAATGTATGGATGAACCTGCCTTCGAACAGTGTTTTCATATAGACACTGGCTTCCTCATCATAGGAGAGGCCAAATTCACCGTAAGCAGAAAGGTAATACCCATATTTTGGATTGAGTTTGGAATCTCTTGCATCATAGACAAGGTCAACATAGGGATATAGGAGTGGAAAGGTACCCTCTGTCACTGCCTGCGACAATTCAACACCCCTATCAAGATTTTCTAATGCAGAGATAACAATATTTTCCAAAGCAACACCTGCTCTTAATCTTAATCTTTTATGCTCATGTTCTAGATAGGCTCTTAAAAATGCTTTTTCCTCTTTAAATCCATCAAACTCCAAATTTGAATATCCTGTATTCCCACCTAGATCCGTGTAATACCCAAAAATATCTAAAAATGCCGGTTTAAAATAGCCCAACTTGATCAACTGTTCTCTTTGAGACCAAGATGTTTGAAGCTTTAATTCCTGCGCATTGCCCATAAAGTTATGTTTGGTGATTTCTCCAAGCACCCGCATTCCTACATACGTATCATAGCCTGCACCCGCTTCCAAATGGTAGGGTTTTTCCATCTCTGTAAAGGTGATATCTACCGGTACCACATTGTAAAACTTCCTATCTACATCGATAATCACACTGTCAAAAGCATTAAGTCCATAGAGCCTGTTAGATGTATCCTGTATCAGATCCGTACTATACTTTTGACCCTCTTTGGCTTTGACACGTGACCTGATGACATCCTCGTCGATTGTTTCCAACCCTGAAGTAGTCAACTTTCCAAAGGTACATATACCGCCTTTCCGTAAGACATAACGCAGATCAACAGTATGCAGATCAAGATCGACATAGGCTTTCGTGTCTAGATCATAACTGCAATACCCCTCTTTGAGTAATCCTGCAATCATTTTACTTTTTATTGCTATAAAGGTTTCAGCTCTAAAAATATCATCTTTTTTCATAGTGACCATGGTAGAGATGTTATAGTCACTGGAGATATTGATATCTCTCACCCTGACAGGTTCATTCTCACTAATGGTTACAAAGACGGTTGTGTTAGTCTCTTGAATGGTAAAATTGGCATCATAAAACCCTTCAGAGTCGTAAAAGCTTTTTAATGAGGGTTTTAAAGAAGGTATGAGTTTATCTTTGATACGAGGGGTGTTATCTTTCCAAAATTGGAAAAAACCTGGTGTGGTCACACCCAAGGCATCTTGCAGATCAGATTCTTCGAAATATTTTTGACCACTAAAGTGAATCTCATGGGTAGGTAATTCTATTTCATCAGCAAAAAGAAGTGTAGATATGCATATGATAAGACAAAATGTAAACGTGTGCCGCATATTTTACTCTCCTAAAATACTATAGTTAACTTCTCTTTAATCCAGTAAGTCTTTCACACTCTCCAAAGGATCTTTACCCTCTTCTATCATGGCATAGACTTCTGCAGCAATAGGAAGATAGATCTCTTTCTCTTTGGCTATTTTATGCAAGGCTTTGGCTGTAGGTACTCCCTCGGCCACTTCTCCAAGCTCACTGAGTATCTCATCCATATCCTTACCCTTTGCCAGTCCTAATCCTACTCTGTAATTCCTTGAGAGTGTCGAACTTGCTGTAAGAAAAAGGTCGCCTGCGCCGCCCAAGGAAAGAAACGTTTCAGTCTTTGCACCAAACGCTTCTCCAAAACGTGTCATTTCCACCAAGCCTCTGGAGATGAGTGCTGCCCGCGCATTATTTCCAAGCCCCAAACCATCACACACGCCACCGGCAATGGCAATAACATTTTTATAGGCTCCGGAGACTTCTGCACCAACAACATCGCTGCTTACATACCCTTTGATAAATTTTGGTAGTGCATCTGCATAGGTTTGTGCCAATTCATGATTTGTAGAACTAATGATCAATGCGGTTGGAAGCGATTTTTGCACTTCTGCTGCGAAGGACGGACCGGAGATGAAAGCCAGTCTATCCGCAGAGACAAAGTCACCGTACACATCATTCAAAAAAGCTCCAGTACTTGTCTCTATCCCTTTGGCTGCAACCAGGATCTTCTGTCCATGGTCCACAAAATTCTCTTCCATCCATCCGCGAACAAACTGTGCAGGGATAGCTATCACCAGATACTCACACTTTAACGCTTCACTCATAGGCACAAAATTCTCTATCGCTTTCGAATGCCGAGAAGAGATCACCACATCATTCTTTTGACTATAGGCATGATACAGAGCCTGTCCCCATTTCCCTGCGCCTATAATTGCCATTTTCATCTTTCTACCCTTTTTACATTATTTTCGATCATTTCAACAAACTGTGAAGCACTCTCATCATACATATCAAATATTTTACTCACACCCGCCAAAAGCAATTTTCTATTGTCTTCTTTCGTATCAGAAAGTGCCACGATTTCATCTTTAAATCCATTGGCACGCAGCGTAATGCTGTAGTAGACATTCAACGCTTCATCATTCATTGCACACACTGCGATCCCATCCTTGATATCAGGAGTTTCACTGTTTTTTTTATCGATGAGGATCACATTGGTAAAACCGTCATCTTTAGCTGCTTCATAACTCTCATTTCCAATCTCATAGATCGTCACTTCTATCCCCTCTTCTTTAAGCATTTTACAGATATGGTCACTCTTATGCGTATAACCGAAAAAGGAAATACTTTTCTTCTCCTCTTCACTGTGTTTCTTCAAATAATGAAAAGCTCTTGTATCTATCACATCATAAGGTTCGACCAAGCCATCTACTTTTGTCGCTTCATACTGTGGACGTAACTCAACTTGATTCATACGGGCATACACCACAGAATCTGATTGGATACTTTTTGCATTGAGGATAAAATAGATATTATTGATATCAGAACTGCTTAAAGTCAGCATCGCTGCGATATTCCCTCTTTTATACAATGTTTTGACCATCTTTGCACTGGAACCATCTGCATGTATCACTTGATAGCCATCCTGTTGTGCTTTATTGGCTTTCGTTTCATCGTCTTCTATAATCACAGGTTCATATATTTTCTGTATTTTTAATTTCTTTGCGATCGTTGTTCCCAAATGCCCATATCCATTAATGATAACCACGTTATGCATTTTATGCACATGATTGATACTGTCCTGGTTACGCAGTTCACTAAATCTTTCAGAAAAAGCAGAAACCATCACAGAAGTCACAAAAGAGATCATCGCGATACCAAATATAATACCGAACATCGATACGATCTTACCCAGTTCGGTCACAGGAGCAATATCACCATACCCCACTGTAGAGATGGTCACTAAGGCCCAATAGATAGCATCCAGATAAGAACCCAACGCTTGATTGATACCGAATTCAAGCAGATAAAATATAGAACCAAAGGTAAAAGTGACGCCCAAAAGCATATAGCCTAAAAAGACAAATTCAAAACGTTTTTTAAGTAATGCGTTAAACAGGCTCGATGCCCCATGCATATAATGATAGAGTTTTAAGAGCCGCAAGATTCTAAATTTGGGGAAAATAGCTATAAGATCGATCAATGCAGGCAGGGAGATCATATAGCGTAATTTCGATCTTAAAACCGCCCAGTATCTCTCAGAACTACTAGTGTCAGAAGCTGAAGCAACGAGATATTTATGGATATCATGGCTGATCCATAATCTTAGCAGATACTCCACAGCAAAGATGGCTGTCACAAAATAGAGATCGAATTCCACAAGCCATTCAGGGACCTTGCCTGTTTTGCTCAAGATGAGTATCGCAATAGAGAGCACAATAAGCATGATCATAAATGCATCAAAGTACTTTTTATAGGGGTAGTTTATATCTTCAAGCAGTGAACGAAAAAAAGATTTTATCTTTTGATAGCGTACAGAACTGTCTATCTTGTGCGAGAGTTTAACGATGAAATCATGCATATATTGCTACCTCCCAAAATGCACATCCCATGGTACGATGCCATGGATGAATTATATTTTATCCCAATCTTTGTTTCAGTAACTCATTGACCTTACCAGGATTTGCAGTCCCTTTGCTGGCTTTCATCGTTTGTCCGACAAAGAAACCAAAAAGCTTCTCTTTACCGCCTTTATACTCTTCTACCTTTTCCGGGTTCGCAGCCAGTATCTCATCGATAATGGCCAAGATAGCGCTATCATCACTGACCTGTGCAAGTCCTAGCTTATCGATCAATCCATCGATATCACGATCTTCATTTTCCATCATATGATCAAGGATCTCTTTAGCACCTTTACCGGAGATAGTATTGTCAGTAATTTTAGATACCAAGGTACCCAGTGTTTTGGCATCTACCGGCGAATCTTCTATAGAGACTCCTGCTTTATTCAGACGGCCAAGAAGTTCAGAGGTCAACCAGGTTACTGCTGTTTTAGCCACAGCACCGTGCTCTAACATCTCTTCAAAGTAGTATGCCATCTCTTTATCTGCTGTGATCACATGGGCATCATAAGGCTTGATCCCAAGTTCTTCCATATACCGTTTTGCTTTTGCATCCGGAAGTTCCGGCATGATCTTTGCTTCTGCTACCATCTCATCCGTCACGATAAGCGGACGCAGGTCTGGATCCGGGAAGTAGCGGTAATCCGCAGCTTCTTCTTTTCCTCTCATTGATTTTGTTACACCCTCTTCCACATTCCAAAGACGTGTCTCCTGATAGACTTCCTCTTCATACACACCATCTTCATAGGCTTCAGTCTGTCTTTGCACCTCATAAGCGATCGCAGCAGACACGAATTTAAACGAGTTGATGTTTTTGATCTCTACTCTGGTACCAAACGCTTCTTGGCCTTTAGGACGGATGGAAACATTCACATCACATCTGAACGATCCCTCTTGCATGTTTGCGTCTGAGATATCAAGATAACGTACCGTAGAGTGAAGTTTTTTCAAGTATGCTACCGCTTCATCAGCACTTCTCATATCCGGTTGAGATACGATCTCAAGCAGTGGTGTACCCGCACGGTTGAGATCCACCTTCGAGTGGTTTCCCTCATGCATGTTCTTCCCTGCATCCGCTTCAAGATGCGCCTGTGTCATACCTATGCGTTTTTGTGTACCATCTTCCAAGTCTATGAACAACTCACCATTTTGTACGATCGCCTTTGTCAACTGTGTGATCTGATACGCCGACGGACTGTCCGGATAAAAATAAGATTTTCTATCGAATACAGAATCATGGTTAACATCTGCATTGATCGCATATCCAAATCTCATCGCCTTGATCGCAGCTTCTTTATTGACCACTGGTAAAGCACCCGGAAGTGCTAAACAGGTAGGACAGGTATTGATATTTTGATGCTCTGCAAAAGAAGTAGGACAAGAGCAAAAGAGTTTAGTTTTAGTGTTAAGCTGCACATGCACTTCAAGACCGATAACGGTTTCAAACATAGTAAGTATCCTTATAAATATAACGCGTATTTAATAAGGTAGATTATAGCGTTTTGCTTATTTAAGAGAGTTTATTCTCCACTATTGCTTGATGATACGTACATCCCCGAAGAAGATCAAGTCTTTCAGGACAGCTTTTTCTACCAGCCCCTCTTTACCGATCCTTACATCCAATTCACCCTGTTTGCTATGGTAAAGTTTACGATACATTACCACCCTACTGTACCAATCACCCTCTTGACCCTCACCTACAAAATCTATGATCTCTTTTAAGACTTTTCCAGAAGGTATCGTTATGTCAACACGCCCATTTTTACGGTCTTCCCCTACGGCTTTAAATTGATACTTTTCAGGTCTGTATTTCTCTTTGATATGTACTGGAAGATTCAAAAAAAAGGTCATGAGATCATCTTTGGCATAATACTCCAGTTTTTCTGTAGCATTGATGATCTGTTGATCATATTTCCACTTTTTATACTGACGTGTGAGTCTCTTTTTTTTATGATCCACCCTGTAGATCGTTGTACTGGTATAGGGACCAAAAGATTTGATCATCTGATACATATCCGTCACCAGAAGACCTTTTGAAATGTGTCCTTTCGAGATATGTCTCTCTTGAAGATCATCAGTGACAGTTTTTGCTATACCCAGTGTAGATACATTTGCATCTATCATATAATATGTGTCATCAGTTCTCAGAATCGCATGTGCCTTACCCACTTGACCAAATATGCCATACTCCACACGGTAATCCGCTGCAATCTCTTCGGCCTGCAGAAGTACTGAAAAAAAGACACCAATGAGAGAAATAAGCAGTAAACTATTTCGTAACATTCCTATGCTCCAAAATAGCGGATAGAGGCAAAACCGCTAGCACCGTATCTTTCACATGCACGTATCTGCTCCTCTGTCAAAATACCTCCCAAGGCCAATACAGGTATATGTACCTGAGACGTCACAGATCTCAACACTTCCAAGCCTACCGGTGCACCTTTATTCGGCGTTTCAAAGATAGGACTGAAGGTTGCCATATCTGCCCCTAAGACTTCTGCTTTTTTGAGCTCTTCTATCGTATGGGTACTGACCACCACAAAGAGACCCATTGCTTTTGCCTCGGCTATTTCATCGAGTTGCAGACTGCTTAAATGTACGCCGTCAGCCCCTGCCGCTTTTGCCAATGAAGGGTTACCGTGAATAATGACTTTTTCAAAATCATACATTTTAGCCGCTTGAACGAACGCAGCTTCATGCTGAGAGACGTTGGATTTGTCCCGATAGACGATCATAGAAGCTTTTTGAGAAAATCTCTTAAGGTCACGTTCTAAATGGTTGAAATCTAAGGTAGAGGGGTCAGTGATAGCATAGCTGATCATTGGTGGTTTTGTTTCTCTTTTTGTTCGAGAAGTTTTTCAAGAAGCGCTGTCTGTTTTTTCAATTCTAAATATCTCTCTTTGCCTGTGATGATATGCTCAAGTATAAGCACGGATATCATCCCCGGTAGTGCACCGATAAAAGCAGATATGAATGCTAAGAGTAGACTCTCTGGATAAAAAGTGAGAAATGAAGTGATGGCACCTAGCAGGACAGATGCCCATGCTACGCCCAAGAGAAAGTTAACTACAAAACTCAAAGGTCCGTTTTGCAGTCTCATGTTTAGAAGTCCCCGAAATGATCTTAGTGATCATCTTCCATAGCTACGGCACCTGCAAGGTACACATAGATAAGGATCATAAATACAAACGTCTGAAGCAATGCTGAGAACGTAAGTAGTAGGTATGCTGGAAGTGGTGCAATGAAAGGTACCAACATAAGAAGTACCCATAAGAAAAGGTCATCCCCTTTGATGTTACCGAAAAGTCTGAATGAAAGTGAAATGATTCTTGAAATGTGAGAAACGATCTCGATCGGGAACATCAACGGTGCCAATAGTTTCACAGGCCCTGCAAAGTGCGCAAAATATTTGATTACACCATTCTCTCTGATTCCTTCGTAGTTGTAGTAGAAAAATACCAGAAGCGCTAAAGGCAATGTAATGTTGATGTTTGAAGTTGGTGCTTCAAATCCAGGGATAATACCGATCACGTTTGAAACAAAGATAAATAGACCCACTGCAGCAACAAGTGGAAGGTATTTTCTCGCAAGCTCTTCACCGATCACATCTTTACCCATAGCGATCACACCGCCAAGGTACGCTTCCATAACATTTTGTGTACCTGTCGGTACTGCTCTAAGACTCTTTGTTGCCATTTTTGCAATTGCCAGTACGATAATTGCCACCAATACCAAATGTGAGACAAACAGCATTTGTCCATGACCGAAAATAGCGCCCAGGTAAGTAAATACACCTTCCATAAAACATCCTCTTGTAAGTTTAATATTGCGGGATTATATCCTTTTTCACCTTAGGAAACCTCTAAATTCTATGCCAATTTTTCCTGTCCCAGACGATAAAGTGCAAAATCGTATTTAATAGGATCTTTTGCATCAAATGTACGCAAGGTATCTGTCAATTCAATACTGGCCTTCATATCATACGTTTTACGCTTGAGTAAGCCTAAACGTCTTGAGACCTGGAACGTATGTGTATCCAGAGGCATGAGCAGATCTTTTTTATCTATCTTAGACCATAAACCCATATCTAAAGCATCTTTTCGTACCATCCAGCGTAAGTACATCATATAACGTTTGTAGGTCCCTGCCGAAAGTACTTTTTTGGGTATGGAACCTACCAAAAAATTGTACCCGCGTGTTTGTCTGGGATAGACCGACTGTAATCTCTCTATGAAATACCAGAGACCATCTAAAATATTTCCTTCTTTTTTATACCCGGTATAAAAAATATCTTCAATACTCTCTAACGATCTAAGACGCTTTAACGCGATGAAAAGGGCAGCGATATCTTCACTTTTTTGAAAACGGTAATAATGGGAAGAGAGTGCTTTTTGTACTTTTTCGTCACTGGCGTCCAATAAAGAAAAATCCAGACTTCGTAAAAACTGGACGATAAGCCCAGCATTGCCGTAACCGAACAGTGCACAGATCAGCGCTATGGATTCATCCTGATACTGTGATGCAACAAAAAGAGGATCAGGCTTATCCAAAGAGATTTCAGAACTGTTGTTCCTGGCCTCAACTTCATTGTCTAAAAGAGTTTTAATCTCAGATAATCTCAATAAGAATTCCAATCATTCGTAACACTTAGTACGTAGCACTTAACACTTCATCCTAAAATGTAAAGTGTTCACCAAGATAATGTTTACGTACATTCTCGTCATTAGCTACTTCATCACTGGTACCTGTCGCTAACATTTCTCCGCTTCGCATCACATAGGCTCTGTCACAGATACCCAGTGTTTCACGTACATTATGGTCTGTAATGAGAATACCCATATCAAGATCTACCAGTTGTTTGATAATATTTTGTATGTCCAACACAGCTATAGGATCCACACCAGCAAAAGGTTCATCCAGAAGTAGGAACTTTGGTTCTCCTACCAGTGCTCGTGCTATTTCCACTCTTCTTCTCTCTCCCCCACTGAGGCGTATACCAAGGCGGGCACGGATAGGTTCAATGTTGAAGATCTCCAGCAGTTTTTCAATGCGTGGCTGGATCGTCTTTTTATCAAGGTTCAGTGCTTCTGCTGCAATAAGCAGGTTTTCTTCTACTGTAAGGTCTTTAAAAATGCTGGACTCCTGAGGCAGATACCCTATACCCATCTGTGCACGGGCACTTAAAGGCAATTTGGTGACATCTTCACCATCCAAAAAAACCTGCCCTTCTGTCGCATCCGTTAATCCGCATACCATGTAGAATGAAGTGGTCTTTCCCGCACCGTTGGGACCAAGAAGCCCTACGATCTCTTTACTCTTCACCTCTAAAGATATATCATGGACCAACTTTGTTTTTTTAATGGTTTTGGCCAGATTTTTGGCTTCTAGTGTATGCATTATACGTCTATCCTGTAAATTCTACTGTTTTTTTGAGACTCAATGTCTATGGTTGTAACATTATAACCTACGCCTTCTAAAAAGGCTTTAAGCTCATCCGAACCCCACTCTACCATATGCCATCCCGGCTTTTCGAACTCTTCAAAAAGTCCCATCTGCATAAACTCTTCATGGTCTAAACGGTAGAGGTCGTAATGGTACAGACTGCTGCCATCTTTTGCACCATAACACTGCTGTAAAGAAAAGGTCGGAGAGGTCACTTCACCTTCGATCCCTTTGGCTTTGGCTATGGCCTGTGTGAGTGTCGTCTTTCCTGCAGCCAGATCACCTCTTAAAAATACGATCGAATCAGAAGGAAGTGTCTCTTCTAAGTAACTGACCACTTTATCCAGTTCATCTAGGGATGCAATGATCTCTTTCACTAGGCATTACTTCCTGAGAGCTGTTGACTAATCTTGGCCATACGTTCTAGATGTTCACTGGCCTTACCGCTGTCAAGTCCGCT
Organism: Sulfurovum xiamenensis; assembly: GCF_030347995.1. NCBI lineage: Bacteria > Pseudomonadati > Campylobacterota > Epsilonproteobacteria > Campylobacterales > Sulfurovaceae > Sulfurovum > Sulfurovum xiamenensis. The sequence continues at coordinate 32,123 of NZ_JAQIBC010000001.1, forward strand.
TTTAGCCATCTCGATCGCCTCTTCTATGTCACGCACATGACCGTCTACAAAAAGTGCAAAGGCTGCATTGAGCAGCACAATGTCTCTTTTTGCACCTTTCTCTTTACCAGAGAATATATCGCGTGTGATCTGCGCATTAAAGTTTGCATCCCCGCCCAGAATGGCCTCTCTAGGGGCTAGTTTAAATCCAAATCTCTCCGGATTGATCTCACCTTCCAATATACGGTTTGACTCTACATAGGCAAAAGAGGAATTGCAGGCAAGCGAAATCTCATCCATACCATCATGACTACTGACCACACAGGCACGTTTGGCACCCAATTCAACCAATGCATCGGCTATACGCTTGATGAAAGAAGGGTCGAATACCCCCAAAAGGTATTTCTCTGCACCGGCAGGATTTGTCAATGGTCCAAGAATATTAAAGATAGTTCTGTGTTCGATAGACTTACGTATAGGCATAATATGCTTCATCGCAGGATGATGGTCTGTTGCAGGGAAAAAACAAAAGCCTGTCTCTTCAAGCATTTTGATCTTATTCTCTATAGTGAGGTCTAGGTTAATGCCCAGTGCTTCAAGGACATCTGTAGATCCTGAGTTGGAAGTCACGCTTCTGTTCCCATGTTTGGCCACAACACGACCCATAGAAGCAAGAAGAAGCGACACAGTGGTAGAGATATTAAAGCTTCCACTTTTATCTCCACCAGTTCCCACTACATCGATGGCTTTTTCTTTCAGAGTATCAGATAAAGAGAGTTTGATAGAGTGTTCACGCATGACTGAAGCAGCCGCAGCAATATCACTGCCGCTTTCACCTTTTTCATACAGTGCTACAAGGAAATCTCTTGCTTCCTCTGTACCCATCTCGTTATTAAATAGTCTTTCAAATTGTTCTTTTATATTCATAGGGGAGATTTTACCATGTTTATATTTGTATTGAAATTATGTATTGTACAAAGTACACCTTATGACATCATGAACACCCTTGTCAGCGAAGCGATTTGAGAGTGATGTCGATTTTTGTTTCGTTTTTCTAAAAAATGAAAGGAGAAACATCACCACAGTTTAAAATAGAAGGAATATAGATAAAAAATAAATAGCGCTTAACATCAAAAGGCTTTATAACCTGAATCATATTCAGTTAAAGCTCTTTTACATACTCTTCTTTTTGACTCTTAGGTATGGTCTTGGTTGTAGGAATCTGCAGGACTTCATAGGACTTAGGACCCTTAAGATACTCTATGGTCACCTTATCCCCTACGGCTACATTCTTCGACGCTTTAGCCTTCATTCCATTGACATAAACCACACCAGATTTAAGCATATCCGTAGCAATAGTACGACGCTTCACCACATTCACAGCCGACAACCATTTATCTACACGCACCCTAAAACTCCTATTAATCACACGAAGTGTGCCCAGTCACAGCAAACGCCGTCAATTTATCTTAAACAGTGTCGACCTGAACGCCCTTGAAAGCGAAGCGATTCGAGAAGGTCGACGATTTTTGCTTACTTTTTCTAAAAAAGTAAGAGGAAAGCATACTCACAATCCAAGTGAAAGGAAATTAATCCAAAATACCTAATACTAAAAATTAGTGCAATTCCACGTTCAACTTCACTTCTCTCGTACTTCTACGAGCAATGATCTCACCTGTAGTAGAATCTTGTCTAAAGTGGATCCCGTTAAGCCCTTGAAGCTCTGCACCTTTAAACGTTGTTTTATACTCAAGTTTTGCTTCAGGATTCGCTTCAGCGATCTTAGCCAACTCTTCCGGAGCGATCTTGATCTTCGTACCGGCCAAAATCGTGATACCTGCATCCACAATACATGCATCACCCAAAGGAAGACCGGTTACAGAGTTTGCACCAAGAAGTGTGTTCTCCCCGATGCTGATAGGATTTCCGTCCGTACCAGAAAGGACACCGAGGATACTTGCACCACCACCGACATCTGAACCTGCACCCACGATAGCAGATGAAGAGATACGACCTTCAACCATCACAGGACCGAGTGTTCCTGCATTGAAGTTGATATATGATGCACCTGGCATCACTGTTGTACCTGCAGCAAGTTGCGCACCCATACGTACTTTAGATGCTTCCAGGATACGTGTATTATCCGCTGGGATCACATGCTGTAAGAATCTTGGGAATTTGTCGACAGCATCCACAGCCGGATAGGTACCGTTAAGTTTCATTTCGATCTCATTTTCTCTGAGGTAATCCAGTTCATACGGTGTATTACCTACCCATGCCACATTTGACAAGATACCAAATGCACCATTCAGGTTGATCTTTCTAAGTTCTGCTTTACTCTGAGAAAGCGCATAGAGTTTAAGATAGACTGCTTCTACAGATCCAGGGTTTGCATCTTCGAACAAAAATACGATTCTAAAGTTTTTACCAATATCCGCCATGTTTGATAATGCTTTGATCACTTGTACGTTTTTATGCGCATCCCCTGTTGCTTCTGCTACATACGGAGCAAAGGCTGCCATGGCATTGTGTACAAAGTTATCATTGATCGTTGCTACAAATTCAGTTCCTGAAAAGTCTACATCACAATTTGCTTCCTGCAATGCTTTGATAAATACTGCAGCACTTCCAAAGTTCTCTTTCCAGTTGATGAGTCCAAAATTAGCCTGAAGTATTTTCTCAGCATTTTTTTGACCTCTATCCACTCTTGCGATACCAAATGCCATAGGCTCTTTGTATCCTGCTTGCGAAGTAACATCTGTTACCAATTGTTTAAATGCGTCTGTACTTGTCACTGTTTCAATAGCCATTGAACTTCCTTTTATTGTTTCTCCATACTATATGGCAAAGCCACATAGTAATTCCTCTCACTTTTGGCTAAAGCCTTATGCAGAAAACCACTAAATGGTTTTTCGTAAAAGCTTCGCCTTTGGCGAGAAGAAACATAGAGTTATTTTTAAAAGCGATTATACTTGATTTTCTTTAACGTTTTGCACGGAGCGCATGATTTCAAACCAGTCTCTGGAAAAATGCTTCTTGATATAATCTTCATGATGTGGCACTGTACAACCACTGCAATCTTGATGGATAGCATCATCAGAGACAAACTGCGCACCATCTTTGGACTCGATACTACATCTGCTGTAGAGCACTTGATTCTCTTCTTTGAAAAGCCCATTATCATCAAAACGAAAGTTGGGGCAGGCACAGAGGTAGCAGTTCAGTTCCTCCATCTCATGACACTTTTTCTTGTCTTTATAGAGAAAACAGAAATCCGGTTCCTTTTCCACCATATTTTCAAATTTAAAGTATGCAATAACATCATCATCGCTCAAGGCTTCGAGTTTCTTCATGATATTCTTGTGTTTTTCTCCATGTGCTTCAAACCACTCACTGTAATTCATAGCCAACCTTTTTCTCAACATTCAATAGATAATTATACTTTTTTAGCCTAGATTATGCAATCGAATTACTAAAATTAGTGCAAGTGCTTGTGTTATGTGTGCTTGCAAGGAATTTGAGATTAACCCTTAGGTTAATCGATAAATCTTTATAAATGTCCATGACACAATGATTTGTGCTAGTTTAGTGATTTCTATCATATGATCTGGTCTTCACCAAAACTCTACAGTAGCACCTAAACTATATTGCTGTACAATCCGCCCATGAAACATCTTAGAGGCCACAATAAAAACTACTTTTCATTAGCCGTCATCGCCATGTACTCCACACTTTCAAAACTATGTTGGATCGACAGCAATTTTCAGTACCATAAAAAAGCCTTTATCTACCACGAGTACAAAACCTCTCCTCCTTGTTTATCCATTTTTTACTGATCAACGCACTATTACATACTAAATAAACAAGGACCAACCCATGACATTTAAGTCACTCAGCCTTATCACGGCTACACTATTATTAACGACACCAAACTATGCTGAAGAGTTAGAAAACATTACTATCACATCTACATCATTTGAGATCTCTGAACTTGATGCACCTTCAAGTGTAGACGTATATACACATGATGATATTGAAGCATCAAACTCTGATGATATCTTCCAGTTTCTCAATGAGCAAACCTCTGTGACGTCCATGCCATCTTATAGTAATCCATTTATCCAAAACCTTGATCTAAGAGGCTACGGTCTGGCAAACGGATATCAAAATATCGTGATCACCGTTGATGGAAGAAGAATGAACAACATTGATAACGTACCACAACTTTTATCGGCCATTCCATTAGAAGATATTGAACAGATAGAGATATTAAAGGGGGGCAGCAGTGTCAGGTACGGAGATGGTGCAAATGCCGGATCTATCAATATCATCACAAAAACAAATAGTAAAAATTATGTGAAATCCTATATGGGGTCTCAGGGAAGAAAATTTGGCGCCATCAATCTATCACATCAATTTGATAATTTGATCGTTAAGGGGTATATGGATTATTTTAAGTCAGATGGATTGAAACAAGATGAGAGATACAGCAAAAACAAATTTGTGAGTATGAAATACTTTCCAACGGATACTTTAGAACTTAGCTTAAAACGAAGCTTTGCAAAGATGCAGACAAAATATCCAAACCCTATCACATTGGATGATTTTAACAATAATATAGAAAAAGACAATGGTTTTAATGAACAATACTTATCTTCTTATGTGACCTCTATGGGGTTAACGTACGATATTACACCCAATTTATCATTAGATCTCAACTACAATGACGAAAATAAGAAAAGTGAATATATCAGTCCATACCCTGCAGTATTTCATTATAAGTATAAAAGTTTAGTATCACAATTAAAATATACAAATGAACAGACAAAGATCCTATTGGGGTTTGAACTCTTTAATGGAGATAGACAATCTACAACTGACACGACTTCCAAAGATAATCAGGCATTTTTCATTTCTGCAGCACACACTTATGACAAAAGTAGTATCAACATTGGCGCACGATATGAAAAAGTGACTTATAATCATACCCCAACCAGTGGTGCAGATTTTGACCAAAAAGAGTCACTACAAGGTTATAACCTTGGATACAATTACAAATTAAATAACACTCAATCACTTTTTGTCAATTTTGATAGAGCCTACCAAGCACCAAATATCGATAACTTCTTTGCATTTAACTGGAGTACTTTTGCGCTTGACTTTAATCCAGACATCAAACCAATGAAAACAGATACCCTAAGTGTTGGATTGAATGCCATTGATCCTAAAAACAAACTAAAGATCACCCTCTTTGGAACAAAACTAAAAGATGAGATCTACTATTACAACAGTGGTAGTTGGCTTACAAGCATCAATACCAATATCGATAAATCATACAAATATGGTTTAGAATTGTTTGACAAATACAATATCAATGAGAATTTCTACACTTCAGTAAACTATCGGTATGTTATTGCTAAAATTGATAGTGAAGATGAAGCAGATCATGCCTATGATGGAAAATATCTTCCAGGCGTTTCAAAACATAATGTCACACTGAATCTTGGAACAACATTTGGGAAGTTCTCTGGTGTATTATCCCATACCTATAAAAGCAAAGCGTATGCAAGTGATGACTTTGAGAACAATTTTTCTCAAAAACAAAAAGCATACAATAGTACAAACCTTTCACTCAAATATACATTGAGTCAATATGCAGAACTCTTTGCAAAAGCTGAAAATATCTTTGATCAGAAAAATGGTATTTGGATCAGTGATGATGTGATATACCCGATCAATTTTGAAACAATATACTACGCAGGTATAAAGGTAAAATTCTAAAATGAAAATTATCCCCTTATGGTTCATCCGGTACAAGTTCTTCAATTCCCTCTTTTTGGGATTGAGTGTGGGTGCTATATTTACACTTTATGCACCGCTTGAACCCTCTATCTATTCCATGGGGGGAGTATTGCTCGCAATGGGTATGCTGATCGTTGCAAGATTTTACCATACTATACTCAATGCAGAGTGGTTTTTCAGGATCTCACTCTTTGTAGAAGGTGTTTTACTCTTAGCCATGCTCTACTTTCTCTATGCTTCTTACAACTATCAAACCGCCCTGCTGCTTTACATCGGGTATCAGATCACGTTTGTTTTTGGCAATTATCTTATAAGAGCTGAAACACTTCTACTCAACACAGATATCCTCTTAACCAAACTCGATACAGTCAAACAGATAGGCTATCTTTTGGGTATGGGGCTCGCATATCTTTTTTACAAAACCCTTACACATTACGGTATAGACGATAACCAAACACAGGTCTATGACCTGCATTTTTTACTGATAGCTGTTGAGTTGGTTGTGATTGTTCTGATTATAAAAAGTTTTAAAAGAGTATAGAAAACTTCGTAGACAAAGTGGTTAACAGTTTCGCTTTTGTCTTTTGATCATCGCGGCAAGAAACATATACATCAGTATCCCATTGAGTAAAAAAAGTATCAGTAAGAATCCTTCATCCATATGTTTCTCCAGTTGCAGCCCCGTTAAAGAGTAAATGGCTTGAAATACCCCTAAAAAAAGTACTGTATTACGTGTATCTTCTGCAAAAAAGTGTCGCAGTATATGGTGAATATGGCATCTATCTGCAGAAAACATAGATCTCGCTTTGATCTTTCGACGCATCATCACTACCAATGTATCTAAGATGGGAATTGCTGCTATGAACAGTATGCTGACAGTAGGTAGATAAGCCAGTGACTTGATCGCCAATAGTGAGATCACAAACCCCAATGTCAAAGAACCGCTGTCTCCCATAAAAATGGAAGCCGGGTGCCAATTAAAGACAAGAAAGCCTAATAGTGCTGAGATAAATGCTCCAGACATCATCATCATAAACAGATCATCATAGGTGTACCCTACTACAAAAAAACTTCCAAGTATCACCATACTCACTGTAGCTGCAAGTCCATCAAGTCCATCTATCAGATTCATTGCATTGGTGAACCCGACCACGGCAAAGATGGTAAAAGGAAGTGCAAACCATCCCAATGAAAGTTCAAATCCAAAAAATACACCCAGATGATCGATCACAATATTGTCAAAATAAAGCAGCACAGTACTGACTATAATAATCAAGAATTTAGTGTTGGGTGAAGTATCACGATGATCATCCAGTAACCCCACGATAAAAACAAGTAAAACAGCTATACAGGTCGATGCATAAGAGAGTATCACATCAAAATAAAAAATAGGAAGTACCAAAGCGATCGCAAGATAAAACCCTATCCCCGCACCTCTTGGTGTATGATTCCTGTGTGTACTGCGCTCATTAGGCACATCTATCAAGCCCATCTCTGCGGCATAATGTTTCACCAAGCCGACCAAGAGCAAAGAGAGGATGAAGATGCCTACAAATACCATATACATCTGCATAACTATGCTCCGAGCGTATGGTTCAAGATCGTATTGTTTTCCCATACCTTTGCATATGCTTCACTCATGAATACATCATCCAGAAATTTCGTCTGTTTGAGATGATGTATATCCGAACCTAAGAAATCGATCATCCCATGTTTAGAGAGTATCTCTGCTTTTTTCTTAGCATCTTTGCCGTAGTGACCTCCCAGGGAATTCAGATCGAGCTGGAAAAGTACACCAAGCTCTTTAAACCTACCATACTCTTTGAGCGGATCGCTCACATAACGGTAACGTTCAGGATGTGCCATAAGTGGTATATACCCAGCAGCAGAAATTTCAAAGATCATCTCTTCGACCTGCAAAGGTTTAGTCACATACGAAGTTTCAAAAAGAAGGTATTTTCCATCAATACTCATCACTTCATCACTATGAAGTTGATCATAGAACCCTTCATCCAGATAATACTCTGCAGCAGCTTCTATCTCTATCTTAATACCCTCACCCTTGGCCGCCTCTCTTAAAGAGACCAATCCCTCCTTGATGATCTGAGGTGTATTGCGGTAGACATCTATCATGATATGCGGTGTGGTGATCACTTTCTCGTAACCCAGTGCCTCCATCCCTTTCAAAAGAGAGAGGCTCTCCTCCATACTTTGGGAACCATCATCGATTCCCGGAATGAAGTGTGAATGAAGATCTACTTTCAGCACAGGTCCTCTTTTTTTCTCTTTTGTTTTTTTAAAGAAAGGAAAGATCATTTCTCATCTTCTTCATAATATCCGTACCCATACCCATAACCGTAGCCATATCCGTGCCTCGACGTTTTCACATCATTGAGCACGATACTTAAACCACTGATCTCTTCTTTGGAAAGTTTTTCTATACTGTGCAAGAAACCTTTTTTAGAGTAATCTGCTCTAAGCAGATAGATACTGGTATCTGCAAAAGACATCAAAGTACGTGCATCCGTGACCAAACCTATCGGAGGGGTATCAAGGATGATCACATCATACACTTCTCTTAATTTTTCTAGTACCTTTTCCATCAAAGGACTCTGTATCAATTCACTTGGATTTGGCGGTACCGGTCCAGAAGTGATAATATCCAAGTTCTCATACTCAGTCTGCTGAATTACTTCTCCTAAAGCCGTATGACCTGAGAGTAAGGTACTCATACCTTTACTGTTTTGAAGCCCAAACTTCTCATGTAGTGTCGGTTTTCGCATATCAAGATTGAGTATGACGGTTTTCTTATCTGCCATACTCATGATCCCTCCCAGGTTGATACAGGTGGTGGTTTTCCCTTCTCCACCGATCGTTGAAGTGATGGCGATGACATGGGTACTCGTATTTCTCACCATAAACTGCAGGTTAGTACGTATATTTCTAAAAGATTCAGCTAAAGCTGATTTAGGGGAGGCAAATACCTGGACCGCACCATTAATTTCTTTCATATGCGGTATCTGTCCAAGTACAGGTACATCCGTCACTTTAGTGACATCTTCTTCCTCTTTGATGCGGTCATCCAGGAACTCTCTTAAAAAGGCAACAGCAATTCCAAGTATTAATCCTAATATCAACCCTACCAATACAATCATCTTGCGTTTAGGCTTAATAGGAGATTCCGGGTAAAGTGCCTTATCAATGATCCTGTTCTTACTGACCGTAGAGGCTTTGATGATCGCTGTCTCTGAGCGCTTCTCCAAAAGATAAGAGTAGATCTTCTCATTCACCACGAACTTACGCTGCAACTGCCCGTACATTCTCTCATCTGCAGGAAGTTGATTTAAAAGTTTCTGCTGCTCAGAGATAGATCGTTCAAGCAATGCCTTTTTCTCTTTAATACTTTGACTCATACTCTCGATCGTCATAAGTACATTCTTTTTAAGTTCTGCGATCACTCTTTTAAGTCTACGTACCTCAGGATACATTTCAGTTTTCGTTTCACGTAGGATTTTATGCTGAGCGATAACCTCATGAAGTTCTTTGAGCATAGCAGAAATTTGTGCCTGAACCATCACAAGCCCTGTAGCAGTAATACTCTCAGAATCCTGTCCCGACTTCATCTGTTTATAGAGTGTATTTAACATCTCATCTTCCATAGAGATCTCTGCCAGTTTCGTTTCAGATTCACTCATCTGTTTAAGGATATTTTCTGCTTTTGCACTTAAACTTACCGTATTTGAAGATTTTTTGAACTCTTCTAGTTTAATCGCCGAACCTTTAAGGTTTTCAGTGATGGCTTTCAACTGTTTATCGACAAAATCAAGTGTGCGTGTTGCCTCTTGTGTCTTTTTCTCTATATTTTGCTCAATATAGGCTTTAGCCAAAGCATTCGCAAACTCCTGAGCACGCAAGGCGACATTATCGCTATATGAGATCTCAAGGATAGTAGAATACCTGGAGAGTTGATCGACTCTGACACCTCTGGCAACATTTTTTGCCATATTTACAGGGTCCAATATTACAAAACGGTACTTTGTATCTTGCGGTTCTTTGGTTTTTACAATGTTCAGATGAAAATGTTCTGTCACGATCTCTTCGCCGTAAGGAAGCGTTTTATCATAACTCCATAAATTTCCATGCCTGTCTTTTGCCTCTTCCACGATCAAACGATAGTGCTTTTCATCAACCGGATAAAAGTCAAAAGAGATACCATACCCTTTGAGCATTCCCACTTGAAAGGGGCTCTCTTTATACAATTCGATCTCTTTGAATTTTCTGGTTGTGTAGTATTTATGGGTAAAATCTACCTCTTTGAGTGCTTTTTCAGTAAGAAATCTTGACTGTATGAGCTCCATCTCTGTAGCTGCATTCATGCTGCCTGATTCCATGGCCATTGCAAGTACATCCTGACCACTACTACTGTGTTTATCCAAACCTACTTCAACTGTGGCTGAAGCCTTATAGAGATTGGGTTGAAAATAGGCATAATAACTACTAGTACATCCAAATAGAATAACAAAAAGAAGAATCATTATTTTATAGCGATAAAGAGTTCTAAATATCTCTTTAATGTCTATCGTATCTTCTTCTATTTGCAAGCTGTCTCTGTTCATTCTTTTCCTTAGGTTCGTAAAGTATTCTAATCATTGGTGTTCTATATCTGGAAGATATAAGTGAAGTTCTCTTCGAGTCCTATTTCTGACCCAAAGAGAAAGGATTAAAAGTTATAAGTTATACCTGCAGTAATGGCATCTGTATCCACATCTTCCACTGTTCCATACCAAGTGCCACCCATACCGTTTGCGATACTGACAAAATCAACAAAGAATCCAATATCTTCTGAATAAGCATAATTTACACCTAGACCCCACTGGAATCCACTATCATCCACATCGATATCTTTGCCATCTATACCATCAACTGTCATACCACCAAACCCTAGCAATGCATATAGATTCCATTCTTCATTTACCGGGTATTGAGGTTTTGCATAGATACCCCATGTATCACTGTTAATGCTGTCTTCATCAAACATATAGGTTGAATAACGACCTTCTACCGCCATATACTCATTAAACTCATATCCAGCTAATACTAAAAGGTTTCCTGTTCTATCACGGTCTGAATGATTATTGAAAAAGTCTATAGAATCGGTCCCTGTACTTAGCCAGGCGAAACCAACACCCACATAGAAGTTCTTCTCTGCTTCTACAACTTCAACTACTGGTTCAATTGCTGGTTCAACCTCTTTCATGTCTCCGCCTGCAAATCCCAAACTACTTAACGCCGCAACTGCCCATACCGAAAGTACTATCTTTTTCATTCTTTTCCCTTGTGTTTTTAATACATAGATTATACTATTTTATGCTTTACTTAATAATTACATTGAACAGTAAGTTTACCTCATCTGAACCCACTACACAATATTAAGCCAGCATCATAGCTTAAAGATGTCATATTTATGTCATATATCCAAACTTTTCTCTTTATACTTAAAGCTTAACGCTTAGTACTTAACGCTATAATCCCCTATGCTAAGTAAAAATACAATCGTGCAACTCAATGATGATCTCAAGTTCCTGGTCGCCTGTTGCCAGACAGAACCATCTGTAGATGACAACAAATTTATCCTCTCTTATCTTAACGCTGAACGCTTTGACCTGAACGCTTTGATTAGTCTGGCTAATCAACATGGCGTGCTCCCTCTCGTATACAAAACCATGAAAAAAATCGTTGTAGATGACCCTAATTTCATTCAACATTTTCTCTCTGAGCTAAAACCATACTACATGTCTATTGTTCAAAGAAACATGTTAATGACAACTGAACTCATCAACATCATCAAACTGCTCAGAGAGAACCAGATGGAAGCTATTGCCTTTAAAGGTCCCACCCTTTCTCAAAAAGCATATGGCGATATCACGTTACGACAATTTGGTGATCTGGATATACTCATAAAGAGGTCAGATGTTTCTACAATGATCGGTCTATTGATAGCAGAAGGCTATGTACCTCAGCTTGAGCTGGATACAAAATTAAAAGAGACTTTTCTTAATGCATTGAATGTTATTGGTTTTTACAAAAACACTTCAAATATACTTATAGAAGTACACTGGGAGTTACTCTCAAAAAACTATGCTATAGCGTGGGATGAAGATGCACTTTGGGGTCAAAAGAGAGAGAGTATAACTATTAATAAATTCAGCCTTCAAGTGCTCCCCTGTGAGGAGCAACTTCTTTATCTCTGCACCCATGGTTCCAAACATCTCTTTGAACGTCTTGAATGGATTTGCGACATTGACAGATACATCAAAGTTAATCCCGATATCAACTGGACATACCTGCTCAATGAAGCTAAAAAACGTGGTATCAAACGTATGCTCTATCTCGGATTGACACTCTGTCAACATTTCTTTAGACTAGAACTCCCAGAATTAATCGAAGAAAATATAAAACAGGATAAAAAACTGTCTGAACTCATATCCAAAGTTATTAAATCTAATTTTTCAGAAACTTCAAAAGAGGGGAAAAACTATAGTTATTTAATGCTAATCTGGAACTTGAGAGAAAATCTCCCTGACAAATTTCGCTTTACATGGTATGCATTTTTCGCACCACAATTTGATGATTTTAAATTTATTCAGCTACCTAATTATCTAGCATTTCTCTACCCTCTAGTAAGACAATTTCGACTAATAAAAAAATATATCCAACGTTAACTCTTATCAATTATTAAACATGTGTAAAAAGCATTTTTACACATGTTTGATATTTCATGAAAATATTGTTCTGATTGCTTTTTGATACTTTTCGATGATGATCCTCTCATCAAACTCAGCGATCACTTTTTCTCTTCCTCTTTGACCCATTTCACTGCGCTCATCCTCAGAGAGCAATAACACCTTTTCCATCTGCTGCGCTAAAGAGTCAGCATCTTTGACGTTACACAAGTAACCAGTGATATCATCATCCACTACATTTTTACAACCAGGAACATTCGTCGTCACTATAGGTTTGGCCATACTTGCTCCTTCAAGAAGTACTCGTGAAAGCCCCTCTCTGTATGAAGGCAACACCACGCAGTCATGTTCTGCTATAACTGCACTTACCTCATCTGTAGCCCCCAAATGATGTATGATCCCTTCGGCTTCCCACATCTCTATCTCATCATGCGTAACAGCCGTAGGATTCCCTGGATAATACGTTCCCAATATATTAAATACAGCTTCAGGGTATTTGCTCTTAAGCATCCTTGCAGCTTCTACATACTCTCCCAATCCCTTATCTCGTATAAGTCGTGCTATAAACAAAAAATGTAAACTCTTTGCTCTTCTTACTTCTCTTTCAAGAGGTTTGAATTTTTCAATATCGATCCCTGAACCGGGAAGAATATCTGTTTTCTTTTTTTTCACCAGTTTGGATTTTATAAAAAGTGCTCTGTCGTTTTGATTTTGAAAAAAGACTTTTTTGGGTGCTTTTCTGTGTAAAGCCAGTTTGTAAAGAAGCCGTGCAATGATCGAAGAAGGTTTTTTATTTAAAAAAACCGTCCCAAGCCCCGATATATTACTGATGACAGGGATATCCAGTAAACTTGCTGCCAACGAGCCATAGACATTTGGTTTGATCGTATACTGCAAAAGCAGATCAGGATTGACCTCTTTATAGACACTATAAAACTCTCTAAAGAGTCTAAACTCTTCTATAGGGTTCGTACCTTTGTTATTCATGTTGATATCATGATATTCAAACCCATACTCTATGAGTTTTTCAGTATGAAAATCATAGGGAGCGATGGCAACGATATTATACCCCTCTTCTTTCAAGGCTTTAAGCAAACCCATCCGAAAGTTAAAAATATTCCAAGAAGTGTTGATAACAATGGCAATCGTTTTCTTATTTGGATCATGCATATCATTCCTTATACTGTTTTAATTTTTTATTTCATACATTTATTGCTACGGCAAGGGCAAGCTTCTTTTAGTATTTGTTCCTAAGGCTATTGTTATCTTATTACGTAAACCACTTTTCCTTCCACATCTCATACATGAGTATGAACCAGATGGCATTGACATTGCTTAGATTTCCATTGAAGAGATCCTTTTTGAGTATCTCTACTTCTTCTACATTAAAAATCTCTTTATCCAATTTAAATGGATCTAAATATTTCTCAACCAAAGGTTTAAGATCTGTCTGTAACCATTCAGCCAAAGGTATCTGGAAACCAGCTTTAGGTTTATCTATCAGAGCTTGTGGTATATGTTTATAAAGTATCTTTCTCGCAAGGTATTTTCCCTGATTGTTTTTATATTTTAATTCAACGGGAACTTTTGCCATAAATTCTATAATCCGATGATCCAGGAGAGGTTCACGGCCTTCCAGACTTACGCTCATAGTAGCTCTATCTACTTTGGTCAAAACATCATCCACCATAAAGGTTTTATAGTCTGTCAGCATCATGTTATCTAGAAATGACAAGTCTTTTTTCATAGAAAAGTTCTCATACAAAGAGCTATTTGCTTCTAATTTTAGAAAACTCTTAACTACTTGGCTATCTACATATGATGAAGCATTACGGAACATCATCTCTAATGAATCAGCATTCATGGCTCGCTTAAATTTATTGTATTTATCACGTATATTTGTTTGTTGTATCTTTTTGGGCAAGAAGCTGTTGATCTGTTCTATCTGCTTTCCGTCAAAAACATTCAACATACTTTTAAGCATTGTCTTTTGAAAACTATTTGAAAAGACCGGTGCAAATTTGTTCAGAAAAAAGTATTTGCTGTACCCACAAAATGCCTCATCTCCCCCATCTGCAGAGAGAGCTACCGTGACATCTTTTTTTGCAAGCTCAGAGACCATCATGGTTGGAATGGCAGAACTATCCCCAAAAGGTTCATCATAATAAAACGGCAGACTCTGTACTTTATCCAACATATCTTTTTTAGAAACATAATACTCTGTATGTTCAGTACCAAAATGTTTAGCAATGGCTTTGGCATGCTCTGCTTCATTATACTTTTTATCATCAAATCCTATAGTAAAGGTATGTAGTTTTCTACTTTTATCTTTTGAAAGCAAAGCAGTCACTAATGATGAATCATACCCTCCACTCAAAAACACACCCACAGGTACATCCGATACCATCCTAAGATCTACTGCATCAGTAAGTAATTCTTCAAGATCAGCAAGTATTTCTTTTTCACTTTTATCAAATTTCTCTTTAGCATAACATGCATCAGCACTCCAATACGCTATAACATTATAGGTATTACTTATTAGGTCATACTCCAAATAATGCCCCGGACGTAATTTATACGTATTTTTGAAGATGCTATAAGGTGCAGGAATGTATCCGAACTGAAAATAGTAAGGTAACACTTCGTTGTTTTGCTCTTTTTGAAATGACGGGTGTTCATGAAATGACTTGAGTTCAGAAGCAAAAAGAAATTCACCCCCATTGTCATAATAATAAAGTGGTTTAACACCTGCTCTATCACGTACCAAAAACATTGTCTGTTTATTTTTATCCAAGATAGAAAATGCAAACATTCCTAAAAACTTTTCTACCGCTTTCATACCCCATGCTTTATATGCATAGAGTATCACTTCTGTATCGGACTCAGAGACGAACTTATAACCCAATTTTTCAAGTTCTATACGAATGCTTTTAAAGTTATAGACTTCACCATTAAAAACGATGATATAATTTTCACAGTCAGAGACAAATGGCTGATGACCATGTGAGGAGAGATCTTGAATGGAAAGACGGTTATGCCCTAAATGCACAATATCATTTTCTATCTTTTGTACATATACCCCATGGTCATCTGGACCACGATAGTTCTGAATATGAAGCATCCTATGAATACTTTCTTCGTCTCTATTTTTTGATACAAAACCTACAATACCACACATATTACGATTTCCTTCCAAAATTTCTGAAAACAATGAATATTTGTCTTTTTAAAAACTTGAAAAAACTTAACAGTAATACGAAAATATACTCAAGTAGATTTATATCATTATTAGTATATAAAAATTTATAATTGTCTAATTCACCATACCACATATTCATCATACTTGAAGATAACCCAGATACACCATATGTGTTTTTATACAAAAAACATAAATTAGAATATAGAAAACTTGCTTTATACTCTGCAAACAGAATTTCAAGCCATAATCGATAGTCTTCTGAATATTTCTTATTCTCTCGAAATCGAAATGGTATAATTCTCTTTAACATTACAGTAGGAGTACTAAACCTATTCCGCACCAATAGCTTTCTTTTGGAAATTCTTTCAACTTTTTCAACTCTTTTTTTGCATAGTGTAGGTCGATTATGTACAATCTTATATAAATGGCCACTCATTGCTATATCAGGATGGTCTTCCATATAACTATACTGCAATGCAATTTTTTGGGGATGCCATGAGTCATCTGCATCCAAAAATGCGATATAGTCTTCTTTTGCATTATCCCATCCTACATTCCTAGCTTTCGCGGGGCCTGCATTTTTGTCAAGCTCGATCAGCTTGATTGAAACTCTTTTTTCTTGTTCTTTTATATAGTTTTTTATGATATCACAGGAATTATCTATACTTTTATCATCAACTATTATAACCTCTTTGGGAAGCAAGGTTTGATCTACTATAGAGTCCAGCGCTCTTAAAATTGTTTTTTCTGCATTGTAACAAGGTATTACGACACTTACATTTGCTGTTTTAGCCACTAAAAAATCTCCAAAGATTGAAATATTCTTCCTGTATAAGTTTGTAAGAAAAATACATTGAGCCCTAATAGTACAAAGATAAATAATGCTGCATACCTTTTATTAACAGCACTTACAATGATATAACTTACGATAGGTAAAATAAACCAAGAAAAAATAGCAAATCTGTCATTAAAAGGCACAAAAGAAAAAATATGATAAATACTATTGAGCAACATATAAATAGCTAGCCATCTCCGTACTATTGTCTTATGTTCATTACGAATTCTTTTTCTTAAAAGAGCATATAAAAAAATTGGAAAAAACGAAAAAAGTGCAAAATCTAGTCGAAATCCTGTCTGATAACTGATCGCTTCAAATCTCTCGTCCAGGTATGCGCTATACCTTGTTTCAGAAGCCAATAGGTCTCCGAGTGGACCGGATATCGTGTCATTGATGCCAGAGATAGACAAAAGAACACTCCCCGCCAAAATAACAAATGAGATCTTCAAAAGTCCTTTCTCTTTAAACAGTACAAATAAGGCTGCCATGGGCAGTACCAAAAACATACCGCTGTGTATCAAACCCGACACCAAAAGGGAGAGCAATGCTTTTCTATTTTTATCCTCCATCAGATAGCTTATAGCAAGTACCATAAAAACCAATCCTAAGCCTTGCCGTTTCCCATTGACAATGTAAAAAAGAAAGTAAGGGTAAAGCACATAAAAAGAAAACACTACATATCTTTCAAATGTGGGAAAAATATTTTTCAATGCTTTATAAAAAGTCAGAATAGCTATTAAATAAATCACTAAAAATAAGATATGCGGACTATCGGTAAACTGCCCTACGATCCAGTTCAAGAATCGGAAAAGATATTCTCCTGTCTGATACTTAAACACCTCATCCAGTGAAAACTCCCTAAATTTCAAAAAACCCATAGCATAACGATAAGAGTCACCCGCAAAAGGCTGAACTGTTATCACAACTCCGAGCAGTATAAGCGAAAGAAGCAGGACAAATACTGTCCCCGAACGACCTACATTGTTCCTTCTATCAGATAAAAAGGTAAGAGTAAGCAGCATAAATAACGCATAGGGAATCAGAAGATAATGCACCTGCTACTCCTGCACTCTATAGTTGCAGCATACTACAGGGTTTAACCCAGCTTTTCGTCCTGCTTTTATCCCATTAAAAGTTGCGAATAAAGGATTTAATGATCTATCAACTCTGGAGTAGGAGACTCCAAGCAACATCAACCTAAAAAATGCAGTGATTTTATGATACCATTTTAAATGTCTTGAAATCACCAAACTTCTGTTATGTGCAAGTCCTCGCATATATCTGGGGATATCACTTATCACTCTACATCCACCTGTATCTGCTGCTAAATGCAACAATCTTGCATCTGCTTTAAAAAGTATTTTATAGCCTAACTTTTTTATCCTCAACGACAGGTCTGTCTCTTCATATAAAGCTGCACCAACATTGAGTACCTCATCGACTCCATTCACTTTTTCCATAATTTCTTTTCTCACACTAAAGTTTCCGCCGGGAACATGAGAGACTATTTGATTATTTTTACTTGCAAACCCTCTATGTGGTGTACAAGTCCATGGATTAAAGATCCCTGATGGTTCTTTCGCATCCAAAACTCTATGTTGTTCATCGATCCCACCACCTACAAGACCAACCTCAAGATCTACATAACAACTTGCATGCTGTTTGATGAGAAGTTCATTACTTCTTATATCATCATCAATATATAGAATGATTTCATATTTGGCATTCTGCCAGCCAAAGTTTCTAGCCTGAGGCAGGCCTTTAAATCCTAGGTTTCTAAAGTATCTTATTTTATCGGGATTGCTTTTTACCAGCTCTTCGACTTTTTCATTGATATTATCAGATTGATCAACCACAAGGATCTCATACTTATCAAAATCTTGCTTTAACATATCATTGATCGAATCATACAAAAACTCATCCCTGTTCAATGTCGGTATTACAACACTTACTCCAAGTTCATTCATACATTTTCCTCTATAGCTTTAAATACTTTTTCACTAAAGTGTCCCCAAGTTGCTTCATTGAGAACCCTTTGTCTGGCTTTCATACCTTCTTCTTTGAAAGCCTGAGGTTCAACTGCAAGTTGTTTGAAGTAGTGAGCCAATTGGTGATGATCGTCTCTTTCTACCAACCAACCACCATTTTGATGCTTTATCGCATCAGGTATACCACCCTGGTTTGAACCAATCGCAGGTACTCCCGAAGACTGTGCTTCCAAAAATACCAGTCCAAATCCTTCAACTCTTTTTTGATCTTTTTCCTCTCTGGTACACAAAACAAACAGATCACTCGCCTGATATACTTTAGGCAGATCATCCTCTTCGATAAATCCATACCAATGGATGTACTGATCAACATTTAGTTGACTAGCCAACTTTTTTAACTCTTCAAGATAATTACCGCGACCTACGATACAATAGCAAAGTGCATCCAAAGTTTTCTCATCTAAAAGGGCCAATGCCTTTAGTACTGTATCATGCGCTTTATATTTATCGATTCTCGAAGTTGTTAGGATGATCTTTTTATCTATCGGTAAGTTCAACGCTTCTCGCACACTCTTTTTATCTTCTGCCGGGGAAAATCTTTCTTCATCAACACCAAGTGTACAGACTGTTGAATTAACACATGGAAATTGTTCTAGAATAGTATTTTGTGTATAGTGGCTGTTGCATATAACCAGCTTTGCTTTTGAGAGTACATATTTTCTCAACAAAGATAAAATAAAGTTTTTAAATGTTTTTTTACCCTGCATGATATCATTGCCATGAGCCAATACTACCACATTTTTATGTCCTGCAAGGATAGAAATGAGTGCTTCAGGGTGCCAAACCCCTGTGATGATCAACGTATCTTTAGGATACCTCTTTAAAATCTTATAAGATTCAAACTCTTTAAAAAATCTTTTGGAAGGGACTCTCTGTATAGGATAAAGATCATCTCTATAGCCTTTTTCTATCTCTCTTTCTTCACTTATAGCCTCTACATCCCAACCTTTATGTATAAACTGTTTGACGATCTCATCACAAAGCCTTGATATACCACCTTCAACTGGCGGAAAATCGTAACTGAAAAATAAAAGTTTATTATTTATCATTCTTCATTCCTAATAGATTGTCAAAAACTTCAACGAAGGATTTTACTTGAAATGAAGCAAGATATCTTTTGTAGTATTCATTTTCAAATTGAAAGTCATCAATAGTTTTTTTCATATGGTTAGTCACTATTTTTATATCGTTTTCCAAATTTTTAGTTAAAAAAATACCTTTCTCTGTTTTCTCAAGTTCTTTTTTTGCTTCACTAGGATTATGAACATCAGCAATTACATATTTCTGTAGTGCTATATAATCAACCATCTTAGCAAAATTGCACCACCAAAAATTTTCACCACCTGTTAACAATATACAGCTATGTGCATTTTTTATTTCTTTATAAAGTTCAAGCTGAGGGATGTGATCTATATATTCAATGACATGATTTACATATTTATATTGATCCATATATTTCGATATATTTTTAAAATTAATTTCTTTTCTTCCTATGATTTTAATCTTGAATTGAATGTTTTCTTTTGCTAAGACATTATCCAAAACTTTAAATATATAATCATCATACTTTTCTTGAAATTCACCTACAAATATTAAATACTTTTCTACATTATCCATTAAACTTATATTATCAATATACTCATCATCTATTCCTGTAGGTATAAATTGAAATTTATTTGACTCTATATGATATAAATCCTTAAATATCTGTTCATAAGAAGAAGATAACCCGGTGATTTTATCAGCTGTATTCATAGCCGACAAATGAAGTTTTTTTATTTGTCTATCTATAAATTTATGATGGGTATTATATCTTTCTCCGTATCCAACAGGGTCCCGGAAGTCAGAAACCCATTTGATATCATTTTTTGATTTTAAATTTAAACCTATCTTCAGTACCGAGTCAGGGTTTGTAGTAGTATAAACTAATTTGATATTATATTGTTTTATCAGTTCATTAGATATCTTAGTTACAGGATTTACCCATGTCCAATATGCATCAGGAATATTTAAAATAAAATTTTGAATTTTTGACTTTACTCTTTGTAAAAAGTTTTTTTTCTTTATCCTGTTACTACTCCTTTCTTTTGAAGTATTTGGCTTCATATGTTTCTTCATAGCTTTAAAGGTTCTATCTTTACCACCCAACGCCATCCTAAGACCTCTTATCGTTGGTTCCACATATCTTACTCTATGGATTTCCACATCCTCTGAAAACTCATCCAGTAAACTTAGATCTTCATTGTAGTTGTAGTTTATATCTGTAGTAACCACTATAGGTTTATAACCATATTGAGGGAGATACTTCACGAGCTTATGCACTCTGAACATAGCGGCATGTGACTGTGGCGCAAAAAATGGTGCTATGATTAAAATAGGAGTTTTATTATTTGAATTCATTGATACAACTTTCATAAAACTTAATGTTTTCAGACAATAGTTTTTCTACATTGAAATTATCATTAACCTCTTGACGACAAAGTGCACCTATTGATTCAAGAGAATCACTGTTAAGTAACTTAAGAATATTAGTTGCAATACCAGTTTCATTTAATGGATCAACCAAAATTAAATTTGGCAGTTTTGCTTTCAATTCTAGTCCAGCACTTTTTTCTGAAAATATTACAGGCAGCTTAAGAGCCATCGCCTCCAAAGGTGCTAAACCAAATGATTCTGATATAGAAGGATAAACTGCTAAATCTGACTCAACAAGCAATGCTTCTAGCGACTCTTTTGAAACATGCCCCGTAAACTCAAGTGAATCATGATATTGTTTATCTACCAAACTGTAAATTTTTTCTTTTATAAAGATACCATCTTCTAAGGTATCTTTTCCTATGAATTTCAGCCTTGCTTCTGGAATTTTTTCTTTCACTAAGTTCCAAGCTTTGGCAAGAGACAGTACTCCTTTTTTGCGCATGAGTGAACCGCTAAAACTTACAAGGTAGTTTTTTGTAAAGTCTCTTTTGCATCTATTTTCATCCGGTATTTTGAGACCATTGTAAATGGTTGTGATCTCTTTATCTAACTTAAATATCTGTTTGGTCTTCTGGGCAGTATAGTCACTGACAGAACAGATATAGTCTGATTTTTGCAGTGCTCTTTTTTCGATCAGGTATGTTATCTTCGAAACTCTAGTCTTCATCTCTTTTGCAAAATATATTACAGAACCATGCAGTCTTATTATGATAGGTATAGTTAACACTGGCCAAAATGCTGAGATACCTTCAAAATCGATAGACTCAACAATATCGAGATCCTCTTCTTGTATCAAGTTTTTTATTTTATACCCTAATCTAAGACTATTAGTAAAAAATGCTATTTTACCTTGCCATGATTTTAGTCTTATAACCCGAACACCTTCTATCTCAATATCTTCATCGACATCACGATAGATTCCTACTACTACTACATGATGTCCATTTTTTGTTAATGCTGTAGCTAATTCATAAGTAAAGGTACCTATACCTCCACATTTATAGGGAGGATATTCATTACATATTAAACAAATATTCATACGGTATACTCTTTTTTGGAAAATTTCAATGAGCAGTATTTTTTGCCCCAGTCTATACATGGTTTTTCTATCAAGTGATAACAGAGCACTGGCAATACAACTAAACTACCTAAAAATACTGTCCATCCTAATGATGTTGCTCCAAACAATTCAAAACCAAGATAAATAGCAAGCATATGCGTAAGGTAAATTCCATATGAATACTGTGAAATGATTTCAGTAACTTTTTTTAGCCACAGACTATAATTATCACTCATTAGTACTAAAGTAAATCCAACAAGTACTGCACTCAAGACCTGTACAAAAAAGTGATAATTAAACATTCTAGCAAATAAAATAATTGCGATAATTATCCAAAAATATTGAAAAGGGATGATCTTTCCGTCGTATTCTTTTTGCACATAGTATGCAACAACTCCAGGTATAAAACACAGTCCCCATTTAGCATAGTCTGGTATTTGTATGTATGGTAACAACTTATTCACAGAATCAATCTTTGTTTTAAGTACAAAAAAGAGTAAAAGAAGAATAAAAAATAAAAAAATCATTTTCCATTTTGTATCTGAATCCTTAATATAATAGAATAGGATAGGGAGAAAGAAATACATTTGAAACTCATAAGGTAAACTCCAAAGTGGGCCTAAAATATTTTCTGTAACAGTAAAGTTTTGAATGAGTAACAGGTTCTGAATAAACCCACTAAAAGATATATCTGGATAAAGAAAATACAATCCCTTTTCAAAATATGAAGGAATTTGTGTCAAGTAATAAAATAGAACGACCATAAGAGATAAGGGGTAAATACGGAAAAATCTTCTCAATATAAAGTCTATGTACAAGTGTTCACTTTTTTTTCTTAGTCTTTCCAATGACATCATAAGTACATAACTTGTTAATACAAAAAAGATGGCTACACCTGTACTTCCCAATAAACTAGGTTCAATAACTCCAAAGATAATTGGATTTCCCCACCAAAGTAATGTATGTGCCACCACAACTAAGAGCACCGCAATGGAACGCCATAAATCAACTAATGAATACATATAGGGTTGATGGGTCATCTAAAGTCCTTAGTGAATATAATTAAATTTTTTAACTTGTTCTTGTAAATAATATATAAAAAAGCGATATACAGACAAAGTACGGTTATCACTTTTAAAAAGATAGTTAAATAGCTATTTTCTACACTTAAATACATATCCATATTTTTGACAAACATAAAAGTAAGTATCCCAGAACCAAGTACCGGCAAAAGTGGTACAAAACTTTCTTTCAAACAAATATCAGCTGCTTTATGCGCTTTCCTTAGGCCTACATATACAAAAATCAATCCCATCACGATCGAGTATGACATCGCAATACCCACTGCCCCCCATTGAACTCCCACTAAAAAAGCAACACTTAAAATAATAGAGGAAACCACTCCCCAGTGAAACATCTCTTTACTTTTCCCAATTGCTGTATAAACCCAACCCATAGTGTTATATAATGGTTGTGTTATCGCTGCTATAGATAATATTTGCAATAAAGGAATACTTCCTTCCCAATTGAGCCCATAAAAAAGTAAAATAGGATCTGAGGGGAATAATAAAAAATAACCCGTGATAGGGAGAGTAATTACAAAGATCATTCTCAAAACATTTGCATAAACTTCTTGAAATTTTGCAGGATCATCTTGTACTTTGGCCAATACAGATACCATCAATCCCGTAAGTGCTCCTGTGATCAACATACTTGGTAAAAACATGAGAAAGTAGGCTTTGGCATAAAGTGCTAATTCTTCTGCTCCTCCAATTTTTCCTATCAAAATATTATCAAGATTTCTTGCAAAATAGTTCACCATACCAAAACCAATAAGTCCAACACCAAAATGTATCATTTTTTTTACAGGTGTATTAAACTTATATAAGCCTATAGGCATTCTTGAACTCATCAATAATAAAATAAATTGTACAAATGCTTTTACAAGCGCAAGAATAACCAAGGACCAATATCCATAGTTAAAATATGCTGCTACTATCGCAGATACTCCACCAATAGTTGTAGAGATAAGATTGATAATAGTAATTTTTTTGAACTCCAACTCTCTTTTCATCCACATAAGAAATGGTGTAGCTAGTCCGGTAAGTACAAAGACAAATCCCAGTGCCTTTAATACATCTTCTACTTCCGGTGTCTGATAAAAACCACTAACATAAGGTGCACTAATCCAGGTCAAGATCCACAACATCAATCCCAGCGATATATTTATCCATGATAGATTGATAACTTCTTCATTCCTAATAGACTTTTCTCGAACAATAGACCAAACAATTCCACCATCTGCAAAAATGATAAAAAAAGCGGTAATTGTTTGTGCTTGATCAACAATTCCATACTCATAAGGTAATACCATACGTGCAAGAAAAATGGTAAAAATCAAAGATAATCCATAATTAGAAAACTGGGAAAGTAAGGACCAAAAAATATTTGAATTAAAATTTTTCATATGCTTCTAATATCTTTTAAAATCATCGTCTAATCTCACAATATCATCTTCGCCAACTACTGCCAGAAAATACTGTTCTGCATTGGAGACAATAAATTGTGTATCACACGCTTTTTGGTTACGAGAAACTGTTTTTTGAAAGAGAGATTCACCTTCAAAAATTTTTACAAACTGTTTTGGCATGAGAGTACGGCTAAGTGGCCACAAACGTGTCCCACTGTCACCACATAAGATAATATTTGTCACTTATTTACTACTTTTTACCAATATTCTCAATATACCACTCAATAGCCTCTTCCATACCCTGATAGATATCATGCGTTGGAGCATAGCCTACAAAGTTCTGTGCCTTTGAAATGTTGGCATTTGAATGACGAATGTCCCCTGCTCGGAAATCTCTATAGATAGCCTCTTTTTTAGTAAAAGAGTCTATATGAGCATTTAATTCTTTATTAATCAGTGCATAGAGTTCATTGAGTGTGTTTCTACCACCTACAGCTACGTTGAATGCTTCGCCAAATGCTTCTATGTTGTCTGTAGTTCCAGCTAAAAGGTTCATTTGTATGACATTATCTATGTAGGTAAAGTCACGGCTTGTTTCACCGTCACCGTTGATGTAGACATCTTCACCCTCAAGAAGCGAACCTACCCATTTAGGTATTACAGCTGCATAGGCTCCATTTGGATCTTGACGACGACCAAATACGTTGAAATAGCGTAAACCTAAAGTTTCCATCTCATAAGTACGTTTAAATACGCCTGCGTAGAGTTCATTTGTCATTTTCATAGCTGCATAAGGAGAAAGAAGATTACCTGTACGCTCTTCTACCTTCGGAAGCTCAGGTGAGTCACCATAAACGGAGCTTGAACTTGCATAAACAAAACGTTTGATCCCTGCATCTTTTGCTGCAGTAAGCATATTTAAAAAACCAGTGACATTGGAACGATTGGAAGTCACAGGATCATCGATGGAACGTGGTACTGAACCAAGTGCTGCTTGATGTAGTACAATGTCTACACTTTCACATGCTTTTGCACAGGTATCAAAATCAGCGATGTCACCCTCTATAAAAGTAAAGTTCTTCGCCGCTTCCTCCCCGACTTGTGCCAGTACATCATCGATGTTATGCTGATAGCCTGTAGAAAAGTTATCTACACCAACTACCTTTTGGTTATGTGAAAGTAAGAACTCTGCTAAATTTGAACCTATGAAACCGGCATTTCCTGTTACTAACCACATTTTTTGCTCTGTTTTAAAACGTTCTAAGAGTTGTTCAAATGCTGTCATTAAAGTTTCCCATCACTCTCTTCAAGCTTTGATTTAATATCATAAACGACAGTACCATTACCATTTTTAAGTTTATCAATATCCAATCCATTAAACTTATCATGTGCAACAGCAAGTACAACAGCATCATAATGAGTAGCATATATATCTTCAATGAGAGAAATATTGTACTCTCTTTGTACTTCCTCTGCATCAGCCCATGGATCATAAACACTCACATCTGTACCAAACTCTTGCAATTCTCTGATCACATCTATCACTCTAGAATTTCTTATGTCTGGACAGTTCTCTTTAAATGTGATCCCCAAAACTAAAACTTTTGCACCAGCAACTTTATGTTCTTTTTGTATCATCAGTTTGAGTACCTGATTGGCTACATACATACCCATGTTGTCATTGAGACGACGACCGGCAAGAATGATCTCAGGGTTGTATCCTACTTCTTGAGCTTTGTGCGTCAAGTAGTATGGATCCACACCGATGCAGTGACCACCTACCAGACCCGGACGGAAAGGAAGAAAATTCCACTTCGTTCCTGCTGCTTGAAGTACAGCTTCTGTATCTATGCCAAGTTTGTTAAAAATGATCGCAAGTTCATTGACAAAAGCGATGTTGATATCTCTTTGAGAGTTTTCGATGACCTTTGCTGCTTCAGCCACTTTAAGAGAAGGAGCCAAATGTGTTCCTGCAATGATCACGCTTGCATAAAGCTCATCTACTTTTTTCCCGATCTCAGGAGTAGACCCCGAAGTCACTTTTAAGATCTTTGTAACCGTATGCTCTTTATCTCCCGGATTGATACGTTCAGGAGAGTATCCACAGAAGAAATCTTCGTTAAACTTTAAACCAGAGAACTTTTCAAGTACTGGCACACAATCCTCTTCTGTCGCACCAGGATAGACAGTAGACTCATAGATAACGATATCATCTTTTTTCAGTACTTTACCAATGGATTCACTGGCTTTAAGCAGTGGTGTTAAGTCTGGACGTTTATGCTCATCAATAGGAGTTGGTACAGTGACCACATAAATATTACAATCAGCTATCTCATCCAAAACATTGGTGAATTTCATACCATTTGCTAATGCTTCATTGACTTGATCTCCACTGAGCTCCAACGTGCGGTCCACACCGGAGTTAAGCTCATCAACACGCCACTGAGCGATATCAAAACCAACGACCTCATATTTCTCTGAAAATGCATGCGCCAGTGGCAAACCAACGTAACCAAGTCCGATAACTGCTATCTTATATGCCATATTTATAATTCCTGATTTAAATTGATGATATTGTATCGAAAAAGGGTTAGAGTCTATTGACCTGACACCTAAAACAAGCTTCACTTTTTTATAAAAATGAAAGTATAGTAAAAAGATGTCACATTCTTATAACATCTATTTCATATGAATGATAATTAGCTTTAAAGTTGCTCAGTTCCAGAAGATACTTCTGACATTTTAAAGACAAAGTAAATTCTCGGTTTTTGACATGTATGCCATCACCATAAGGGTTGCTTGCTTTGCTCATATGCTTATAAGATTTTTAATTGTCTATAAGCTTTTGTGCCGATGAGCTCAGTATCTGTTCCAACAAGTTTGACTATACCTGCATCTAATGCTTCAGGACGTTCCGTCGTATCCTTCATTACTAACACCGGCTTACCTAAAGAAGGTGCTTCCTCCTGCACTCCACCACTGTCTGTAATGATGAAATATGACTTCTCCATCATATAGACAAACTCTTCATACAACCATTGCAGTATGAGGTAGATATTTGGTACATCTGAAAGCGGCTCTTTTACCGGTTTTTGTACATTTGGGTTTAAATGGACAGGATAGACAATATCGATATTTGGATTGGAAATAGCGATCTTTTTCAATGCATTGCAAATATTGATAAAACCTTGACCAAAGTTTTCTCTTCTGTGGCCCGTAACGAGAATGAATTTTGAATGCTGAATGTTGAACTATCGATGGCCTTCTCTATGGTAGAGACAATTTCTTGTTCTAGCTCAGGATTGTTCTGAATCTTCTTTAAGGCTAAGAACAGTGCATCAATAACGGTTTTGCCTGTGACTTCTATATTGCGTTCATTCACATTCTCTTTAAGCAAGTTCTCTTTGGATGTAGCAGTAGGTGCAAAGTGGTGGGCAGTGATCTTTGTTGTCAGTTGGCGGTTTGCCTCTTCTGGCCAAGGTGAGTAAATATCTCCCGTTCTAAGACCTGCTTCAATATGTGCAACACTGATCTGTTGATAGAATGCTGCCAGAGCTGCAGTAAAAGTCGTCGATGTATCACCATGGACAAAAACCACATCAAGTTTAAAATCCGTAAGTATAGACTTCATACCAAGAAGTACATTAGATACCACATCATAAAGATCTTGCCCCGGTTTCATGATATTAAGATCATGATCTGGCACGAGATCAAACAATTCCAAAACCTGGTCAAGCATCTCACGGTGTTACGCAGTCACACACATTTTAGTTTCAAAAGTATCAGAATATTTCTAAAACTTTTTCACAAGCGGCGTCATTTTAATAGCTTCAGGACACGTCCCAAATACAATTAATAATTTTTCTTATACCACTGGTACATTTTCTCAATTCCTTCTTTTAAATCAACACTATGTTCCCATCCAAGTCCATGGAGTTTAGAGACATCTGTCAGTTTCTTCATCGTACCGTCAGGCTTATCGGCATTGAAGTAGAGTTCACCTTGGAATCCAATAATTTCTTTGATAGTCTCAGCAAGTTCTTTAATGGAAATATCAACACCAGTACCAATGTTGATATGGGTATTACGAACTTCCAGGTTTTGTACTTCGTTCGGTGTGCAAGTAGTGTTTGAACCATCAGTTAGTGTGTACGTATCGGCAAAGTCTCTATTTTCCATGAGGAAGACACAGGCATCTGCCATATCTTCTGACCAAAGGAATTCACGCATAGGCTTACCTGAGCCCCAGATCTCTATTTGAGTAGCGTTAAGCGTTGAGCGTTGAGCGTTAAGAGCCTTGATTCCGTATTTATTTAATACATCTATAATTGTTTCCTCTGAAGCTGATCCATCGATGCCTTCAATAGGTAACTTATTTAGATCAGCTCTAATCGTTTTCCAATCGTTATTTTCTAATGCTTTTCCAAGATGGATCTTTCTTATCAGTGCAGGAAGTACATGAGACTTTTCAAGGTCAAAATTATCGTTAGGGCCATAAAGATTTGTCGGCATGACTGAGATGTAGTTGGTGCCATACTGTAAATTGTAACTCTCACACATCTTGATGCCTGCTATCTTGGCTATGGCATATGGTTCGTTAGTGTACTCAAGGGTATCAGTAAGCAAACAATCTTCAGGCATGGGTTGTGGTGCATTTTTTGGGTAGATGCATGTTGAACCTAAAAACATTAGTTTCTTGACACCATTTTTATAACTTTGGTGGATGATGTTGTTCTGTATCTGCAGATTTTCATAGATAAAATCTGCACGATAAGTGTTGTTGGCTACGATGCCCCCTACTTTTGCTGCTGCGAGGAACACATACTCCGGCTTTTCGCTTTCAAAGAAAGAAGCCACTGCCTGTTGATCTAATAGATCAAGTTCAGCATGTGTCTTTCCGATGACATTAGTGTAGCCTTTGGCCTTAAGGTTCGAGACAATAGCAGAGCCTACCAATCCTCTATGACCGGCTACATATATCTTAGCATCTTTATTCACTATACTGCCTACTCGAAGTAATTCATGATAGTATAACCACCATCTTTAAGATACTGGTCTTTTGTCATTAGTTTAAGATCTGATGCCATCATATCATTGACAAGTTCTTCTAATTTATACTCTCTTTTCCAGCCCAGTTTTTTCTCTGCTTTGGATGGATCACCAATAAGAAGATCAACTTCTGTCGGACGGAAGTAACGAGGATCAACACCAACCACCTCTTTGCCAATCTCAACCTGATACTCTGGGTTAGAACAAGAGACTACATAAGCTTTTTCATCTACACCTTCCCCTTTGAACTCCAACTCTATTCCTGCATAAGCAAATGCCATACGTACAAACTCTCTTACTGGAGTCGTAACACCTGTAGCGATGACCCAATCTTCTGGTTCATCTGCCTGTAGGATCATCCACATCATTTTGACATAATCTTTCGCATGACCCCAATCACGTTTAGCATCAAGGTTTCCAAGATAGAGTTTGTCTTGAAGACCAAGGGCTATCTTAGAAGCTGCGCGGGTGATCTTACGTGTTACAAAAGTCTCTCCACGTACCGGTGATTCATGGTTGAACAAGATACCGTTACATGCGAACATATCATACGCTTCACGGTAGTTCACCGTGATCCAGTAGGCATACATTTTTGCTACGGCATAAGGAGATCTTGGGTAAAAAGGAGTAGTTTCTGTTTGAGGTACTTCTTGTACTTTTCCATACAGTTCTGAAGTGGATGCCTGGTAGATCTTTGTCTTTTTTTCAAGTCCAAGGAGTCTGACTGCTTCCAAGATACGTAAAGTTCCTGTAGCATCTGCATTAGCAACATATTCAGGTGTTTCAAATGACACGGCAACATGACTCATCGCAGCAAGGTTGTAGATCTCGTCTGGCTGTGTCTCCTGAATAATACGAGTAAGGTTCATAGAGTCAGTCATATCTCCATAGTGTAAGATAAGGTTTCTATTTTCTACGTGAGGATCTTGATAGAGGTGATCGATACGGTCTGTGTTAAAGAGTGATGCTCTTCTTTTGATACCATGTACTACATATCCTTTTTTGAGCAGGAATTCTGCCAGGTAAGAACCATCTTGACCTGTGATCCCTGTAATTAGTGCTACTTTTTTATTTTCTGCCATTTAACTCTCCTTTTGCTGTGGGACTGTACCCTTTGATACTATAAAATAATCTTTGACATACTTGTGTACTTCATCGCTTTGTATCAGTTCTTCAAGACCAAACCAACGATACTCGTTGTGCTGATCTTCTGGCAGATCTTCAAGACCTGATACTTCTATCTCATAAGCAAGATTTACATAGTGTGTTGAAACATCATCAAAAATGCCATCGTTATAGAGATGTTCAAATACACCTATAAACCTTGGATTTTCAGGTAGAATCATACCTATTTCCATATTACAGATACGATGTATGGCACTCTTAATAGGCTCATTTTTGAGTACCCTGCCACCCAATGTAAACCAGTACCCTTGGGCTGGTTTATTGACCCTTTTCCCAAGTAAAACTTTACCATTATGTTTCACAATAATATCAACAGAGACAAGTGGGGTATTCTCAATAATAGTTTTAAACAGATCCCCTTTAAGATACCCTGGATTATTTTCTTTCAAAATCATCCTCTATACGTACAATATCATCTTCACCCACATACTCGCCTACCTGTGCTTCGATCATCACAAGGTCAATCTTCCCAACATTCTCAAGACGGTGGACTTCACCTATAGAGATATATGTTGATTCATTTGAAGTCACAGTAAACTCTTCTGTACCTTTTGTGACCATTGCTGTACCGCTTACCACCACCCAGTGTTCAGAACGGTGATGGTGCTTTTGTAAAGAAAGACGTTTACCTGTTTTCACAACGATACGTTTCACTTTATAGCCATTAGACTCATCCAGTATGGTATAGGTACCCCAAGGGCGATGTGCCGTGACATGGATATTCGGCAGTTCAGAGTTTTGTTCTTTAAGTGATTTGACTACCTCTTTGACCTTTTGGCTACTCCCTTTTTTAGAAACAAGCAGTGCATCTGCTGTATCGATAATGATCAAATCATCTACATCTATTGTTGCTACTTGCTTAGGTGAGAGAACAAGGTTATTGGTTGAACCAATATTGATAATATTATCACTTGATGCTATCTCTTCATCCAAAGATTCAAAACTTCCTAGGTCACTCCATGCAATGTCTGAAGGTATGACTTTTACCTTGCTACTTTTTTCCATGACGGCATAGTCTATACTGTCTTCTGGAATAGCCAACATATCTTCATAAGTTATACGGATCATCTCATCTTTCTTTGCATTGTTAAATGCTGACAAAGAAGCCTCGTAGATCTCAGGGGAGTCTTGTTTTAACTCTTCAAGAAAGACACCTGCTTTAAAACAGAACATTCCAGAGTTCCAGTAGTAATTTCCTGCATCAAGGTAAGCTTGAGCTGTAAGGGCATTAGGTTTCTCTTTAAACGAAAGCACTGACTCACCATTTGCCTCAATGTAGCCAAACCCTGTCTCTGGGTATTGCGGTGTGATACCAAAAGTCACAAGATTGTCTGATTGTGCTAATATTTTTGCCTTCTCTATAGCTTCGAGATACGCTTGCTCATTTTTAATAAGGTGATCCGATGGTGTCACAAGGACAATCTCTTCTGCATTCAACGCAAAACAAGCAAGTGCTATAGCTGGTGCCGTGTTTCTTCCTACTGGTTCTAAAAGATACCTAGATGTATTAATATTGAGTTCTTCTATCTGATCCACTGCAAGAAAATACTGTTCAGCATTAGATACGATGAACTGTGAGTCACATGCTTTCTGATTACGGGAAACTGTCTTTTGGAAAAGAGATTCACCTTCAAAAAGCTTAACAAACTGTTTTGGCATGAGTGTACGGCTAAGTGGCCAAAGTCTTGTCCCACTCCCTCCACATAATATGATATTTGTCATCGATTTACCCTCACATCTTGTTATAAAAGTGGTTCGTCGCTGCAACAAACCCATCCACAGAACCACAATCAAAACGTTGCCCATCAAATTTATAAGCGATCACCTTACCCCTCTTCGCCTGCTCAAGAAGAGCATCTGTGATCTGGATCTCACCATTTTTTCCTGGTTTTGTCTCTCTAAGTATATCAAAGATGTCAGGAGTCAGGATGTAGCGTCCGATGATGGCCATGTTCGTTGGTGCATCTTTTGGATCTGGTTTTTCCACCATATCTGTCACTCTGTAGGTATCGTCCGTATTATCGACCAGTTTTCCGGCTATGATACCATACTTATATGTCTCTTCCTTAGGAACTTCTTCGATAGCTACAACAGAACATTGATACTTTTCAAAAACTTCGATCATCTGTTTAAGTACACCATCATTCACATTGGTACAGAGATCATCTGCGAGAATCACAGCAAATGGTTCATTTCCTATCAGCGTTTCACCTGTAAGAATAGCATGTCCCAAACCTTTCATCTCTACTTGTCTTGTGTATGAGAAGGTGCATTGGGTGATAAGAGAACATATCTCATCAAGGAGGTGCTCCTTGCTTGTACCTTTGATCTGATGTTCAAGTTCATACATGATGTCAAAATGGTCTTCGATGGCACGTTTACCACGACCTGTAATGATCGCCATCGTATTCAGACCCGCTTCAAGTGCTTCTTCTACCCCATACTGGATAAGTGGTTTAGTGAGGACCGGTAGCATCTCTTTTGGGGTGGCTTTGGTCGCTGGTAAGAAACGGGTACCGTATCCTGCAGCGGGAAATAGACATTTTCTGATTCTCAAATTTTTTTCTCCCATTCGAGTGTTGTTTTGCAGATGACTTCCAGATCATCATATCGCGGTTGCCAATGCATGGTATTTTTGATCTTTGTATTATCAGAGATAAGGATAGCAGGATCTCCTGCACGTCTCTCTTTGATCTCCACCGTAAAATCAATGCCGGAGACTTTTTTCATGGTATCAATGACCTCTTTGACCGAAAAGCCTCGACTATACCCTACATTGAACACATCACTATCATGATCTTCAAGATACTCCAAAGCCTCTATATGTGCCTGAGCAAGATCTACTACGTGGATATAGTCTCGGATACCCGTACCATCATGTGTAGGATAATCGTCTCCAAAGATATACATCTTTTCACGCTTGCCTATGGCAGTTTCTGCAGCTACTTTTATGAGCAGTGTAGCATTTTTGGTGGACTGACCGATACGGCCATCAGGATCAGAACCCGCGACATTAAAATAACGCAGTGCTGCATACTTGAAATCATCATAAGCAAAGGCTGTGTCTTTGAGTACTCTTTCACTCATGAGTTTACTCATCCCGTACGGGTTGATAGGATCTGTTGGATCACTCTCTTTAAGTCCAGTTTCCAAGTTTACAACAGTAGCATCAGGCTCTCCATACGTTGCTGCTGTTGAGGAGAAGATAAATTTCTTTACTCCATTTTCTGTGGCACACTTTATGAGGTTAGCCGTATTGGCAGTATTGTTAAGATAATATTTTAAAGGATTTTCAACACTTTCTGGTACCACAAGTGAAGCAGCAAAATGGATGATCGCATCAAACTGATTTTCATGCATGATATTTTCAATCTTGCTAAAATCGGAAAGGTCTTCTTCCATGAAATTCAAAGTGACATTGTTTTCTTTTGCAATAACAGTTAATGTATCAATAGTCGCTTGAAATCCAGTCACAAGGTTATCTAAAATAGTAATTTTATGATTACTATTTTCAAGCAAAAGTTTTACAATATGGCTACCAATGTACCCTGCACCACCAGTAACAAGAATATGCATTACTTATGTTCCTTCTTCCCAATCCTCTTAGTATGCACTATGCGATATAAAAGGCCTAATTTAAAATTGTTATATTATATCTTAACTTCATTAAGTGCTATGAATGAAAGAGAGATAACCGTCGTATTTACATTCAAGGCAGGATTTTAGTATAAAAATGTCACATCTATGTCATATTGCTTATATAAATTATCAAATAAACCTTCTCATGAAAAAAGGAAATATCACCATTATCTTTTTATCTATAGAGTACTTTTTTATAGAAATCAATCTTATCTTTGTTTCTCTATTGAGCCCACTGCACAATATCGTTCACTGTAATCTAAGAGATTACTTGAATATCCTTACGTTCATCCTCCACATTTGCTTCATTTCTCCTCTTTTCATTTATTTTTCATTACCATCCATCTTTGATATACAGTGAATCCAAAGTTCTTTTAGCTCTTTTTTTTAGATCTTGGTAGGTGTATTGCTTTGCTAATTTTGGATCTTTTGGTTTGTTGTAGGTCAGAGAGATCGATACATACTTGATTTTCGTTTTTATCTCATTAACTTTGAAACATCCATAACTTATTCGCTTTTTTCTATATTTGCTATGGGTTGAAGTTCTTTCGGTACAAGAATAATTTTCTTTTCCAGCACGAAAAGTTTTCAGAGAAATATCCATAATTTCTCCATTATTTTTAACTCTTTTGGGCATTCGAGTTCTTAGATACTCTACATCATTATTTTCTATTACTCTTTCTCGTTCTCCATATTTTAGAACATTTCCAGATGTAGATACTGCAATATGATAAACTATAGAATTTTTAAATCCAAATGCTATCGTTCTACCATCGCGCATACTCATTCCACTCCATCCACCCATTTTAGAAAAATCTGATTGTTTAGCGGTTGGGAATTGAAAAGAAAAACCTTTTCCTTCAAAAACGTAATTTTTCATCGTCTCTACATTGGCAACAGTAAAAAATGCAGGGGGTTTGTTACCACTCATGGCTATTTGTGTCTTAGTAATATTATCTGCTATTTTTGCTCCACTACACCCAGAAATGAAAAGCATTGTTATACATACAATTAAAAATTTCATTATTTACCTCCTGTTATATCTAGTACTGTTTGTTGTTTGCTCTCTATGTCACTTTTTCTTTGAACGTTAGGTAGTAAGTCCAGCTTGACATCTACCTTATCATTACCATTTTCATCTTTGATTCTAAAGTTAGTTTCATAATAGTGTTCTACAGGGAACTCTCTAGGTTCTACAGACTCATTTGGGTTAGCATAGTTTCGAATATCTGGTGTAAAGTTCTCTTCTCCACACCCAATGACGCAGCCGTAGTAGGAGTGTGTTGAACTTCCACCGACACCAAAAAGACGACCAGCAGAAAGTGTGCTTTCTTTCATATTTTCACCTAAATTCTCAGAATTATTAATTCCTGCAGACTGATACCCTAATACTGATCCTACAAAATCACTTTTTAAAACCGTAGCCAACATATACACGCCCTGCTCGGTAAAAGCATAAGGTGCTCTTCTCAGCCCCATTCTATCTGAATTGGAGGTCACAAATTGTGACCTTCAATTTTCAAACTCTTCTTTAGATAACTGAAACATAAAGTCACTTGGGAATCTTTTTATATTTCTTTTTACTGCCTGATTTAGTACTTTTGTCTCAACTTGATATAGTTCAGCCAGATCTCTATCGAGCATCACTTGTTCGCCTATAATAAGCTAAATTACAAAAAGGAATATACTTAGGATACAAATTTCAAGATAAAAAATTTCTATAAGATCTATAATACATGAAGGATGTCACATCTATGTAATATTTTAAACTAAAAAGAAAGTATTTTAAAAATATTGATAAATTTTATTTATGGGATTTTTTTATGAAGTGGCTCCGGCACCAGGATTCGAACCTGGGACCAAATGATTAACAGTCATCTACTCTACCGCTGAGCTATGCCGGAACAATGGTTGAAAGAAGCGTATGCTTGTTTCGTGGGTGAGATTATAGTAAAAAAGTTTTTTAAAGTCAAGGATATTTTAGGCTTTTTTGTAAAAATCTACGCCATTTGTTGAAACTTGCTTTATTTTCTTTTCATGGAGAAGATCTTGTACCCTGTTTTGACTCTCATCATCAAAAAGTGCTTCGATATCTTCTGCAGTCAAAGGACGTTTCGATAAAGTCTCCAATATCTCTTCATCAGAGTAGCTGGAAGCTGAGATCTCCGCTTTTTTTCGCGATGCTATGTAGACGGGCAACGAACTGTCAAAAAGATGGCTGATCTCCAGTAGTTTTTCATAGCTGACAGGCTTTACATCATAGGCAGGCGGTCTGTCTATGGTCCCTATATCTATACGTGTGGGTTGCAGTTTCAGCAGGTATTCATTGAGTTTGGCGATCTCTTCTTTGGAGTCATTGAGTGTTTTGACGATGAGTATCTCTATGACGAGCGGTCCTTCATATCTGCTTTTAAAGGCCAACATCCCTGCTTTGATCTTCTCGACCTCTATACCCTTATGGGAACGGTCAAGTTTTTGCAAGCATTTTTGGGTGGCACAGTCCAGGGAGAGTTTCACTTCATCGAGTTTCAGCAGTGCATCCTGTACATTGACATCATCGATGTTGGCAGCATTGGAGAGGATGAGTGTCTTGGTGCTGCCTTTAAAGCTGTTGATCTCATCTATGAGTTCTGAGAGATAGGGGTAAAGAGTGGGTTCACCATTGGCCGTGAGGGTGATGAAATCTATATCACCATGTTCTTTCAGCGCTGCTTTCAGTGCAGTGGTGACTATTTCTACACTTACGACATCCTCATAGGTATCCATCGTTTTAGCCGGGTCCAGTTCACAGTAGAGACAGTCAAAATTACACTGTTTTTTACCGGGACTCAGGTCAACCCCTAAAGATTTACCAAAACGTCTGGAATGTATGGGACCGAAGATCACCTTTGGTGAGTGTTCAGCGTTAGGCGTTAAGCGTTCAGTTTTATAAGACATGACTTCTCTCTTTGAATAATCTTTGACGCTTCTTTTCCAACTTCTTTTCAAAAGCCTCTACCGTATGCTTATCTACAAGTTTATCACGGTTGCCCAGTTGATACCCCAGTTCTGCTTCAAACTTCAAGAGGGATATCTTCTTATAGAGTTCCATGATCTTTAGATTGGTCAATCCTCCCAGAAAATTCCGCATGAGACTCAACTTCTCTCTCAGATAGACTTCCTCACCTATATTACTCATTTGCAATTCTGTCAGCTTCTCTTTATAGGTATTGCTGTCGATCAGCTCCATCGCGAACTCTTTGTTAATAAAGTAGTCCGCCACCGTCGTAAAATAGTGACTAAAAGGCTTCTTGATATTCTGCACTTTTTTTGAACCCCAAAGATACTTCGCCGCGACCTTCTGGAACTCTTTTCTTAAGGCTTCTATCTCATCATCCACTGGCACAAGTTTTCCGTCTTCTCTTAATCGGAAGTTCCTGTTAAAAGCCATGGAGATAGCGTTCATGGTATTTTGAAACTCCGTTTTGGCATTGCTAGAACGGTTAAGCAGTGCGATAAGCAGCTCTTTGATCTTCATCTTGTCATAATGCACGCTCTCATAGCCAGGCACTGTGAGTGTTTTCAAATAGAGCAGTTTTCGTATATCCTTTACCCGTACTTCACTCTTGATGGAACGCAGTAGGATCTCCTGCAGTTTTTCTTTGGTGTAGATATTGAGCGAATCGATGATATCGGTCACGCGGTACCTGTTCTCATCTGCCAGATCCATCGCCTGACACAAAATGGTTTTACCTGTAATGTTTTGGATCGTGATGCCTTTGGATCCAAGGTACTTCTCCTCCAAGGCAATGGCATTGAGAACATACTGTTTTAAATAGAGATACTCAGGGTACTCTTCCAGTTCATGCACACGCTTTACCAAAGAAGCCAAAGCATACTCTCTGACATCGTCCGGAAGGTTCTCATAGAACTCATACTTGAAGATACGTCTGAAGTTATTGAGGTTTGCGTTGAATCGTAAAGGGGTATCCAAGGTAGCTGAAGCCTTTTGTAACATACTGTCCAAGATAGTTTCTCCATCATGGCTGAATGCCGTATGCCCGATGTCATGCAACAGCCCTACGATCTTTCCTATCTTGAAAAAGTTCAGATCCACATCATTACCAAGTTGTCTACTCAGATGGTTCAGTATGTACTCTGTGCTCAGGCCTACTTCCATGGAATGGCTATAGCGGTTTCTAATACTGTCCTTGGTACGTTTAGAGAGGTACATCGGGATATCTTTGAGACGTACGAACACCTTGTGTCCTACGATCCCCAATTCACATTCCTCGACTGCGATGCGATAATGTTCTCTCATCATCATGCCCTTTCAGGGATTATTTTTTACTGACCCTCTGACATTCACTGACAAAGTGTTTCGCATTTTCTACCGGCACATCAGGGAGGATGCCGTGTCCGAGGTTGAAGATATGTCTTTTACCGCCCATGATCTCTTGGATCGCTTCTACACACGCTGTTGTTGCCTCTTGGGAGTAGAGTCTGCATGGTTCCATATTTCCTTGAAGGACGTATTTATCACCCAGTTTCTCTTTGGCCAAGGCCATAGGTGTTCCCCAGTCCACACCGAATACATCAAAGTTCCCATACACCAAACCACGCTCGATAAAGGCTGCAACACCTTTAGGGAACATGATCACAGGAATATGCGGATACTTCTCTTTCAGGTACTCAGCGATCTCCACCATGTATTTCCAAGAGAACTCGTCGTATTTACCCGGTTCTATAGCTGCTGCCCAGGAATCAAAGATCTGCACGACATCTACACCTGCTTGTATCTGTTTTTCCATATAGAGTTTCACGACATCGGTGACTTTTCTAAGGATATTATGAAGAAGTTCAGGATTGGAGTACATCATCTTCTTACAGATATTGTAGGTTTTGGTTCCCTGCCCTTCTATCATATACGTCGCCAATGTCCAAGGAGCACCGGTAAAACCGATAAGCGCTTTCTCATCGCCTCTTGCATCCAGCTGCTCTCTGAGAAGTGCGATCGTCTCATAGACATAGGTCAGTTTACTTGCCGCCTCGTCACCACCGATGAGTCTATCCAGATCCTCTTGTGAAGTAAGAGGGTCAGAGAATTTTGGTCCTTCCCCTTTTACAAAGCTCAAGTCCATACCCATTTCATCAGGGATCACAAGAATATCCGAGAACAAGATAGCCGCATCCACACCTACGATATCCAGTGGCTGGATCGTCACTTCTGCTGCTTTTTTGGGATCATGACACAAGTTAAGGAAGTTTCCTGCTGCGGCACGTACTGCCATGTACTCCGGCAGATAACGCCCTGCCTGTCTCATCATCCATACCGGTGTATATGGTGTCTCTTTCCCTAGACATGCGTCTACAAAAATTTTGCTCATTACTATTTACCTACTTTCCCTAAAAAATATAATCCTACTGCCAATGCGGTAATAGAAAGTGCAAAATACATCATCTCAATAGGTGTAGCAAAGTTCGTATGCAATACCCTTTGAAAGAAGTTCACCACAAGTACCATGACGATAACTTTTGCGATCTTGTCTTTAAGCTGGTCAAGTGAATGGATCGCCAGTAATTTACTGCCATTCTTCCCGCTTGCCTCATCAATATCTGAAATGAAAAGCTCATAAAGCCCAAACGAGAAAATGAACATTACCACGGCGATCAAATAGAGATCCACCGCACCGATGATCCCTGCTACGATATCTTCATGAAAGTTTTCAGGGTGTGCATGGGTGAGGATCGTATTGAGTGTATAGACACCAACACTCCAGATATCCATTGAAGCAACCACAAAAAGGATCACGGCACCCAGTAAACCAAAAATAACAGCCAAAAGTACGATAAACCTACTTCTCCAGATAGCGCCTTCAAATAGTTTTTCTAACATTAAGCATTTTCCTCTAGCTTGATCCATTTTTGTGCGATTCT
This sequence comes from Sulfurovum xiamenensis, assembly GCF_030347995.1. NCBI lineage: Bacteria > Pseudomonadati > Campylobacterota > Epsilonproteobacteria > Campylobacterales > Sulfurovaceae > Sulfurovum > Sulfurovum xiamenensis. Next base: position 72,529 of record NZ_JAQIBC010000001.1, read on the forward strand.
TACTGCATTGGTCGCAGCACCGACTCTTACCTGGTCAGCAACACCCCAAAGATGCAGGATATTCTTCGCATAGATATCTTTTCTGATACGCCCAACATAGGTATCATCTGTATCTGTTGCAGTCAAAGGCATAGGATACTCATTTTTAGACATATCATCTACCACCTTGACATTTTCAAAGTTACCTAATGCTTCTCTTGCTTCGTCTACATTCACATCTACATTCTCATTAAATGTGATCGTGATAGATTCAGAGTGGCTTCTTAAAACCGGTACACGCACACAAGTTGCAGATACTGCAAAGTCGCTATGCATGATCTTGTTGGTCTCGTTGACCATTTTCATCTCTTCTTTGGTGTAACCGTTTTCCTGAGGTACATCGATATGAGGAATGACATTGAGTGCAATACGGTGTGCAAATGCTTCGACTTTTGCATCATCGAGTGTAAAGTTGAAAAAAGCCTGCATTTGCCGTACTAGCTCTTCCATCCCTTTTTTACCTGCACCGCTTACCGCCTGATAGGTGCTGACATCCACTCTTTTGATCCCGTAAAGGTCATGAAGAGGCTTAAGAAGCTGTACCATTTGGATGGTAGAACAGTTAGGGTTGGCGATGATACCTGACTCTTTCCAAAGTGCGATATCTCCAGGGTTCACTTCAGGCACCACAAGCGGTATATTCGGATCCATTCTGAAGTGAGAGGTATTGTCAATGACCACTGCTCCAGACTCTACTGCATACTTCGCATAATGTGCAGAGATACTTCCCCCGGCTGAAAAGAACGCGATATCTATGTTGCGTCCTTCAAATACCTCTTCAGTGAGTTCTTCTATCTTGTACTCATTCCCTTGAAACTCTATCGTCTCACCTGCAGATTTTGCACTTGCCAAAGGTAAAAGATTTCCTACGGGAAAGTTTACCTCTTCCAACACTCTAAAAAGCTCTTCACCTACGGCACCGCTTGCACCGACTACTGCTACGTTATATTTCTTCACGCTATTCTAATCCTAATGTATTATCTGTTTCTTCACCGTCATTCTCATCCGGTATCTCTTCTTTTTGGCATTTAGCAATGCTCACCACTCTATCTTTTGCATCTACGTTGACGATCTTCACACCTGACGTATTACGTCCTGCTTTACGGATGGTTTCCATATCTACACGTATCATTTTACCGATACTCGTCAGACACATGAGGTCTTTGTCCTCTTCTACGAACACTACGCCGACCACATCACCTGTTTTAGGTGTGAGCTTCATAGAGATGACCCCTTTACCAGCACGGTTCTGTTCACGGTACTCACTTGCAGTGGTACGTTTACCCAGACCTTTTTCACTGATCATCAGCAATTCATCCTCTTCATTCTCGATGGTCGTAGCACCACATACATGATCACCCTCTATCTTGAACTTGATCGCAGTCACACCACGTGATACTCTACCGATCTCTCTTGCATCTTCCACTTTAAATCTGATACACAGACCCTTTTTCGTTGCAACAAAGAGCCATTTCGTATCTGGCTTCACGATCTTCGCATCGACTAACGCATCATTTTCGTCAAGATTGATCGCTCTGACACCATTGCTTCTGATGTTTGAGTACTCTGAGAGGTTGGTTCTCTTCACGATACCGTTTTGTGTAAAGAAGACCAATCCTTTGTCCGCTTCAAAATCCTCCGTAGGGATGATCGCCATGATCTTCTCATCCTGCTGAAGGTTGATAAGATTCACCACCGCTTTACCTTTGGCGGTACGAGATCCTTCCGGGATACGATAGACTTTGAGCCAGTAGAGCTGTCCTCTGTCTGTAACGAACATGAGTGTATCATGCGTATTGGAGGTAAAGAACTTCTCGATGAAGTCATCATCATAGGTCGTCACAGCGATCTTACCTTTACCGCCACGGTGCTGCTTCTCGTACTGTTTCACAGGTACACGTTTAATGTATCCACGGTGTGTGATCGTCACAACCATCGGCTCATTTGGAATAAGATCTTCAATATCGATATCATCATAGTCATCTACGATCTCTGTACGGCGTGGTGTGGTGTATTTTTCACGGATCTCTACAAGCTCCTCACGGATGATTGCATTGATCTTCTCTTCACTTTTCAGGATCGCTTCAAGTTCTGCAATGAGTTTGAGCAATTCATTCAACTCATTCTCGATCTTCTCAATCTCAAGACCTGTAAGACGTCTAAGTCTCATCTCCAGGATCGCTTTTGCCTGTATCTCTGAAAGCTTGAAACGTGACATAAGACTCTCTCTGGCTTCCACATCATCAGCAGAAGCACGGATGATCTTGATCACTTCATCGATATTATCTACAGCGATCTTGAGACCTTCCAAGATGTGTGCTCTTGCTCTTGCTTTTTCAAGGTCGAAGATCGTTCTTCGGATCACGACTGTTTTTCTATGTTTCAAGAAAAGGTCGAAGAGCTCCATGAGATTAAAGACTTTTGGCTCTTTATCTGCGATCGCAAGCATGATGATACCAAACGTCACTTGCATCTGAGTGCTTTTAAAAAGGTTGTTCAGTACGATCTCACTCATCGCATCACGTTTAAGCTCGATCACCACACGGATACCTTCTCTATCCGACTCATCACGAAGTTCAGAGATACCCTCTATCTGTTTGTCACGTACAAGCTGTGCAATGTTCTCTATAAGTCTGGATTTATTGACCTGGAAAGGCAGTTCATCGATGATGATGATCTCTTTGGAACCTTTTTGTTCTATGTGTGTCTTCGCACGTACTTTGATACGCCCGCGTCCCGTTGTATAAGCATCTGTGATACCCTTACGACCGAAGATAATACCACCTGTCGGGAAATCAGGCCCCTGAACGACCTTCATCATATCTTCTACCGTTGTGTTCGGGTTATCAATACGCATAACCAGTGCATCTACCAGTTCATCCAGTCTGTGTGGAGGAATGTTTGTCGCCATACCGACCGCAATACCGCTTGAACCGTTAAGAAGCAGATTTGGTACACGTGAAGGGAGTACATCAGGCTCCTGGATCGAATCATCATAGTTCGGTACAAAGTCTACTGTATCTTTTTCAAGGTCAGAGAGAAGTTCTTCAGCGATCTTTGTCATACGCGCTTCGGTATATCTCATCGCTGCTGCATTGTCACCATCGATCGAACCGAAGTTCCCTTGTCCATCCACAAGCGGTGCCTGCATAGAAAAGTCTTGTGCCATACGTACAAGTGCGTCATAGACTGAAGAGTCGCCGTGTGGGTGATACTTACCGATCACATCCCCGACGATACGTGCAGATTTTTTATACGGACTTCTATGAGCCAGATGAAGATCATTCATCGCATAGAGGATCCTTCTGTGTACAGGTTTCAACCCATCTCTCGCATCAGGTAATGCTCTACCAATGATGACGCTCATAGAATAGTCAAGATAACTTGACTTCATACTATCTTCAATTAACACTTGTCCGGTATTTTGTTGCTCTTCAAACAGATCGCTCATGCATTTCCTTGTTGTGTAAAAAATTGTATTGATTGTATCTAACATCGGCTTAAAGAAAAAGGCTAAAAAGCGCTTAAAATCGACGCTAGGTATCTTAAAATGGATTTAACATAGTTTTAACACTATATTCTATATAATGCAGGCTAAATTCATATATTGAGGAAAAATAGTGCCAATTGAACAACTGAAAGATATCGTAGATTATGGGATCATAGGATTTCTCTTTTTCTTAAGTTTTATTACCTTTGCCTTTGCTATTGAAAGAGTACTTTTCTACCGTGGGCTCAAAGTAACAGACTATAAAAATAAAACCGCATTGGAACTTGACATTTCAAAACGTTTGGCAACCATTGCTTCTATCGGTTCAAATGCCCCTTATATAGGACTGCTTGGTACAGTACTTGCTATCATCCTTACATTCTATATCATAGGTGACCAACAAGATACGATCAACCCCGGTGAGATCATGAAGCACTTGGCACTCGCATTGAAAGCGACCGCAGCCGGCCTGGTCGTAGCGATCCCTGCAACGGTTATCTATAATGCATTGCTTACAAGAGTGGATACGATCTTGGCCAAATGGGAAATTGCACAGGATCCAAACGTAGTATGAGGAGAGAACGCTTTGACAAAATGAATGTCGTACCATTCATAGATATTGTACTTGTTCTACTGGTCATCGTACTTGCAACAGCTACGTTTGTAGAAAATCGAGCCCTCAAAGTGGACCTTCCAACTGCCAGTTCTAAAAAAAGCGAAGAGAAGAAAAATATACAAATTGCTGTCAATAAAGAAGGGGTCTACTCCTATGAGAAAGAAGTCTTGGGTCTTGACCTCATCAAAGAAAGACTGATGAAACTTGATCCCAAAAAGGATCTTATCTCACTGCGTATGGATAAAAGCAGTGAATTTCGGTACTTTGTGGATATTATAGATATTCTTAAAACCAAAGGGTTCGAGAATATTTCGATCATTACGAAACAGTAACCACTTCAGCAGTTTTGATCTCCGTACTTTGATATGGGGATCCCCACCTTCAAAACGATACCACTTCTGATATTTTAATTGCACTTCCAACCCTCCAAACTGCGGTAGTGTTACCCTCTTCATTTTTTTAGAAAAAACGAAGCAAAAAAGCGTCATAGCTCTCGAAACGCGTTGCTTTCAAGGGCGTTCGCCATGACAAAGGCGCACATTCGTGCGATTAATCATAAGAGAAGCATTAATATCTTTTATCAATCGTACGAAGTACGTTCATCTGACACTACGAACACCCTTGTAAGCGAAGCGATTTGAGAGTAGTGTCGACTTTTGTTTTACTTTTCTAGAAAAGTAAAGAGAGGAACAACGCCACAGTTTAAATGATAGGAAATTCTGTAAAATGTTAAAAGTCTGAGCTTACTTAGAAAAAAATCTATAAATCAAATATGAGAATGAAAAGTTTCCACTATTCAGTCATCATGATATAAGGACGCTTCAATTTCTCAGTCAATTGATGCATACTGACAGAACGTCCCTCTCTGGCAAACTCTCGTCCATCCATAAAGACTATCATTGTAGGCACGGAAAAGACTTGGAAATGTGCAGAGATCTCTAGATTTTCATGTGCATCAAGGTATATCTGCTTGAGCAGGGGAAAATTCTCATCAAACACCTCTTTAAACTTGGGTCTGAGTGCATGACATACACTACAGTGCTCTCCTGAGAAGTAAAGCAGAACACCTACTTCACTTCTTATAGTCTCTTGCAGTTCTTCTAGCGTCATTTTTGTTCCTTTATTTTTGCTAATTTTGATACTATTTCGCCATGTTCATACAAAACTATTTCTCCATTCCTGAACGAAACATAATTCAAAGATTCGAGTATCACTTTTGATTGCACTGAGTACTGAGCACATTCAACATTTAATTCTTCTTCTAAAATTATATCAAACAACCTTGCACTCTCTTGTATATAGTGTTTATATCTGATGCCATAACTAAAAACAATTGTCCTAACGATCATATGTATGAAAAGGACAATAAAATCAAATCCCAACGTAGAGGTCTGTACAAATAATTTAGCTCTGTTCATATCATCTTGCATACTCAAGGGATTATCCAAAAGACCCATTGAGCTCATCCATCCCAGATCCTCACTTCGATATAAATGGCTATGTATATTTTCAACTTTGTGAAGTTCTACATCATAATATGTCAAAGATAGATGATAGATCGTTAATACAAAAAACACGAAATATATCATTGTTAATATAAAATGATTAGCAAACACATACGGTAATACAGCTATCAGCAAAGAGAAAATAAAATATCTTTTTGCTTTTTTAAAATGCTCTTTATTGACCAAATGTAACTTTTTATCTTTAAGATACATGATAAAAAAATAAAAGACCAGTAAAATATTATAGGGTAATAAAAACATTTTTGTATGACTTACCATACTAATCACCCCATGATCAAAAAAGGGTAAATCCGCATAAAACAAAAGTCCCAAAAACAACCAAATTGCCACAGGTATGATCACCATCAATAATATTAAAAAGAAAAACCCAGCAACGAACATCATGTTTTTTTGTTTTTCAATATCACTTTGAATTTCATTATAAATAATTGACGCATCATAATTGTTTTGTTGTTTCATTTTCAAAGACCTTTAAATAGTGCAAAAAGAATACAATATGTTGCGTTAAAGTAGTTTAAAAATTTAAGAACTACAACTCAGCTTCTGATTTTTAAATTCTTCCGGTGTCGCACCTGCCCATCTTTCATCTACCTCATGTTCGGCATAGGGATCTTTAGCGATCTCAAATAATGCATCTACCACGTTAAAGTCGCCATTTTCAGCTGCAGTAATAGCTTCTTGCAGCATGTAGTTCTTGAGCACGAACTTTGGGTTTGTCTGTAACATAGCGCTGTGTCTCTCTTTAGTGCTGGAAGTATTTGCTTTCAGTCTCTCATCATAACTGTCTAACCACTCATTCATCGGCTTATGATAGAGCCCCAGTTTCAAAAGTGCTGTTCTCTCTCCATCATAACGACTAAGGGTTCTAAAAAAAAGTGTATAGTCTATACTCATGCCCTGCATCATACCAAGCAGCTGTTTGAAAAGCTCCAGATCACTATCCTGAAGTTTATCCAACCCTATCTTTTTACCCATAAGTTCCAAGTAGCGTTCAGTATAGACTCTTGCATAGTTGTCGAGGGCTTTTTCCATCTTATCACTATTCACCATCGGTGCCAATGCATGCATAAGCGCCTGCAGATTCCATGCTCCTATATTGGGCTGGTTGCCAAAACTGTAACGTCCGCCTTGGTCTGTATGGTTACAGATGTATTGAGAGTCATAGTCATCCAAGAAGGCATAGGGGCCGTAGTCTATGGTAAGCCCTGCGATGGACATGTTGTCTGTGTTCATCACACCGTGGTTAAACCCTACTGCCTGCCACTCTGCCATGAGTCTAGCTGTTCTACTGACCACTTCTGAAAAAAACTGCAGATATTTGTCGGGTACCTCTACCAGGTGCGGGTAACTCTCTGCAATAGCATAATCAGTCAATGCTTCCAACTCTGCATATCTCTTTTTATGTGCAAAGTACTCAAAAGTACCAAAACGTACCCATGAAGGAGAGACACGAAGCACTATGGCCCCGGTTTCCCACTCTTCTCTGAAGACTTTGTGTTCTGAACCTATAAGAGCCAGGGCTCTTGTACTCTCTATACCAAGTCCATGCATCGCTTCACTCATAAGATACTCACGAATAGAAGAGCGAAGTACAGCACGCCCATCACCCGAACGTGAGTAACGAGTCTGACCTGCACCTTTAAGCTGGAGATGCCACTGTTTGATCGTACCTATATTGATAGCCCGTCCGTCTCCCAGACGTGGCACAAAATGGCCAAACTGATGACCGGCATAACACATCGCAAAAGGATCTGAGCCTTCAAGCTGCCAGGCACCATTGACAAATGTTACAAAAGCATCACTGTAGAGCTCTTCAATATCTATATCCAATAGCTCTGCCACATCTTCATTGGCATGGATCAGAAATACATTCTCCAGTGGTGTGGGTTTGACTCTTGTATAGCACTCGTCCGGTAATGCCAAATAGGGATTGGTCAGTTTTATTTCATTTAGTTTCATAGTTAAATTCTACATAGCATGGCTTTGATGCTACTTAAGCCAAATAGGAGTATAATCACACAATTAAATTTGTAAGGAATCACTAATGGGTAGAGCGTTTGAATACCGTAAAGCAGCGAAAATGAAAAGATGGGGAACCATGTCTAGACTTTTCCCTAAATTAGGAAAGATTATCACCATGGCAGCCAAAGAAGGCGGTCAAGATCCTGATATGAACCCTAAACTTCGTACCGCTATTCTTAATGCCAAAGCGCAAAACATGCCTAAAGACAATATCGATGCAGCGATCAAAAGAGCTTCTGCTAAAGATGCTGCAGATATCAAAGAGTTGACATACGATGTCAAGGCTGTACATGGTGTACAGATGATCGTAGAGTGTGCTACAGACAATAATACAAGAACGGTTGCCAATGTAAAAGCTATACTGGCCAGAAACGGTGGAGAGATGCTTACTTCAGGATCACTCAACTTCATGTTTACACGTAAATGTGTCTTCGTCTTCAACAAAACAGAAGATATGGACCTTGAAGAGTTGGAATTAGAACTCATTGACTTTGGTTTGGAAGAGATAGAAGAAGATATAGAGCCTCAAGAGGTTGGTGATGATATCAAGATCGTGAGAGTCTATGGTGATTTTACTGCATTTGGTGAATTAAGTAAAGCATTGGAAGATATGAATATAGAGGTCAAAAAAGCGACATTAGAGTATATTGCCAATACACCAATAGAGCTCAGTGATGAACAGATGGAAGAAGTCGATGTACTGATTGATAAACTGGAAGAGGATGAAGACGTTCAATCTGTCTTTACGAACATCGCTTAAAGCCTAACATAGGAGGAGCAAGCATATCCGTAATAGCGGATATGCTTAGGAGAGAAAATAGTCTTTCTTAATAAAATGTCATCAATAGATGCGGTGAATCTTCATCAATATTCAACCCCGCAGTGTCTGACTGCGCCATATGGTGTGCTGATGCACTTGAAGCTAAACCGATTGCCAATAGTAATAGTGTTATTAGTTTTTTCATAGTAATCCTTTCTTCTTTTTATTAAAATGTCATCAATAGATGCGGAGAATCCTCATCAATATTCCAACCTGCTGTGTCTGACTGCGCCATGTGATGTGCTGATACATTTGATACCAACGCTGCTGCTAAAAGTAAAATTACTGTTAATCTTTTCATTTGAATCCTTTCTTTTGTAAAGATGAGGAAGTATAAAATAAAAGTATGAAGAGAGTGTGAAATATATCGGAGAGTTGAATGTAAGGACCACAGCCTAGATACTGTGATCACTTGAAAAGAAAAAGCTTACTGTTCGTGTTGTTCCACAAACTCCTCATAACCACCCTCAAAATCGATCACAGTTCCATCTTCATTGAGTTTGATGATACGGTTTGCAAATGCATCGATGAGCTCTCTATCGTGAGAGACACAGATCACACCACCTTGGTAATTATGTAATGCTTCACCTAAAGCAACGATCGCTTCAAGGTCCAAGTGGTTGTTTGGCTCATCCATCACAAGAAAGTTCGAGGCATCCATCATCATTTTAGACATCATGACACGGTGTTTTTCTCCACCCGAACATGCATCAATTTTCTTTTTCTGTTCTTCACCGCTAAAAAGCATACGACCCAATGTTTTTCTGATATCATCGATATGCCATTTAGGGTCAAATCCCTGTATCCACTGTGGCAATTCTTCATCGCCTACGACAAGGTCTGTCGTATTTTGCGGGAAATAACTGGTGGTAATGGTCTGTCCCCATTTAAACGTACCTGCATCAGGTTCAGTCTCTCCCATGAGAATTTTAAGGAGTGTTGTTTTACCTGCACCATTGGTACCGATAAGAGCAATCTTGTCACCTTTGTTTACCTTGAAAGTAAGATTTTCAAAGACTGTCTCTCCATCATAGCTTTTAGAGAGTCCTTCTACTTCAAGGACCTCATTACCGATCTCTCTATGTGCCTTGAACATAATAGAAGGGTCACGTCTTGAAGAGAGTTTGATCTCACTGACATCCAGTTTATCCAATTGCTTTTGACGACTTGTTGCTTGTTTTGCTTTCGAGGCATTCGCAGAGAATCTGGCAATGAACTTTTCAAGCTCTTCTTTCTCTTTCAGCGCCTTACCTCTATCTGCTTCTGCCTGTTTTGCTATAAGGTTAGCCGCAATGTACCACTCATCATAGTTCCCTGTGAACTCACGGATGTTTTGGAAGTCAAGGTCAAGAATGTGCGTCACGACACCGTTAAGAAAGTGTCTGTCGTGAGAGATCACAAGCAGTGTACCTTCATGACGTTTCAGTTCATTTTCCAACCAAGTAATCGTATCCATATCAAGGTTGTTCGTAGGCTCATCAAGCAGGAGGACATCTGGCTTCAAGAAAAGTACCTGTGCCAATAAGATCTTAAACTTGTCCCCACCCGTCAGTGTAGACATAAGCTCATCATGTTGTGATGCGGGAAAACCTAAAGCTTCAAGCAGTTTTTCTATCTTGACATCAGATTCATAGGTAGGGTCTTCATCTGCACAGATCATTTCAAGTTCAGCCAAACGGTTATTGACCTCATCACTCTCAAAGTCACCTTCCATATAGAGTTTTTCTTTCTCTTTTTGTGCATCAAAAAGTTTTTTGTTTCCATAGAGTACAGCATCTTTGAGCGTATAGTTTTCAAATGCATACTGGTTTTGACCCAAAACACCCAGTTTGAGTCCTGGCTGAAGCTGCACTTCACCATCACTTGGTTCTATCTCACCTGAAAGAATTTTGAGGAATGTTGACTTCCCTGCTCCATTTGCCCCGATCAAGCCATAACGTTTACCGGCATCTAAAGTGATATTGATCTTATCAAAAAGCACTCTTTTTCCATAGCGCTGAGTTAAATTAACTGTACTAAGCATTTATCATCCTTGTAAATAATTATCGGCATTTTAACATAATGGTCTGAAAGTGCCAGAAAGTATGGGGTAAAGGGCCTTTAGAGAAGAAAACCCTTTAGATGAGGGAGATCAATCAAGCAGATCTATAATATTCTCTATAGGACGACCGATAGCCGCTTTGCCATCTTTGATGACAATAGGTCTCTCTATGAGCTTAGGATTTTCCACCATCGCTTCTATGAGTTTCTCCTCATCTGTCTCTTCTTTTAAATTCAACTCTTTATAGATCGCTTCTTTGGTCCTCATCAGTTCTCTAGCAGAGATATCCAGCATTTTAAGCACTGCTTTGAGTTCCTCTTTGCTCGGAGGTGTATCCAGGTATTTCACTACCTCTGCTTCAACACCTTTCTCTTCTAAAAGTGCCGCAGCATTTCTTGATTTTGAGCATCTTGGGTTATGCCATATGGTTACATTTGCCATAGTATTCTCCTTTATTATGTAATTTAGCTATTTTTTTATCTACCCCGTTAATGAGACGTTTATCTTTGCCTTTATAAGGTATGTTCGAAAGCAAGTATCGAATTGCATTGAGACGTGCTCTTTTTTTATCGTTGGCATCCAGCTCGCACCATGGAGCATGCTCTGTACCGGAGAGTTTGAACATTTTATCACGTAGTATGGCATACGTGTCATAGGCATCCAGTGAGAGGTAGTCCAATTTAGAGAGTTTCCATCCTTTAAGCGGATCATTTTCTCTGTCTTTGAGACGGTTTTTTTCTGTTTCATGCGTAATGTTCAGATAAAATTTGAAAATGAGCACACCGTCATCTATCAGCATCTCCTCCACACCGTTCACCTGACGGTAAAAGTGGTCGTGTTGTTCTTGTGTACAGAAACCGAAGACCTGTTCTATCCCGGCTCTGTTGTACCAGCTTCTATCAAAAAAAACGATCTCACCCGCATTAGGTATCTGTTTTAAGTGACGCTGGAAATACCACTGTCCCAACTCTTTGGAGTTTGGTTTGGGCAGTGCGACCGAACGCGCTTCTCTTGGATTGAGATAGTTGTTGAACTCTTTAATGGTGGAGCTTTTCCCTGCCGTATCCATACCTTCAAAGATGACTAAAAGTCTTTTTCCATGGTCGATCACCCATTTTTGAAGTTTGACCAGTTCATACTGAAGCCTAAGAGACTCTTTTTCATAAAATTCCCGTTCTATCTTTCCAGATTTTTTAAAGACTTTGGAAGGCTTCTCATGATACTCAGGAAGATCTTTTGTATAATGGATCTTTTGTCTAGTCATCTTTATCTCCTTTCAACCCTTTAGGGATATGCTTGTTTGTCTGTGCACCCATTTCTTTGAGTTGTTCTACTTGTCTTACAAGGTTTCCTTTACCGTCACTCAATTTGTTTCGTGCTGCAGAGAAACTGCTCTGTATACCGTCGATCTGCTTGGATATCTTCATCAAGTCTTCAGAGAAACCGACAAACTTGTCATACATAGCACCTGCTCTTCTGGCAATCTCTTGCGCATTTTGATTTTGACGTTCATATTTCCAAACATTTTCAACCGCTCTCATTGCTACCAGCAGCGTTGTCGGTCCGACAAGCAATATCTTATTTTTGAAGGCATTGTCATAAATACTGCTGTCATGCTCGAGTGCCACAGCCAGTGCACCTTCTATAGGCATAAACATGAAGATGAAATCTAAGGTATTGACTTCTTTAAGTCGTTCATAGTTCTTATTGGCAAGTCCTTCGACATGCGCTCTGATGGAATTTAAGTGTGTCGTAAGATGCAGTGCCCTTGTATCATCATCTGCTGCATTCACAAAACGTTCATACGCCACAAGTGATGTTTTTGCATCTATGATCACATCTCGATTGTCAGGCAGATGGACCACCACATCGGGGCGTAAGATCTCATTGTCATCCGTACGCAGACTCACTTCACGTTCAAACTCAAACCCTTTACGGAGTCCGGAAGCTTCTAATACATTTTCAAGTACCATTTCACCCCAGACCCCTTGCTGTTTGCTGTCCCCTTTCAATGCGTTGGTCAGATTGATCGCATCTTTGCTTATCTTTTTGTTGAGCTCTTTGAGTGAATTGATCTCATTTTTCAACACTGCCCTCTCCTGGCTCTCACTATTGTAGGTGTCCGCTACTTGTTTTTTAAACTCTGAGATCTGTGTTTGAAGCGGTTTGATCATGTTATCTAAGTTCTCTTTTGAGAATTCTGCAAACTTTTGGGAATTTCCGTCAAAGACTTTTTTAGCCAGTGCTTCCAACTCATCTTTGATCTCTTTTTTATGGTTGAGCATCATCTCTTTTTGAGAAGAGGCATGTCTCTCTTCACTCTCAAGTTTCATCAGTAAACGTGCATTGTTCGTACGGTACTTACTGTTCTCTTCAAGAATAGTGTCTTGACGATCTTTGAGGGTATTATACTCCTCCAAGAGTGCTGCATGTCTCTCTTCTGCACTCTCAAGCTTGGCCTTGACCTGACTGAGCTCTTTTTCCAGTTCATTGTATTTTCCCTGCAGTGTGTGCAGTCTTTCATTGGTGGAAGTCAGTGTCTCTTTCGTCTCTGCAAACTGTTGCAACTCCTGCTCATTGCTTGCATTTTTGATCTTATAGGCTTGAAGTTCATGTTCCAATGCAGAGATATATTCCGCTTTCTCCTGGTTATCCACCTTGGTGTTCCAAAATCTGTCTTTGTATATTTTGACCTTCATAGCAGAAACCACAACGACAAGCACAATGACCAAGAGTACGACCAGTGCCAAACCTGCCATCAGCATCAATGTAGAATCATTCTCTATTTTCATCACTAACTCTTGCATACTTATCCTTGAATCATGTCATAGTCTATAGGGTAATTACATTTCATGCTTTGTGCAGGTAAATTTCCTTTTCCATACTTCATCTGTTTGAAGAGTATCTGTACTTTGTTATCCAGATCATCAAAATACGCGATACTGTGTAGTTTTTGTTGCGCGTCGACCTGTATGGTGTATTGTTTGTTTTCATACTCTGCTACATAGATATTTTTACTGTGCAGTTTTGCCTGTTTAACTATCTTAGCGATATTGATACCGTTTGAGATACGATAGGCAGAGACCTGCTCGAGATCATGATCTACCACAAGCAGCTCCAAGCCATCACTACACACCTCTTTTTTTGTAGGTTCTCTATAGCTCCATTTGAACAGTGTTTCATTTGAAAAACGTACTTTACCACTGTAGGTGATCACTTTGTTTTTTGTATTGGTGATTGTCTGTATGAAATCTGCCTGGAAATTTTCTGGCAGTTCTATGCTTGCAGAGAGCAGAGAAGATGCCAATAACAGTAACGATAATAGTCTCATTCTTTTCCTTTTAAATGAACACTCTGATTCACCTTATGTTCATGTTGAAATATACCAAAATAGCACTTGTACCGTGTTAATATCTGTCATATTGTCATAAAATTGTGAAACAAGCGTGTGGGGTACTCACCTTTTCTTAACGGAATATTAATCGCTATTTGGATAAAATAATCACAATTTATGCAAAGGCACAATCTACAATGATAAAAAGCGTACTCAAACTCTTTGGCACACAAAATGACAAGATCGTAAAGAACTATCTCAAAAAAGTAAAAATCATCAATCAACTTGAAGCACAATATGAAGCTTTGGATGATGAAGCACTCAAAGCTGCATTTGAAACACTTAAAAATGAAGTACAAAGTGGCACTAAAACACTGAATGATGTACTCTATGATTCTTTTGCTATCACCAGAGAAGCTGCGAAACGGGCTTTAGGTATGAGACATTATGATGTACAGATGGTCGGGGGATTGGTACTCAACGACGGGAACATCGCAGAGATGAAGACAGGTGAAGGTAAAACACTTGTAGCGACACTGGCAGTTGTCCTCAATGCGATGACAGGCAAAGGTGTACATGTCGTAACGGTCAATGACTACCTTGCGAAAAGAGACTCTGAAGAGATGGGTCAACTCTATGAATTCCTAGGTTACAGCGTAGGATGTATCACCACAGACATCCATGATGATATGGGTAGAAAAGCGCAGTACGATGCGGATATCACCTATGGAACGAACAATGAATATGGTTTTGATTACCTTCGTGACAACATGAAAGTAAGAGTGGAAGAGAAAGTACAGCGTGAACACCATTTTGCCATAGTCGATGAAGTTGACTCCATCCTGATAGATGAGGCAAGAACACCGCTGATCATCTCGGGACCTACACAACGTGACCACAACCATTATGCCCAGGCAGATGCCATCGCTAAGCAGATGAAGCGTGGAAAAAAAATAGAGACAAAACCGGGTGAACCAGAGCAGACTACGGGTGATTTCATCGTTGATGAAAAAAACAGAACGATCATTATGACAGAAGACGGGCTCCAAAAAGCACAAGATCTCTTTGAAGTGGAAAACCTTTACAGTCTTGAAAATGCTGTCCTCTCTCATCACCTTGACCAGGCACTTAAAGCACACTATATCTTTGAAAAAGATGTCGACTATGTCGTACAGAACAATGAGATCATTATCGTGGATGAATTTACAGGAAGACTCTCTGAGGGGCGTAGATATTCTGAAGGATTGCACCAGGCACTTGAAGCCAAAGAAAATGTGGAAGTGCAGGAAGAGTCTCAAACACTGGCTGAGATCACCTATCAAAACTACTTCAGACTCTATGACAAGCTTGCCGGTATGACAGGTACAGCACAGACTGAAGCTACGGAATTCTCACAGATCTATAACCTGGATGTTATCTCTATACCGACCAATGTGCCTGTTGCCAGAATAGACAAAAATGACCTGATCTACAATACAGAACGTGAAAAGCTGGACGCTGTAGTAAGAAGGATCAAAGAGCTCAATGAAAATGGACAGCCGGTACTCATAGGTACAGCTTCCATTGAAAAATCTGAAATGATCCATGAGAGACTCAAAAAAGAGAAGATCGCTCATAATATCCTCAATGCAAAAAACCATGCACAAGAAGCAGAGATAATCGTCAATGCAGGACAAAAAGGTGCGGTAACCGTTGCAACGAATATGGCAGGACGTGGGGTAGATATCAAGATCGATGATGAAGTAAGAAGCCTTGGCGGACTAGTGATACTTGGTACAGAGCGTCATGAGAGTAGACGTATAGACAATCAGCTCAGAGGTCGTTCAGGACGTCAGGGGGATCCGGGAGAGAGTCAGTTCTTCCTCAGTCTTGATGACAATCTACTTCGTATCTTCGGAGGAGAAAAGATCAGAAATATCATGAACAGACTTGGGGTTGAAGAGGGAGAATACATCGACTCCAAAATCGTAACACGTTCTGTAGAGAAAGCACAGAAAAAAGTAGAGAACCAACACTATGAGTCAAGAAAACATATTTTGGAATATGATGATGTGGCCAACCACCAAAGAAAAGCGATCTATGCCTTTAGAAACCAACTTCTCGACCCAGAGTTTGATATTGCTGCCAAGATCAAAGAGAACCGTGCAGAATATGTAGACTACCTTTTAGGAGAAGCTGAGATCTTTGCAGGGATGCCTACAGAAGATTTTGATGTCGAGAGACTCGCTGCATTGATCAAGGAAGAGCTGCGTATTGAAGTGCAAAGTGAGCAGTTCAAAGACAAAGAAGTAGAAGCGCTTACTGCAATGATCACAGAGATGATGGAGAACCTCTATGAACGCAAAATGTCGCAGATCGATCCAGAACAAAGACAAGAGATAGAACGTATCTTATACCTTCAGGTACTTGACCCTCAATGGAGAGACCACCTTTATGAAATGGATGTGCTTAAAACAGGTATCGGGCTCAGAGGCTACAATCAAAAAGACCCATTGACCGAGTATAAACAAGACAGTTATAAACTCTTTACAGATCTTGTCTCACGTATCAAAATAGAAGCTGTGAAGGTACTTCAGCTTGTACAATTTGACTTTGAGTCTCCTGAAGAAGAAGAAGCTGCAGTGGAACATATCAGAGAAGAGTTAGAGAACGATGTTGCAAATACGACACTTAACCAGTCTTATGAAGAGGGTGTCATTGCTGAAGATTCCTCAAAACTCAAGCCTATTACAGGATCGAAAAAACCTAAAAGAAATGATCCGTGTCCATGTGGGTCAGGTAAAAAATATAAAAACTGTTGTGGACAGAGCGGGCCTAAAAAAGGTCTCTTGGCATAATGTCCACGCCTGCCAGAATCTCCTCGCCTAATACAAAGTTCATTAGGCATATCATTAAACACTATCTCAAATACGATAAAGAGAACCCTTTTATCTTTATCTCTGCCATGTTGGCTTTCTTGGGTATTGCTGCAGGTGTGATGGTACTGATGATCGCTATGGGGATCATGAATGGGACACAAAAAGAGTTTACCAAAAAACTTTTTGTGATGAACTACCCTCTTACCATACTTCCATTGGAAGAAAATGCCGTTAATGATACCCTCATAGCATCACTGAAAGAACAATTCCCCCACCTTCAATTCAGTCCCTATTACACCACACAGGTCATCACGAAAAATGACGGTGCTGTGCAAGGCTCTTTGGTCTACGGTGTGGATTTCGATAAAGAGAGCAAGATCAATGCTATCTTTAAAGAAGCAACAGGCCATGAAACAAGCAAATTCAGAGTGGTGATAGGTGAAGGACTCTCTTTTGAGATGAATGCCCCTAAAGGTGAAAAGGTCACACTGTACTTTTCAGAACAGCAGGCAATAGGCTTTGGAACCATGCCGCTTCAAAAACGTTTTATCGTCGATGGTGTTTTCAAATCCGGTCTTAAAGCCTATGACAAAGCGATTATGTACACTTCTTTAGAAGCATTTGAAAAACTGCTTGATCGAAAGCATGGAAGCTATGACGGTCTGCATATCTATACAGAAAATCCTCTCGATGAAATAGATGCTATACGAAGTGAATTACCTGAAATGGTCGTCATAGAAGGGTGGTGGCAGCAGAACGGAAATTTCTTTGCAGCCATGGAAATGGAGAAGAAGGCTCTTTTCCTGGTGTTACTGCTCATCATCCTTGTAGCCTCACTCAATATCATCTCCTCTTTGCTTATGACAGTGATGAGCCGAAGAAGAGAGATCGCCCTGATGCGTACACTTGGTGCCACCAAGGTAGAGATCAAAGCGATCTTCTTTCGGTTAGGGCTTATTATAGGAAGTACAGGTATCGTAGCGGGTACCCTACTTGGCGGACTTGGAATCTGGATACTCACCACTTTTGACATCATCTCTATGCCTGCGGATGTGTACGGTACTTCAAAACTGCCCGTGGATCTCACCTTCAATGATTTTGGATTGATCATTTTGGGTACAAGTATCATTATACTGCTTTCAGCCCTCTATCCTGCAAAAAAAGCATCTCAGACGGATCCTTTGACTGTACTCAGAAATGAATAGATAATCGTCTCTTCATGAGACACCATACCTATTCATTGATAATATGCTCCGGTGACTCCAATGCTCTTTTGAGTATTTTGAGAGGCAGTGAGAGGATATCTCCTCCTGCGGATGTCTTGACCTGAGGATCATCCAGTGTTCCTGTAATTTGGAGTCCAAAGGTCATACTTTTGTCTTCTCCCATCAAGATATACCCTACCAGAGGTAAACTCCCTACCAGTTTACCCAGCTCTCTTGCCGATTGGATAGCAAGATTGAGATCGATGGTTTTTTTCTCAAGATCAATTTCTCCTGTACCTGCGATAGTTGCCGATGTGCCTTTGATATAGATAGAATCAAATATGATCTTCTCTTGTTTGATCATTCTATATTCGGCTACACCCTTCTCTATTGTAAAACCTTTGTCGGAATAACCGGGGTTCTGCAAAGAAGCTAAAGCCGGTATGGTATTGATAAAGGCCAGAGTGTTATTGTAGGCCTTAAAATCCTTCATCACACCACCCTCAACAATGATCTCACCTTTCATGGTCTCTTCAGGATCACCTGAGAATTTTAATGTATAGCGTCCATGCTGCAAACCCTTAAAATCTATGAGAGGGTGGAGGGCTTTATCCTGTATACGCAGTGCCTGTATAGAGAAGATATTGTTCTTTTTAGAAAACTTTATAATGTCTCCTGATGAACTTCCTATGGCTTTTATGTCTCCATTGGGTTTTACTTCCACATCATAACTGTCCGTCACCAAGCTATGATCACCATATCTTAATTGGCTGTTTTCACCCAAAATGATTAAACTTTTCTCTTCTGTAGTTTTTTCCTTCTTCTTCGTCTTTTCGCTTTTTTCTTTTTTTGCTTCTACTGTCAAGAATTTTTTAAGATCAAAATTGAGATTACTGAGTTTAATGCGTGCATTGGCTTTATTGTAATAAAAACGTTTATCAAACGCGTAGAAATCCAACTCTTTCTCTTTCAAGACCCCTTCAAAAGGCACTCTTGTTTTACATTCATCATTTTTTTCATAGAGAAAACATGATTCTCTTTTCAAGATGCCTTTAAATGTATAGGTGTTGAAATCGTTTGTTTTAATTGTCACTTTTCCACCATTATCAATCGGACCCGGATCTGGTAGATAGGGTTTGACCTTATTCAAGTCATTGAGTTGAATGGAGGTTTCATTGGTATCATTTGTAAATTTCATAGAGAGTTTAGGTATCTTGATTTGGATGTTGTTCTCATAGTTGAGTGTAAAAGGAACTGTTTCATTGTTCAATATAAAGAAGGTCTCTTTTTCATCTCCAAGTGTGATACGCTTGGCATCAAAGAGGAAATCTGCTTTTTTCTTTTTCACATCCAACTTACCATCGAGCTTACCTTCATAGAAGGTATCTTTTAAATAAATATTTTTTAAAGTGATCAAGCCTTTGTTATACTGTACATTCCCTTTGGTAATAGGAAATTTGGTTTTACCCAACAACACGTCACTTTTGCTAAAATCCACATTCACAAAAAAATCCTGATAACTGTTCTTCAAAGCTAGATCTGCCATAAACAACACTTTGACCTTCCCGCTTTGCTGGTCTAGGGGCAAGACAATATCATACGCCTTGAGTAAGTTCTGCATGGTATCCTCAAAACGGTGATCAGATTTTATTTTCAGTTTTAAATGCGTATCGGCATTGAGTAGATTAAGTATGCTGACCTTGCTGCCATCTAAACTTATACCTTCATAGGTCGGATCCTTCAGATCAAAATAGAGTCCTCCATTGCGATAGGTCAATATAAAACTCGGTGCCAAGACCGGTGGCAGTTCTTCTTTAAAATGTATCTGCGTATCGGTAAAGAGAACTTCCCCGTTCAGTGCATCAAAATCCATTTTAAAGGTACCATTTTTCAAAGTTCCTTTGCCCGTTAAAGAGCGCAGTTTATACTGGTCAGCTTTGACTTTATCTACGACCCAACTTTGCACATTTTCCTCAAGATCAAACATATCAATGATACTTTCCAGGTCACTGAAACTGTCACTCTCCAGTCCAAAATCGATACTGTTGCCATCTTTGCTCGCGTGAAATCTTCCCAATGCATCATGGAGTCTAAAAAAACCTTCTGTTGACAAGATCTTTTCATGCAGGTCATAGGTCAGTTTTCCACTCATCGTTACATTATGTTTTTTCAAAAAAAGCAGAGGAATCGTTGCCTTTAACATTTTCCCTTCACGTCTTGCTGTTCCTATGATCTCATAGTCTTTACTTGAGAGCCCTAAGAAATCGTCTTTAAACCTGATACTCATGGTATTATTATTGAATGTAATATTTTTCACTACGATAGATTCAAAAAAGGTCAACAGATATTTGATACGCTCAAAGGTATCATGTACACTGGTAAAAGAGGGTTTGGCTTTACTTTGGGGGAGAATGACATGATCTGCTTTTACTATAAGCTTTTTATTGAGTTTAATGTATAATCCCTCTACATTGTAATCAGCGACTTTAACGGTATCCAATTTGATACCTACCATTAGCCACATAAAAAAAGCGATAAAAAGGACAACCAGGAAGATGAGTGTATTACGTAAAAGCACATGGATAGCATGCGCAGAAAACATTATACTGGTTTTGATCATCTCTTTCGCCTTTTATACAACACTGCCCATTCAAACAACGCGGACACTTTTAGTACCGCAGGGATCTATTACGCACATTATATCACAGCTGACACAAAAAGGGTATGCCTTAAGCCCTATTGATAAATATATTTTGGTCTTTCTGGGGAAACCTCAAAGTGGATGGGTGGATATAGGTGCGACCGATTTGAACCGTATCGATTTTTTATACAGACTGACCACAGCAAAAGCGAAGATGGAAGAGATCACACTGATCCCTGGTGAAACCACAGAACTCTTCTTCACTTCTGTAGCTGCTGATCTAAAACTTGATAAAACAAAATTGGATGCCTATTATAAAGAGTTTTCGCACTATCCTGAAGCGGGTATCTATGCAGATACCTATTATGTGCCCTATGGTATCAGTGAAAAACATTTTATTCATTTTCTTCTTTCTGCCTCTGAGAAAAAATATCAAGAGATCTCTAAAAAGATCTATGGAACCTATAATGAAAAACAGTGGTTAAATATACTCATTATTGCTTCTATCATCCAAAAAGAAGCGGCCAATACCAAAGAGATGCCTATCGTTTCATCAGTTATCTATAACCGTCTTAAGAAAGGTATGCGTCTTCAAATGGACGGGACACTGAATTACGGTAAATATTCGCATGTTAAAGTCACCCCGGAGCGCATTAAAAATGATACAAGCAGATTTAACACCTACAAATATAAAGGGCTGCCTCATATGCCTATAGGTGCTGTCTCTTTTAATGCGATCATAGCAGCGATCAAACCTGCCAAGACAAATTACCTTTACTTTATGAAAAATGCCCAAGGGGTACATGACTTTACCGACAGCTATAAAACGCATCGTAAAAATATTCAAAAAGCACGTTAATCTAGAACCACAAAAACTGAACGATATTCAACACGACCATTCCTATAAAACCTATACGACATACCAGAAGTGGATCTCTTTCCATAATAGATGTACTTTTATCAAAGTAGGGTTTTACCTTCAAGGGATTACTGATCTCATAGAACATTTCTGAATAGTTTTTGTAACGTTGATCCGTATCAGTATCCAGTGCTCTTAAAATTACACTTTCAAACCATGCAGGTATTTTAGGGTTTAATTTAGAGGGTGCTTTGATACTTTTTTCAAAAGAGGGATTTTGAAAAGGCTCTATCTCTCCGAACGGAAACTTTTGTGTCAGTACTTCATAGAGTGTCACACCTATGGCATAGATCTCTGTCTGTTCATTGATCGGCGCTTGTTTAAAACGTTCCGGTGCCAAATACGAAGGTGTACCTGCCCGTGTCACATTGGAATAGGCTTCAGTGATACTTCCAAAATCTACCATTTTAAATACCAACTTCCCTTTACGCTCCGTCACGATAATATTTTCAGGCTTGATATCACCATGGACCAGATCGTATTTCATAAGGAAATTTGACATCTTGAGCAAAAAACAGGCCAATGCAACACTCAAATCTACAGAGAGCGGTTTTTTTGCACTGTACGCTTTGAGTGTCTGACCTTCTATAAAACTCATAATATAGTAACGGTGTGTACGATTTTTGGGGATCACTGCTTTTGGGAAAAAGCCTGCTTTGAGTCTCTTTGCCATCCATGCTTCTTTGACAAACAGGTCAAGTATCATCTCATCATCCATCGCTTCATACGGTATGAACTTCATCACGTAATTGAATCCCCGTTTTTCACAAAGCCAGGTACGTTTATTTTGGATCAATGGTTTAATCAGCCTGTAGCCATCGATCACTTCACCTGCTTTATAATGCTCACGTACAATAAGATCACTTTGCTTCAACCTGAACCGGGGATCCACCTCTTTGATCTCCAGGACGATGGCCGTGGTATCATCAGGAAGATCATCATGATGGAGTTTACTTGCTTTTTTTACTAAAAAAGAGGCGCCCATTTTTAGATCTGATTTCAGTTCATCTTCCGAAAGCTCGTGATAGAGTCCATCACTACAAAGGAGTATCAGGTCTCCTGCTGAAAGGTTGTTCTCAAAATAGTAAGGTGAAACACTCTCCTCCAGTCCCATCGCTGCCGTCAGTACATTTTCCATACCCTCTTCATCCATGATATGATCTTCAGAGAGTTGGGTAAGTTGCACATTACCTTCAATATTTCTATGTAAATAGATACGGCTGTCCCCTACATTTGCACCGTACAGTCTGTCACCCTCTATGACAACCAATGCAAGCGTAGTGACAAGTTCTTCACAATCATATTCTGCCATCGAATCAAGATAGAGCACTCTGTTGATATTTTCTATAAAGTGTTTAATGGACTTTTCCATCGTCCAGCTTTTCGGTCTGTTCTTAAGCGCATTGATCAAAAAATTGGTCGTGTGTTTAGCTGCCTGAGCCCCTTGCAGCGCAGACCCCACACCATCACAGACAACAGCGACAGTAATGTCATCCATCACTTTCACTTCAAAAAAATCATCCCCTCTGAGCTGTGTACCCTTAGCAAGTGTGAGTCCTGATGTTTCTATGCTTTGTTTTGACATAGGTTGCCTTTATGATTAGTCTAAATTATAGGATACAAATTATCACATAATTTAAAATAATAACGAAAAGATTATCTCACTTGATGTGATAAAAGCATGAACGTAATGTTCATGCTTGAGTTTAGAGTGTTTGCTAAAAATTTGAGGTTAGCTGTAGCTAATCGATAATTTTTAGTGAATGCTCTAGACTCAATGATGTATATTAATTTTGTGATTTCTATGACATCAATTGAGATTTAGATCATACCACCTGCTTTCAACCCCCAAGTGGTTCTCCATCTGGTCTTCACAAGTGAGATACCTGCGATCGCTACTAAAACAACGGCTGCAAATATCATAAACCCTGTGGTATACCCATCAAAAGCACCTTTTGACCAACCCAGTGTCTTGATCAATGCGGTACCACCAAGACCACCGGCTGCACCGATGATTCCTGTCATAATACCAATGTCTTTACCAAATCTTTGCGGAACCAGTTGGAATACTGCTCCATTGGCCATACCCAAGTTTGCCATTATAAGGAAAAGCACCACTATGGCTAATCCAAACGGTAATGCTATTGTAGCATTCACTACAGCCAGTGTTGCAACAGTACCGAAGAAAATATAAAGAGATTTTACACCACCCATTTTATCTGCAATGGCACCCCCTACAGGTCGAAGTACTGCACCGGCAAAGATACACAGTGCACCAAAATAACCTGCAACGACTTTCACATTATCTTCATCCAATATATCCAGTCCAAACGCACTCATCTCTACTTGATATGTGTTCATCAAATAAACTTTCATATAGCCTGCAAAACCTACAAACCCACCAAAACTCACTGCATAGAAAAGGTTAAACCACCACGTATCTTTATCTTTAAGAAGTTTCCCGTAATCAGAGAGTTTTTTAGGTCTGGCTTTATAGACGGATTCTGGTGCATCTTTAGCAAGAAATGCATATGCTATCCACACTACGATAGCCATAATGGCACCCACTAGAAATACGGATTCCCAACCCCATTTTTCTGCGATCTTAGGCGCAAATAAAAAGTCAATAACTACACCGATATTACCTGCTCCTGCAAGACCAAGTACAACACCTTGTAACTTAGGCGGATACCATTGACCTGCCTGAGGAAGTGCCACAGCAAAAGATGCTCCGGCAAAACCAAGTCCAAGCGCTACAATAAGCAGGACATTGTATGTAATCGTCTCACCCATAAAATATGCCATAAGCAGTGCTGCGATCACTACAGACTGTGCCATAAGCGCTGTCAGTTTTGCTCCGAGTTTATCCACACCAAAACCAAGTAATATTCTTAACAAGGCACCAGATAAAATAGGAAGTGAAAGCAACGTAGCTTTTTCACCTGCTGTGATCATATACCCTGTAGCAGCCAGTGCCTCACTTATTTCTGTAGAGAGTGGACCTAACATGGTCCAAACCATAAAACTCATATCAAAATATAAAAAAGCCATGAACAACGTAGGTATATGTCCCTGCCCTTTCAACGCTTTAAATCCTGCCATTTTTTCTCCTCTAAGATGAATGTTGCGTGAAGTATACAATGATAAGAGAGGTATATTTTCTTATTAATGGTTATTTTTTAATCATTTAATTTCTACATAAATATGGACTATAACAGATATTAAAATTATATATTAAAGACATATTGATTAAAAAATATACAATTTTATGCATAGGTGCCCATCCTTTAGCAGATATAATGACTTCAATCAAAAATAGGATGAACATAGAGATGAAAAAGAGAGAAACTTTACCCATACTACTGAAAGAACAGCATATTCTTTTGATCGGTGGTGGGAATGTTGCATTACAAAAAGCTGAAGTATTGTCAGAGAACAATATCTCTTTTTCTGTGATCTCTAAAGAGATTCATCCTAAGATCAAAACATTATGTTCTGACATACAAATCAAAAATTTCAAAACGAAAGACATTCAAAAGCATCTTATTGTGATAGATGCAACAGGGAATGAGAAAGTCACACAAAAACTTTTAAAGTATAAACAGAAACACCCTCTTTTACTCAATGTGGTAGATAAACCTAAAGTATGTGATTTCTACTTTATGGCACTAACAAAAAATGCACCTCTTCAGATAGCAGTGTCAAGCTCCGGGGCAAGTCCTACAGTGGCCAAATACTTCAGAGATAAGTGTCAGACACTCATGCCCGATAATATGGAAACATTCTTAGAAGCATTACAGGCACAAAGAGACAAAGGTATTATAGAGATCGAAAAAACGCTTGAAGAAATCGAAAAAATGAGAGCGAAAGCATATCTGGTAGGCTGCGGTCTTGGAGACCCTGAACTGCTTACACTCAAAGCCTATAACATTATCAAAGAGGTTGATGTCGTGCTCTATGACCACCTCATCAGCGATGAGATCATGGCTATCGTACCAGAGCGTACTAAGAGAGTCTTTGTAGGTAAAGAAAAAGGATTTCATACCAAACCCCAAGAAGAGATCAATAAACTCATACACAAATATATTAAAAAAGGTTATTCCGTCGCACGATTAAAAAGCGGTGACCCGTTCATCTTTGGTCGTGGGGCTGAAGAGTTGTTCTACCTTTCAAAAAAAGGTATAAACACTGAAGTGATCCCAGGTATCTCTTCTGCAGTCTCAGGACCGTTGATGGCAAATATTCCTATTACGGCAAGGGATTACAGCAATGCCTTTACTGTGGTCTCAGCCCACTTAAAAGGAAATGCCATCAATCTTGACTGGGTACCGATGCTGGAAAACAGAGATCATACAGTCATTGTACTGATGGGACTTACACGGATCAAAGAGATCGTGCAGCAGGCTAAAATATTGGACATAGAGATGGACACACCTTGTGCCATTGTCTCCAATGCAAGCCGAAAAAACCAGACTGTACTCACCACCACACTTGAGAATCTTGAGGAGGTTTCTCTTGGGGCGTCAAGACCTTCTATTCTGGTCTTTGGAGATGTCATACACTATACCAACAGATTGAAAGAGAGTCAAAAATGAGCATTTTAGAAAAAGCCTTTGAGGCAAGAAATAGCAAAGTCAACAAAGTAGAGACAACCAAAGCATTGAAGAAGCCAATGGATGTCTATGCCAAACTCGAAGAGATCGCTGCAGCCGGATATGAAGGTTTAGCCAAAGAGGACAGTGCCTATTTTTTAAAATGTTTTGGACTCTTTGACAAAGGTGAAGACTTTATGCTTCGTGTCCGTGTGCCGGCAGGACAACTGAACTACGAACAGGCGTTACGTATCGGTGAAGTGGCCCAGAAGTATGGGAATGACTACATCGATCTGACGACACGTATGCAGGTTGAACTGCGTTACTTACAAATAGCAGACATTGCCAAAGTCTTACAAGAACTCAAAGAAGTAGGTATCTCTACCTTTCAGACCGGTGTGGACAACCCACGTAACATCGTGACCGATCCATTGGATGGCATCGCTTATGATAACATCATCGAGACAAAACCCATCATCAATGAGCTCCAAGATATCTTTGGAGAAAATCCGGATTGGATCTCTGTATTACCTCGTAAATTCAATACAGGTATCTTGGGATCTCTTTCCAACTCCTGTAACATCTTTGGGCATGATTGTTGTTTTGTCTTGGCACAAAAAGATGGGATATTTGGATTTAACATCTATTTGGGTGCCCGTGTAGGCGTACAGGCCCAAGATGCAGACCTTTTTGTACATATGGATGAAGTGGGTCTTTTTTATCAATCACTTTTGACTGTGTTTAAAACCTACGGATACCGTGACAACCGTAACAAAAACCGTTTGGTATTCCTTATCAATGATGTCGGAATTGAGAACTTTGTCAACGCCATTAAAGAAGAGGCCAATGCCGAGTTTAGTTCTGCAGGTACAACGATGGTACAGTCTCAAAATATTGCATTAGGGTCCAATAAAGTATTGGGACGTAATGGTAAATTTAATTACAAGATCATCGTGCCATCCGGTATATTTAGCGGTACTGACTTGATAGCTGCTGCCCAAGCGGCAAAAAAGTTTGGTACAGGAGACCTGAGACTTACCTATGATCAAAATCTTTATATCATAAACATTGCAAAAGATGTACTAGAAGAGCTTGAAGCAACAGAACTTATCACAAGCTATGAGAAGTTCAATAATCTCTACTTTAATGACATGATAGCCTGTGCAGGAACAGCTACCTGTAGCTTTGGTGTCATACCTAACAAACCCGATGCCATAGAGATGGCACACTATCTTAATTCCGAAATACCTATAGAAAATGCAACCGTACGTATGAACTGGTCTGCCTGTCCTAAAGGGTGTGGCGTACATGGTATCGCTGACATAGGCTTTGAAGGATGTAAGGCCAAAGATGATGGGGGAAATAAAGTAGATGGGGTACACATATTTGTCGGCGGTAAGATCACAAGAAAAGCAAAAGAAGCACATACTCTACACAAAGCATTACCTATCACTGAAGCGAAACATCATGTAAAATATCTGCTTAAAACCTATAGTGCTTTTAAACAAAAAGGTGAAACCTATGAAGCCTTTGATGACAGATATGTATCAGCGAACTACTCTTTTCAAGCCCTTGCATTTTACACAAAGATAAATTATATCCTCAATGAAAAACTTGGATTGGATCTTTGGTTTAAACTTGAAAGTAACCCCAAAACATTTAAAAAAGAAGAGTTTGAACTGTTTACTTTCGGATTGAAGCTCTTTAAACTGCTTACCGGTGAAAAGCGTTATGAATCGGTAGAAAACTTTGAACCTGTACTGACTAAACCCAGAAGCATCACAAGAGATGAAGTGACCAAACTCAATCCAAAAGTCCCAGCTAAGCTCTCAGAAGTCATCTATACTATGACCCATCCAGAGAAAAGAGAACGGGCACAGGTCTTCTCCGAACTGATCGTAGCACTCAAAGAAGTGGATTAGATGAGTCAAACAGTTTGTGCATATTGTGGTGTGGGATGCAAATTTGAACTCATCAATCATAAGCTTAAAGGTGTCAAAGATTATCCTTCAAACCAGGGAATGTCATGTGCCAAAGGTATCTCACAATCCCAAACCATCCATACCAATAGATTGTTAGAGGTACACTATAGAGACTCCATAGAAGAGAGTTTCAGACCATCCACCTATGAGGATAGCTTTCAATTGATCGCTGAAAAAATCAAACAGTCTACCCACCCTGATAAAATCGGATTTTATCTTTCCGGGCAAATGCTTAATGAAGACTATTACGTAGCCAATAAACTTGCAAAAGGTTTTGTTGGAACAGCCAATTGTGATACCAATTCACGAACATGCATGGCAAGTGCCGTTGTAGGATACAAAAAATCTTTCGGTATGGATTATGTCCCTGTAAGAATGGAAGAGATTGAACACTGTCATTTAATGATACTCATTGGTGCCAATACTGCAGAAGCCCATGTTGTCTTGCACAACAAAATCAAAAAAGCACAAAAAAAAGGATTAAAGGTTGTCGTCATTGATCCAAGATTTACACTGACTGCACAAAGTGCTGACCTCTACTTACCTCTTAAGGTCGGTACAGATATCGATCTTTTAAATCTACTTGCAATCAAACTGATAAAAGAAGACCAACTAGATCATGATTTTATCAAGGAGCATAGTAACTATTTCAATAGCTATAAAGAGAAGCTCTTGGCACTTGATGAAAAGGTACTCCTGAAGAGCACACAACTTTCTGAAGAGATTTTTGAAGCCTTTTATAGACTTTTCAAACAAAGTAAAAATATTATCACTGCATGGACCATGGGTATTAATCAATCCGTTCAGGGTGTAGATAAAAATCTTGCGATCAACAATCTACATATACTGACAGGACAGATCAATAAAAAAGGCTCAGGTCCCTTATCTCTAACGGGACAACCCAATGCAATGGGTGGAAGAGAAGTAGGAGGTTTGAGTACAACGTTGGCCGTCCATTTGGACTACAGTGAGGAGAACTGCCAAAAAGTAGCTGATTTCTGGAAGAGTGATAAAATACCCAAAAAAAATGGTCTCACAGCGTTTGAAATGATAGAAAAAGCCGATCAGAATGGACTGGACATACTTATCATCTGTCATACGGATCCTGTCTATCATCTGCCTCATAGAAGGTTTGTTGAAGAAGCATTCAAGAAGATCCCTCTGGTGATTGAGATCAATGCGTATCAGGGAAGTGAAACATCTAAGTTCGCTCATATCCTCATACCAGCTGTACCCTTTGGAGAAAAAGAAGGCACACAGACAAACCTTGACAGAACATTGACACGTGTAGTAGCTTTTGAAACGAAGCATGGTTTACTTCAAGATTGGGAAGTGTTTGCCCAAATAGGGAAGCATTTAGGTCATGAAAAGGCATTTGATTTCAGATCATCCAAAGAAGTCTTTGAAGAGTACCAGGAGATGACAAAATTAAGTTATAGAAAGCACCTTGACATCTATAAAGCACAGTATGATGATCTTGAACATACACCGTTTATATGGGGAGAAACACTCTATGATCAAAATCACTTTTTGACGCCAGACAGAAAAGCGAATCTTTTTTTTATAGAAAACCAAAATCTATCTGAGCAGCCATCGCAAGCGTATCCCTTTATTCTCCTCACAGGACGAACAAGAGATCAATGGCATACAGGAAGTAAAACAGGATATGCAGAAAATCTTTTAAAATATAAAGCACTGGAATTTGTAGAAATGAACCAAAAGGATGCTGCAGCCTTTCAGCTCAATGAGGGTGAAATAGTAAAAATAGTCTCTAGCAGAGGAGAACTTAAAGCAAAAGTTGTTTTCGCAGATATCAATCCCAAGACCATTTTCATCCCTATTTCACATAGAGATATCAATTATCTTACCGATGATACACTTGACCCACTTTCAAAAGAACCTGATTATAACCATAGTGCAGTAAGAATAGAAAAAATAGAGAGCATGATACTCTAATAAATCTAGACATACACTACAATAAATGCTCCAAATCATTCAAGTCGAACAAAAGCAGGTCATTATCCTGTGTTTGTAAGAGTTCATTCGAAAATCCGCTCTTCGAAAATAGTGCATAGACATCAACTTTTATACCCGACTCCACTGCTTTGGCCTTGAGCTTAGTGAGTTCATTCTTGCATACTTTTCTGTCTTTGTACTTACACTCTCCCAAGATGACCTTCTTATCTTGACTCACCGCTAAAATGTCAAATTCACTGTGAATATTCCAAAAACTTCCACTATCTACGATAGTATTATGCTCTGCATAATGCTGTATTAAAAGTGCATCACAAAGTTGTTCATAGACCAGCGAACGTAAACGCTCATAGTGTTTCTCAAAGTTCTTTAAAAAAGCATCACCCTTCCCTAGAGCCAGATCTTTTTTATAATAGGTCACAAAACCAAACCAAAAACGCATAAATGGCTGTACAAAACGGAGTTTATCCTGTACACGGTAAGAGCGTTGCTCTTTCTTAAGTTTATGTTTGGGATGACTGCGCAGCGGAGATTCTCTTGAGGCTTCGACTTTCAGTACATTTAAGTCGACCAATTCCTGGACAATCTTCTCTCCAAGAGCCTCACTTACTTTTGCTTTTCTAAGTACAGAATAAAATTTTCCATCCCCTCTGGCTACTGCCATGAGTATTTCACGATAGGGACTTTCTAAAAGATACGAGGGAGAGACAAGTGCTTGAAATTTTGAGAAATTTTGCACAAAATTTGACTCGACCATAGAAAAGACATCATCAAAATAGTCTAATTCTATATTTTTGCCAATACCGCCCAAAATAGAGAAATACTCAACAGCCTGTTCCAGTTCCAAGTAAGAAAAATGCCGGTAAAACCTTTGAAATGATGCTTTGATGTAATCCCTTTATCCATAAATTAAATTATTTTAACATACTTTTATTTTAATTTTTGTATGATTGATGCCTAATAATTAAACAAACTAAAGAGTATTATGGAAACATTTTTTAGCAAATCAGATAAAATACAACATATCATCAAGAGTTTTACCCTCACAAAGACACTTTTTGTTTCGTCTATCATCATCGGTGAAGCACATACCGGTAAAAAGTCACTTGCACGATACCTTTTTCCAGATACACCTTTGGTTTCAGGTAACAATCAAAAAGAAGTTGAAGAGGCACTTGAACAGAATGATGAGCTGATCATCACCAATTTTGAAAAGCTCAGTAATCAAAATTCTCTTGATTTTACCAATAAACGTATCATTGCCACAGCAGATTATATGGGTAATCCTGAGCTTATTGATGACCTTTTTGCTTTTATCTATACCATGCCATCACTGCAAGAACGTCCTGAAGACATCACATACTTAAAAGATCTCTTCATCAAAGAGGCATGTTCTACTTTAATGATAGATGAGAATACATGTGACTCTGAACACATTCCTCTTAATCTTACTAAAAACACTAAAAGTCTCAAAAGGTCTGTCTATATACACGTGATGAAACAAAGTATGCATGCACAAGATATAGAAGAGATACTTTACCACTATTTACTCAAACACCTTGATGGTAATGATGCGTACAGGGAATATCTTGGCTTATATGAAAAGCCTCTTATAGAAGCAGGACTTCATAAATTTGGTTCACAACTGCAACTTTCGCAGGTGTTAGGAATCAACAGAAACACACTTAGAAAGAAGATACATGAGCACAACATCGATTGATTTTAAATCTTTTATAGAATGGGATAACAATCCATTTATCCTTTTTAATGATCAGGGGAAAATACTCTACCTCAATAACGCTGCAGAAATTTTATTTGGGTATGTGACTAAAAAAGAACTCTATGATATTGCTTTATCTTATGCGCCTCAAACTTTTGGTTATAAGACCACTTCACTCTCACTTAATTATGATACCTATACCTTTCACGCTATTACAGTAGGATATGAGAATGAAGAGCAAATTTCCTTACGTCTATACAACATGCCACGTATTAAACCCGCACGTAAAATAGAAAAAGACAAACTTATTACCACGGATATCAACATTCTGCTTGAGGCTAACATAGCCCTATTTAGAACAAAAAACAGTAATCCTCTTAAGCTTTTAACCGATCAGGATCTACCCGCATTTAAAATAGATCAAAATAATTTTTCTAAACTTCTAAGAAAAACACTCAATGCCTTTAGAGCTTCAGACTCCATTGATATATCTCTTACACTACTTTTTGGTCAGCATGTCATGATAGAGGATCAAAAAGTCTCTATTGCTCAACTTTCTATACTGGCCAATGGACGCTACACAGATACAGATGATGAGATATGTATACATGCAGAAATGAGTCAGATCAAATGTATTCTCAAAGAACACTCTATTAAACTTGAAATACCACTTATTCAATAAAAAACCGTATTGATTAAAATTTAATCATCCACCTATGATAAAAAATTATCATTCATGTTACTATTGTCTTGTAAAAATTAATTTAAAAGGAAATAGCATGAAACTAAAACTTTCGGCTCTAATGGCAATGTTTTTGCCTATCTTCGCTTTTGCAGAAGATAAACTGGACACAGGTGATACAGCATGGATGATGGTATCAACAGCATTTGTACTTCTTATGACACCAGCAGGACTGGCACTTTTCTATGGAGGTATGACAAGAGCTAAAAATGTACTCAATACCTATGCAATGGTAATGGGTGCATTTGTTGTAGCATTTGTTGTATGGATAATTGCAGGGTATTCTATCGCATTTGGAACCAATGAAAGCGCTATGCTTCAAAATGTATTTGGTGGATTTGGTAATGTAATGCTAGATGGTATTAAGTGGACGGATCTATCTGGTTCATACCCTACTTATGTATTTATTGCATTCCAAGGTACGTTTGCCGCTATTACCGTAGCGATTGCTGCAGGTTCTGTGATCGAACGTATGAAGTTTTCAACATGGATGGTAGTTGTGATCCTTTGGGGCCTTCTTGTTTATGCTCCAATAACACACATGGTATGGGGTGGTGACGGTGCACTTCTTTTTGATGCTGGTGCGCTTGATTTTGCCGGTGGTACTGTTGTACACATGAATGGTGGTTTAGCTGGTCTTGTTCTTGCACTGTTGGTTGGTAAAAGAGCTGGTTACCCTAAAGTGGCTATGAAACCATATAGTATCCTTCTTACTGCTGTAGGTGCAGCACTCTTATGGTTCGGTTGGTATGGATTCAACGGTGGTTCTGCATTTGGTGCAAACGCTATCGCTGGTCTTGCTGTAATGACAACAACTGTTGCAACTGCTGCAGCTGCTGTAACTTGGATGCTTCTTGAGTGGTTTGTCTTTAAAAAGCCAACACTTCTTGGAATTGCCTCAGGTATCATTGCCGGTCTGGTTGCGATCACGCCTGCGGCTGGTTTTGTAAGCGTTGGTGGAGCATTTGTAGTAGGTATCGTTGGTTCTATCATTGCATTCTTCGGTGTCGTAACACTTAAGAAAAAACTTGGTTACGATGATTCTCTTGATGCATTTGGTATCCACTTCCTAGCAGGACTCTGGGGTGCACTTGCAACTGGTCTTCTTGCTCTTGATGATAAAGATCTACTTTGGGATGGTCCACTTAAAGAGAGTGGTGATAGAATGGGACAATTCATGGTACAACTTGAGTCAGTAGTCGTTGTTGGTCTCTTTACACTTATCGGAACTGTCATCATTTACTACATCGCTTCAGCGGTTACAGGTGGTGCAAGAGTAGATGAGGAAACTGAGTCAGCTGGTCTTGATGAAATAGTTCACGGTGAAAATGTAGTGAATGCCTAAGACATGCACTACGCTATAATTAATAAAGGATTGAATAATGAAAAAAATTGAAGCAATAATCAAACCATTTAAACTAGAGGATGTCAAAGATGCTCTTGTAGAAGCTGGTATTGAAGGTATGACCGTATCTGAAGTCAAAGGATACGGAAGACAGCAAGGTCACTCGGAGCTTTACAGAGGTGCTGAGTATGTGGTTGAATTTATCCCAAAAATTAAAATTGAGATTGTCGTAAGTACGGATGCCTATGCAGAGACTGCGATCAAGATCATCAATGAATCTGCTAAAACAGGTAAAATTGGTGATGGTAAGATCTTTGTAAGTACGATCGACCATGTTGTTCGTATCAGAACTGATGAAACTGACGCTGACGCACTCTAATCTGTAGAGGGAGGAAAACAATGCCTTATGAACTCTAAGCTTTTACAGGGAGAAGAAAAAACCTTCTCCCTCTCCTTCTGATTAATAATTAATCAATTTTTCCCTAAATTCCTTATTTTCCTTATAAAACTGCCTTATTTTCGAACACTATAGACACTTCCAATATATTCAAATAACCGATACAATACCCATAACTAGAATATAAGGAACTAATTATGGAAATAAATTACGTTATAGATACCCTCTTCGCACTCTTTGCCATGACACTTATCATCTTTATGGTACCTGGTTTTGCGATGCTTGAAGCAGGATTGGTACGAACAAAAAATGTCACTTCAGTACTGACTGTAAATGTAATGATCTATGCGGTCGCTTCTCTGGCATTTTTACTGATAGGGTATGAGCTTGCATTTGGAAGCTGGGAGCATCAAGACGGTATGAGCAAATGGGCATTTTTTATGTTTCAAATGGCATTTGTAGGGAAAGTCGTCAATATAATGAGTGGTGGAGTGAGTGAACGTTCTCGTATCCTGCCTTTAGCTATATTCACCATTGCTGTTGGTGCATTGATCTATCCGATCATCGTTAACCTTACATGGGGAGCAAATTTTTTAGCCGGCACAGCCTTGGATATCTCAGCACTTTCAGATCTTGCAGGATCCACTGTGATCCATTCTACCGGAGGTTGGGCACTGCTCGCAGCTATACTCATTATGGGACCTAGACGAGGAAGATACAAAGACAATATCGTTCGTGTTATCCCCGCATCTAATATTCCTTTGGTCACATTGGGAGCGCTATTGCTTTGGATCGGTTGGTTTGGATTTAACGGTGGTTCTGTGGGAGCGATCTCATCAAAAGAGAATGCGGATACTGTCGCACTCACTATTATGAATACCAATACTGCTGGTCTTGCAGGAGCTATCTCAGGATGGCTACTGACTTACTTTAGATATAAGAAATTCGATATCACGGTCATACTCAATGGCGCACTAGGCGGACTTGTCGCAGTTACAGCCGGACCAGACCAATATGATATCCATACCCCTATACTCATTGGTGCGATCGGGGGAGCTTTAGTTGTCCTATTTGTACCTATTTTTGATAAATTCAGAATGGATGATCCTGTGGGTGCATTATCCGTTCACTTAATCAATGGTATCTGGGGTACACTTGCAGTAGGTATTTTTGTAGCAGATGTAAGCATCTGGACACAATTAAAAGGTATACTTGTTGTAGGTATGATTGTTTTTCCACTTTCATGGATTACAATATACATTATTAACAAAATCTTTGTACTTCGTGCAAATGATGAAGAACAACTTGAGGGAATCGATGCGACAGAGTGTGGTATAGAATCATACCCAGAATTTAAACGTAGTATATAAGGAGATAAGCAATGAAAAAAATTGAAGCGATCATCAAACCATTCAAACTTGAAGATGTAAAGGATGCTCTTGTAGAACAAGGGATAGAGGGTATGACAGTTTCTGAAGTAAAGGGATATGGAAGGCAGCAAGGTCATCCGGAACTCTATAGAGGTGCAGAGTATGTAGTAGAGTTCATTCCTAAAGTAAAAATAGAGATCGTTGTCAGCAATGATGACTATCTAAACAAAGCAATTGAAGCCATTAAAGAACATGCTAAGACAGGTAAAATCGGTGATGGCAAGATCTTTGTATCTGATATCTCTAAAACAATCCGTATTAGAACAGGAGAGGAAGATGAGGAAGCATTATAGGTACTAGGTGTACCCCATAATGCTGACGAAGAGGCTTTATAGTCCTTCCTCTTTAAACTGTTCAATCTTCTTTTCACTCCCAACTAACCTCCAGACCACTTTATCCACACCAAAATCACGTTCATAATTCACTAGACCTAAATGTTTGAGTCTATAGAGTGTCTTATCCACCTCGTTATAGTTCGTCGAAAATATATAGACAATTTCTTTTTCGTAAGGAACCAGTTTAGCTTCTTTCAATACTTCTTTCACTGCTAAAGCATACGCTCTAGCCATACCACCTGTACCAAGCTTTATGCCTCCAAAGTAGCGTACTATGAGTACTGCACAATTGATAAGTGCTTCACCACGCAAAACATTCAGTGCCGGTACACCTGCACATCCTTTAGGTTCTCCATCATCAGAAGCATTTTCAACAATTTGCCCAAACTCATTGAAGTAACGTAAGGCATAGACCACATGATTTGCTTTGGGATGTTCAGCTTTCAGTGCTGATTGTAAACCTTCATACTCTGAAATAGGTACAAGATGCGTAATGAATTTCGAACGATTTACTTCAGTAGTATGAACGATATGAGAAGCGACTGTAACCATCAATCGATTATAAATGCTGTCCTGCCCCACAGCAAAGACATATACTACAGTCAGCACAAGGGTACATAGGTGTTGGTTCTTTCGACACATATTTTACAATAAGGTCTACAAATGTATCACTGTCATTCATACATTCGGCTACGATATAATCATCATATTTAATTTTCTCAGCAATTTCACGATGTTCTATATCCAATTCAAACAGTGTTTCAGAGTTATCGATGGTAAATGCTAAAGGATAGATCAGTACTTTACGATTTACAGGATTACGTAGTACATCCACCAGGTTAGGTTCTAACCAAGCTGCAGACCCCACTTTGGATTGATAGACCAACTTCACATCTTTGAATACAATTCCTTTTAGTGCCAAGAGAGTTTTAATGGCACTGACATTGGATTCAACTTGGCGTTGGTAAGGATCGCCCGCTTTAATAATACTCATTGGTAACCCGTGTGCAGACAAGAGCAGATCATATTCACTCGTCTCCTTATCCCCTATCGCTTTTTCTATCTGAGCTACACACGCATGAATGTAATCCATGTCATCAAAATATTGACATGTCGACATGGTAATCTTTGGATGATAATCCAAGGCTTTACATCTTCCAACAATATCTTCATAAGAAGAGAGTGTGGTAGTTGTCGAGTATTGTGGATACATAGGAAATAAGATAAGCTCCTCTATACCATCTGCTTTACACTGCTTTAATGCATCTCCGGCAAAAGGAGGAACATAACGCATGGCAGCATAAATAGGCATATCCAACTTAGATTTCAGTTTATCAATCAGTTTATGTGTCAAATCGGATAAAGGAGATTTTCCACCCAAATGTGTATAGCTCTCTTTAGCATCATCCAGTCGTTTGGTTATAATAATTTTACGAATGAGTGCACGTGTCATAGAGTTTGTCGGCAAAATGTTTTTATCTGAGAACATATTATGTAAAAAAAGTTCTACTTCATCCAAATCATTGGGGCCACCCATATTGAGAAGAAAAAGTGCTTTGTTCATTGACATCCTTTAAAGTCTTGTATCTTAGCATATAAAGTGTAAAATTCATTAAAGTTATAACATATAAAGGTTAAATTATGATTATTATTCCTGCACGCATAGGATCAAGCCGCTTCCCCAACAAAGTCTTAGCAGATATCGGAGGCATACCGATGGTTGTAAGAACAGCGAAGGCCGTTGAAGATATCGATAAGGTCGTTATTGCCACAGACTCACAGGAAGTCATAGATATCGCACTTACACATGGAGTTCAAGCTATACTCACATCCGATACACATCAGAGTGGTACGGATCGTATCTACGAAGCCGCACAAAAATTGGACCTAGATGAAAATGAGATCATTATCAATGTACAAGGAGATGAACCGTTTATCGAAACTGATGTTGTGCAGGCCATCTACGATCTAACAAAAAAGAACAAAGAAGATGCACGTATCATGATGAACTCCTGTTACAAAACCATTTCAAATCCAGAAGCTGATGATCCGAACATTGTAAAAGTTGTGACAGATGCCAATGACCTGGCCCTCTATTTTTCAAGAGCAAAAGTACCCTACCCAAGAGACCATCATTTTGATGCATACAAAGGACATTTAGGTATCTATGGGTTCACTGTCAAATCATTACATCAATTTTGTATGCTTGAACCTGCACCATTGGAAGATATAGAAAAACTGGAACAACTCAGAGCCCTCTATCATGGCTATGAAGTTGCTATGATAGAGGTAGAGACAGAGAGTTTTGGTATAGACACCATGGAAGATTTAGAAAAAGCCATTAAACACCATCGCTTATGATGTCTAAAACAAAAGAGAAATTCCTCTTTTGTTGACGATGATCTAGTTTTTCACCGCTCTTCCAAGATCCCACATTGGCATAAAAATACCTAGAGCCATAAGCAGTACCAATCCTGCAATAAAGAACATCATAATAGGCTCAATATACGCTGAAAGGTTATCGATCAGATCCTGAAATCGCATATCATAATAATCTGTCACTTTATCCATCATGGCATCTAATTGACCACCCGCTTCACCTGCCTTTATCATCTGAAGCAACATATTCTCATAAAGATTTGTCAACTGGAAAGCTTCAGCCAAACTCATACCACGACCGATATTTGCATTCACTGTTAACAGCTTTTCTTTGATCACAGCATTATCCACCATACCAACAGCTGTTTCCAATGCTTCAGAGACTGGGATACCAGATTTGACCAACTGACCAAAGACCAAATTGTATTTATGCATTGTGGAGAGAAAGATCGCTTTATTAATTAAATAAAATTTTGGGTGTATCATCATCTTATCCATCTGATACTTGAAATCTGCATTGTTTTTATAGAAAAATTTCACAGCGAAAATAGCAGCAAACAAGATAAAAATAATCAATAATCCATAATTGTTAAATGCCCATTCCAATTTAAGAAGTATTTGAGTAGGAATTGGAAGATCTGCTTTAAATTTAGCAAATATATCTTTGAATTTCGGTACAACCACCATAATCAAGATTGTAAATGCAATAGCCATTGCTGCCAAGGTAATCAAGGGTGTTCTAATGGCTTTTTTAAATTTTGCTGTGTTATCTCTAATTGTTTCAAGTATATCTGCAAGCTTGTGATATGATTCAGAAATATTACCCGTTCTCTCACCGAGATTCGTCATAGCGATGGCAACATGTCCAAACTCTTCAGTGTAGGGTTCTATTGCATTTGAAATACTGTTACCTGAGTTAATATCTTTATTGATCGTTGTGTATATCTCTTTTAGCTGTTGATTCTCAGTATTTTCTGCAACTTCCAATAATGTATCATTGATTGGAATACCCGCATCGGTCATGACGGCGATCTGTCGTATTGTTGATATTTTATCATTGAGCGGTATTTTGGATTTAAAGGATTTTTTAAGTCCTGAAAAGAGTTCAGATATACTATCTTCAAGAGGGGCTGATGTTTCCATAGCCTTCATCACCATTGACATAGGGAATTTTTGTTTGGCAAGATTTATGGCTGCCATTTTATTGACAGCTTTGACTAGTTCTTGTCTCTTTTTACCCTTTTCCATGACTGTTACATTAAAATATTTCATCTTATAACCTCGCTACTCTATAAATTTCTGCAATGGTCGTTTTACCTTCCAATGCTTTGTGGACACCATCTTCAAACATCGTAATGAACCCTTCTTCTTCTGCTTGCTGGGTCAGTTCTTCTTTGGATGCATTGTTTGCAATCATACGTGACATCGTTTCACTGACAGTTAATACTTCAGATATCATCTCCCTTCCCGCATATCCGCTATGTCCACACTCTTTACACCCTTCACCCACATAGAATGTAGGGTTTTCAGGAAGATACTCTTCCACTGATTTTCGGAGTGTCACATCAAGCACCGTCTCTTTTTTACAATGAACACATATTTTTCGGACAAGTCTTTGTGCTTGTATCGCAACTAATGCACCACTGACCAGATACTCTTCAATACCCATATCCAAAATTCTGGTCACTGCAGAGATCGCATCATTCGTATGCAGTGTAGAAAGAACCAAGTGACCCGTAAGCGCTGCTTGAATAGCAATTCGCAATGTCTCTTTATCCCTGATCTCCCCGATCATAATTTTGTCTGGATCCTGTCTGAGTATAGATCTCAATGCATCTGCAAAACTCAATCCGACATTCGGATTCACATGTACTTGCTGTAAACCACCCATCTGGTATTCCACCGGGTCTTCCACTGTAATGATCTTATCTTTTACATCTTTGATCGCATTGAGTGCACCATAAAGCGTTGTCGTTTTACCAGATCCAGTAGGCCCAGTAACAAGAACGATACCATAAGGTACCTTGATTGATTCAGAAAACCT
Source organism: Sulfurovum xiamenensis (assembly GCF_030347995.1). Taxonomy (NCBI): domain Bacteria; kingdom Pseudomonadati; phylum Campylobacterota; class Epsilonproteobacteria; order Campylobacterales; family Sulfurovaceae; genus Sulfurovum; species Sulfurovum xiamenensis. The sequence goes on from NZ_JAQIBC010000001.1 coordinate 112,980, forward strand.
GTCATAACAAAATTTACTCATACCTGCTTCTTCAAGCTTGATCATCGCTTTAGATTTATCCAAAATACGAAGAACAATAGACTCTCCAAATATTGTAGGTAGCGTCGAAACCCTAAAGTCAAAATCTTTTTTGGATACGGTTGTAGAGAACCTCCCATCCTGAGGTTTTCTTTTTTCTGCAATATCTAAGTTTGAAAGCAGTTTCATTCTTGAAGCCAACGGATTGAAAATATCTTTATCAAAGGTGAAACTTTGACGTAATATACCGTCTACACGAAATCTAACAATACAGTTTTTTTCCATCGCTTCAATATGAATATCACTGGTACCTGCAAATATAGCCGATTTCAATATTACATCGATCAATTTAAGTACAGCAGGTGATTCATCCGCTTTTTCATCAGCTTTTCCCTCTTGTGCCAGGTCTTTACGAATATCGGCGACCAAACCTTTAATACTCTCATTGATTTCCAAACGCTGTAAATGCTGGTGGATCTGTGATGGTTTAGCAATAGCAATACGTATAGGTTTCTTCGGAAAAAGTCTTTGTATGGCATCTTGGGCTGCCATATCAAGAGGATCATCAAAGACAATAAGAACATTTAGATCACTCTCTTCTATAGGAATAATATTATATTTGAGTAGTTGACTGTATGAAATTTTTGAGAAGAGTTTCATATCAATTTCGACATCATCCAGATCCACATATTCTACATGTAGTGTTTTTGCTACCTCTTCTATAATAGGAACAATGTTTATTCCCTCTATCTTCTCAAGATGTGATAGCGTAATCACACCTTGTCTTATCTTCTTAGCCAGAAAGATCTCTACTGTATGAAGATCTGTCATTTCTTCAGCTAAAAGGTTCGCAAAAGAAATCTTTTTAGGAGGTCTGCTTTTTACCAATGTAGAAATTGCTTCTTTCGTGATAAGATTTTCTTTCAGCATGATTTCAATGAGTTTTACCATTTACCGCTCCCTACACTACTCATAAAGTATACCATAATACTCAATTTAGTTTTACAATTTATCATTTTGAATCCGATATAATAATTTTTTTGCCTCTTTGGAGTCTGATTGTTTTAAATAAGCATTTAGTATAGACAAGGCTTCATTTTTATGACCCAATTTCACTTTTGATTTAACAAAAATAAGTAAACTTTCTTCCTTACTTTCATCAAGTTTATTGGTCTCTAGTGCCCAATATTCTGCTTTTTCATAATTTCCATTTTTATAATAACTTTTCGCTAAAAATAAAGCATCATCAATATCATGTGATTCAAAAAAACGCTTTTCTACATCTTTATATCCTGAAACACTTGTCGAATCAATGATCTCTAGATGTATGTTCTTCCTTACTGCCATTTCTTCTTCAATAGAAGGTTCATTTGTGTCATCGAGTATAGGTATATCAACCAAAAGTTTGTCATGTTCTTTCACCACTCTATCGGCCATCTCAATCATATTGTCTTTTACTTCTAGCTTCTCTAAAGGATCATTAAGTAGTACAGTCTCTTTAGTATTCATCTTATCAAATGTTGCACTATCTTTAGACTCTTCTTGTTTTTCAGAAGAGTGGTTGACTTTAGAGATCTCAAAATAGGTTTTTAATGCACTAAAATTAATTGTGTGATCTGTTTGGAAAAAGATACTAGTAAATGTTAAAACAATAAAAATAACAGTGCCTATATACCAAGGTCTTAACTTTTTCTTTCTATAACGTTTCCATTCATCTTCTAATTGTTTGATCTCATACATGAATATATCCTAACTTTAGTGCTGCCATTTCGATGATTCTGTCAGATATCTTTGCATAGTTCACTTTAGAGGGTTCATTTTTATCATAATATTCACAAATTTCAAAAATAGTGAATAACAGTTTATTACACTCTCTATAATTACCTTTTGTATATTTATGAATACGTTTTATATTCTTTGCTTTAATACTATTTGCTATTTCAAAAAGATTCTTTTTTAAAAGTTTTTTGTGTATATATGCAGTTTGATCCTCTTTTGTAGCATTTTTAAGTTCGATCACTTCCCATATACGAGATTGGAAATGTTCTTTTGCAATGAGGTCTTCATCATCAGTTTTATGTAATGAAACCACAAATTTGACAGCACGACTATCTGAAAGAAGACGTATTTTCTCCATCATCTCTGGACCATACATTTGCGCTTCGTCAAGCAGTATAATGATCTCTCTTTTGCCTCTAAGTTTTTTACAAAAATCAACCAAAGAAGCAAAATTGACTTCAGTGTTGCTTGGTAGATCTTTTTTCGTTAAAACTTTGAAGAGTTTATAAAAAAACTCTTTTTCATTAATTGCAGGTGTATCAAAATAGTGTATCTCTTTTTGGTGTTTTAGTTTTTCCTGGACACGAGTGAGTAAAATACTTTTCCCCGTACCAGGCTTTCCAAAAAGTAAGATCATCTTCAGCGGTTTATTCATGCTATGCTGCAATTGTTGAAACGCCGTTACTGAAGAATCTAGATCAATGTAATCGTCAATATCTACCGAATCAACGAATACATTTTTAGCAGCTTCATATCTACTTTTCATTTAACTTTGAATATCCCAAATCTCTTAATGAAACAGATTTAGAATTTTTAACGATATGTGGTGTAATAATAAATACCAACTCTTCTACTTTATTAATTTTCTCTTGACGTTTAAATAAAGTACCTAGACCAGGAATATCACCCAACAGTGGCACATGATTGTCTTTGAACCCTGTTTGACTTGATATCAAACCTCCAAGAATAGCATGTTCTCCATCTTTTACTTTGATCACAGAAGCAATTTGTCTTCTTATAAGATCAGGTGGGATCGTTCTTTCTGCACCATCTTGACTTGTGACAGGAGCAACTGTATCAGAGACTGATGGATTAATTTTCAGAGTGATCATTCCATTGTCATCAATCTCCGGTGTAATATCCAGGAGAATACCTGCAAATACAGAATCAACTTGTTGTCCTTGAGCAGTATTCTGATTTGTAGTCGCACTTCCACCTAAAGCACCTAGAGTTTCTAATTTATAGAAGAGTTCCTTACCCACACTAATAAGTGCTGGTTGATTGTTCAATGTCATAACACGAGGACTTGAAACACTTTTCACATCTCCTTGCGTTGATAAGAACCTGACAACGTCCTTCACTTCAACATTTGAACTAACAGAGAAATGATGTGCATCAGTTAAATCATTTTGACCTATTTCACCTGTAGTTAATCCACTAGGATCAAAGTCATATTTCGCAATATTTTTTTGTGCGGAGATTAATGTATTTGCTGTAAGATTTTGTAATGAATACAGTTGTGACCAGTCAACACCAGTTGTTACACTGTCATCAAAAGCGACACTAATAATACGTATATCGATCAAAACTTGCGACTTGATTTGCTTTGTTAATGTATGTATATATTGAGATACTCTATTGATCTGTCTATCTGTACCAGTAACTGTAACCATACCAGCTTCTGGGTTAATTACAGGAGCTAAAGGATTGTATTCCCATACTTTACCATCTGGTCCGGTCCAAGTATCATTACTTGATCTTGTATAATGTGTACTTCCATCTGCAGCACCAATCAGGATACGCTGTACCTCTTTTTCCACCGTCTTCCAGAATTGGAACTCATCATTGGTTTCTATGCTGATACCTGTCTTTGACATATCACCACCAGTACCACTCATATTACCATTCATACCACCTGCACCACCTGCACCACCTGCACCACCAGCACCACCAGCACCACTAGCACCACTCATATTACTATTAGTGTCACTTGAACTTGCTATAGTAACATTTGCAGTACTTGTTCCTTTTCTTTGTCCGGAAATATAATGGATACGAAATGTACGTGTGATCAAATATGAAATCGTCAGTTTATTTCCATTTAATGTATAATTCAAGTCATTATCTTTAAGGATCGTATTTAGAAAACCTTTCAATGTACTATTTTTCAATTTTACATAGTAGAGTTTTTTATCCAAACGCAATTTTGCAGCATCATCCTTGATAATAACACTCAACCCACACGTTTCTGCAAGATTATCGATCACATCTCTAATGGATAATTTACTATCTATAGTCACACTAAATAACTTTGTAGAACAACTTCCAGCTGATAGATTATGCGTAAATCCTATGAGCATTGCGAATACTATAAGAAACTTAATCCGTGATATTTGTACTTTTTTCATTCTATTACCTTTCTTCCAACTTTATAAAATTATCTCTTTTCTCTTGAAGAAATAATTTTTTAATGTGATTTTCATTTCGAAGCACCACACCTCTTTCACCTATATATTTTAATGTATACCCCATCACACTGTCATCAAGACTTTTCCATGAATCATTAATATAAGCTTTTCCATTTACAATCGCATGTAGTACTAACTTTGCATCATTTTTATCATGCAGTGCAACTGTTGTCACATTATTCTCTTCTTCTAATCGCACAAATGGGTCTTTGGTACTCTCTAACGTCGCTAAGTTTACACCTTCACGTTTTTCATGTATTTTAAGAATCATATCTTGTATCTGTTTCACAGATAAATCTGCATTTAAAAGCATTGTCAGTGGTAATAGTAATAAAAATATCTTTTTCATTAGTGATTTATCCCCCATACTGAAATATTAATATCTGCTATAGTGTCTGATGAATTACTGTCAGAAACCAAATGAGATTCAAAAATATCTGTAACCAAAACATTTTGCTCAAGTTCATTCATAAACTTAACAATATTCTTATATGGTCCCTTACTACCTATACCTATCTCTAATACATGACCAAAACTACCTGTATTTTCACTGACATACTTATTTGTAATATACTCCAGGTCAACATTGTGTATTTCTGCTGTATTGGTAATAGAATTTAAGAATTTAGACCAACTTTTTTGATTGAATAACATATCTGATAATTTTTCTAAATTAGAGTCTATGAACTTGATCTTGTTTGTTGTATCGACAATCTTTTTCTTTTTGACAATGATATCATTATCAAATTTTTTCACATAATACTCACGATCACCACCCACTGTGATAGAGTTAAGATATGTATTATTATCTGTAATACTTTTTTGTATGCTTTTTTTACTTCGTTCACTTTTTTTGTAAAGGTCTTCTGTATAAGGTAAGAGCAACTCATAGCCGAGATATGCGATAACAGCTGCTAACCCCAAAATCACTACCCATTTTTCACTCTCTTTTTTAGGAGCAAAGTAGATATCTAATGCTTCTAGTTTATCTTCTAAATATTTCATCTTAACACCACCTTTAACAGACCTTTATAGTAGTTGCTAGTTGGGTCTTTTTCGATTCGTTCGATATCTATTTCAATGATTTCATCAAAATGGGTATCAGACATATATTTAATGACTTCTGTAAATTTTCTATCATCTGAACTAAGTAAGGACAACCATAACGTATCCTTCTCACTTTTTAACATGTTTACATGTACTTCAAATTGATCAAGCTCTTTAGCTAGTGTATGGTATATACCGGATTTCAGACGATAATTTACTTTTTTATCATAAATAGAGGTAAGCATCTTTGATTTTCCATCATATGTATCTGATAATACTTTTATCTTTTCATCTAAAACCTTGATTTGGCTTTTCTTCTCGCTAAGAATTTTTTTATACTTATTCGATTCAGCTGTAAGTTCATTATTTTCAATCGTCAATGCATAAATCTTTGCATCATTTACATAAGACCCGACCAGGTAGACCAATGGATAGGCCAAACTCAGAGTAATAGCAGCCGCGGTTGAAATAATGAATTGACCGCTTGCTCTATTCACAAAAGATGGTGCGCGCGGATACGTAGATAAATTGACTAAAGAAGACTCGTCTTCCATATAATCAAATGAACTTAAAAGCATCAAATACTGTAATTGATCTGTATACCATTCATCACTTGATACATTATAATTAAAATTAAAATCAGATGAGTGAAGGCCTAAATAGTTCTGACTATAATCATCTAGCCCAATAATAGGACCTTTTTCACTCCCTATAAATATTTGATCTATACTATCTAACTCAAATGCTCTCTTTACATAAATAATAATATCATTAATAGTAATAAAGACTTCAGCAAAAATTTTCATAAAGGTTTGTTGATAGTCACTATTTGTTGTTTTAAGACCTTCTGATTCTAGAACACTGTAGAACTCTTTTTCATCAACCTTTTCACCGATGGATTCACAATATTTATCATAAATTTGCTCTAATGAAAACTCTATGGATTTCGAATAGAGATATTGACCATTTTCATACACTGTCACAAATGCATCATTTTGCGTAAAATAAACAAAACAGTGTGCTTTATTGTCTTGGAGTATCTCTTTTTTATAAAGTGGTTTATAAAGAAGTGGTGCAGGGACTATGAGATCTATATATTTCGTTTCTTCTTTTAATGGAAGATAGAGTTCATCAAGAGACTCCGGTTCAGCAACGAAGATATGATATTCCCTCTCTTCTCCTGAAGTTTCAACTTCAACTGAAGAGATCGTATATGTATTAGCCTGATCTAAGCCTAACTCTTCATACGCTTTGATATCGATGATATCTACAATATCTTCTTCTGGGATATTTCTACTTATATTTACTTTTGTAGTAATAATATCTTTATTATTCACATACGAGGTAATAAAGTTTGAAGTATTGTAGGTGAGCTTATCTAAAGGTTTAAAGACATCATTTTTAAATGCATAACTTTTACCTGTATATGCATTAACCGTAACAACATTTTTTACAGTCGATTCTGACGATTTTTTTTTCAAAAACATTTTAAACTTCCTTCCTTGTTGACCAATTATATATGTTATAATATTAAAACAATCTTACAAAATGTAAAACTTTCTAAAAATATAACTTTTTTTAATCATTGGTCTTTAATTTAACCAGAAGTGCCCCTAGATAGGCTATTTATACGGTTTATAAAAATGATTCTTTCTCTAATACATAGAAGTTTTAAATAATATAGCCAAACTCTTCTAAGCCATCTTTATTTTTACTCCACCCTTTTTTAACCGCTACATGGAGGTCCAAAAATATTTTTTTACCTGAAAAAAGTTCCATCTGTTCACGTGCAAGTTTTCCTACACGTTTGATCCCTGCACCTTTTTGACCTACGATCATACCCTTTTGTGTCTCTTTTTCAACAACGATCGTTGCATAGACTTTATCGATCGTATCACTCTCGTCGATCTTTTCAATGGTGACATCGCTCTCATAAGGAATTTCATCACTGAGATTCTCAAAAATAGACTCACGGATCAATTCTTTATAGATATTCCGTATATGTTCTGTTGTAAGGATCTCAGGGTCATAAAGGAAAGGAGAGATCGGTAGATGCTTACATATCTCATCAAGCAGCTGTTTTTTACCTACTTTTTTATTGACAGAAAAAGGAATGATCGCTTCGAAACAGTCTTGATATTTCTGATATTCACTCAACTTGGCCAATATATCACCTTGCTTGACATGATCGATCTTGGTAAGCACAACAATGTGCTTGACACCTTTGGCTTGAGTAAGTTTTAAAAACTTTTCATACTCTGTTAGCTTGTCTGTGACAGGTGCAAGGAAAATGATAAGATCACTGTCTCCCATCGCTTTGAGTGCTTCATCCAACATGAATTGATTCAATAGTCTCTCTTTTTCATGAATCCCCGGAGTATCCACAAAAATAATCTGTGCATCATCGTGCATAACAATGATATTCATACGTTTACGTGTTGCCTGCGCTTTTTTTGAAACCATGGCAAGCTTTTCGCCTACTATATGATTAAGTAATGTACTTTTTCCTGCATTGGGTCTTCCCACTACTGCAACAAAGCCAGCTTTTGTATCTATTTCCTCTTTCTCATGCTCAAACATTTCATTTTCCTTTTAAGTGACTCGTGACTTGCATCTACTTCTAAAATCATCCTAGTATAGTGATTTAATAAAACTAGTGCCAATATTATCATTGGTGTTTTATTCTAATACTTATTTATAATATATAACGGGTTGCATCTTCATCTTCAACCACTTTGCTTATCTTCTCTTCTACCAATGCTTTATCCACATGAATACTTTCACCTTTGTGTTCATCCGCAGAGAAACTGATCTCTTCCAGGATTTTCTCCATTACTGTATGTAGACGTCTGGCACCTATATCTTCAGTCTTTTCATTGGCAAGCAGTGAATAGTGTGCAATGGCTCTCAATGCTTCCTCATCAAAGACCAATTCCACATCTTCGACCTTCATCAATGCCTCATACTGTTTAATCAGTGCATTTTTTGGTTCAGTCAGGATACGATACAGAGTCTCTTCATCCAGGCTGTTAAGCTCAACGCGAAGAGGGAATCGTCCCTGAAGTTCTGGCATAAGATCACTGGGTTTACTCACATGAAATGCACCTGCAGCGATGAAAAGAATATGGTCTGTATTGACCATACCCAACTTCGTATTGACAGCGGAACCTTCCACAATTGGAAGGAGATCTCTTTGTACCCCCTCTTTACTAGGGTCTTGCCTGCTTTGTGAGTTGGAGGCTACAGCGATTTTATCTATCTCATCTAAAAATACAATACCGCCCTTCTCTACCTTTTCAAGTGCCAGAGATTTAAGTTCTTCTTCATCAAGAAGTTTTTCACTTGCCTCAGATGCCAATATCTTTTTGGCATCTTTCACAGTGACCTCTTTCTCAGGACCTTTCTTACCCATACCGCCTAGGACCTTTACAATAGACTCCTGTACCTGTATCATCTGCGGAGGAAGTCCCTCTTCTGGCATAGTAGGATTGTTCGGTACTTCTACTTTTATTTTTAGATGATCTAGTTCACCTTTGGTATACTTCTCCTGCATACGTGCAAAAGAGGCATCATACTCTGCTTTCTTCTGTTCACTTGCACCAGCTGGAAGGGGTGGAAGAAGTTTTTCTATGATCTTGTTTTCTATATAGTTTTCTATCTTCTCTTTGTTTTTTTCATTTTCACTCTCACGTACCAGAGTCATAGAGGTTGCAGCCAGATCACGTATCATCGACTCGACATCACGTCCAACAAATCCTACTTCAGTATATTTACTGGCTTCTACTTTGATGAATGGCAGGTTCATCATTTTTGCCAAACGTCTGGCGATCTCTGTTTTACCAACCCCTGTACTACCTATCATCAATATATTTTTAGGCGTGACATCCTGCTGCATCTCTGGAGTGAGCTGCATGCGTCTGTAACGGTTTCTCAGGGCTACTGCGATCGTCTTTTTTGCTTCATTTTGTCCTATGACATATTTATCCAGGTAAGTGACTATCTCTTTAGGTGTTAAATTATCCACTACACTTCCTTACAGTTCTAATATTTTAATATTCTTATTTGTATAGATACAAAGTTCACCTGCGACTTCAAGTGACTCTTGTACCAGTGTTCTTGGATCAAGGTCTGTGTGTTTGTCCAAGGCGCGCGCTGCAGAGATGGCATAGTTACCGCCAGATCCTATCGCTGCTATTTTTCCGTCTTCAGGTTCTACCACATCACCAGTACCCGAAAGTATAAAGATATGTTCCTGGTTCAGTACGATCATCATCGCTTCAAGCTGACGCAGATGTTTGTCTTTTCTCCACATTTTGGAAAAACCAATGACAGACTTGAAAAGATCACCTCTTTTTTCGGCCAATATACCTTCGAACATATCAAAAAGGTTAAATGCATCTGCTGTACTTCCTGCAAAGCCCGCCAATACTTTTCCTTCATGCAGTGTACGTATCTTTGTAGCATTACCTTTGAGTACCGTATCACCAAAGGTCACTTGACCATCACCGCCTATGACTGCTTTACCATTACTTTTATACCCCAGTATCGTAGTTGCGTCAAACATGACTAGACACCTACCACTTCTACTTTGAGTGTCGCATGTATCGCATGTCCCAGTTTTGCGTCTACTTCATGTGTGCCTGTTGATTTGAGTGCTTTTTTAAGATTAATATTTTTTTTGTCAAGTGCTATATTCAATTGTGCTTCTATAGCATTTGATATATCGGCATTTCCTACTGAACCTTTGATACCCACTGGGGCCAATGGTTTTTCAATTTTAATGGTTGCTGCTTCAAGTGTTACTTTTTCAGCTTCAAGTCTGGCCAATTCCTCTTTAAGTTTTTTTGCCATCTCTTCTTGTTCGGCTTTCCAGTTTTCTACAACCTCAGGTGTAGCCAACTTTGCCAACCCCTTGCCTATAAGGAAGTTTTGTCCATAGCCATCTTTCACTTCTTTTATTTCACCTGCTTTTCCAAGTGTTTTCACATCTTTTATCAATAGTACTTTCATTCATTTATTCCTTATTGTGCTATATAGTGTTATAATTTTAACAAACTTTTACTAGACATCGGTTAAAGAGAGACCGGGGTTTCACATAAAGTGACACTATACGAACTATAGTTTATGAAAGATAAACAGGGATTTGTAATGAAACTTTTATACTTCTTCTTTGCTATTACACTTTTTATATTTCAGGGATGTGCTACCAATGACGCCGCTGCACATTTAAATTCTCCACAAGTTGATACGCAAATCACCTCGTCAGAAAAGTTCTCTGAAAGCATCACTGACGACCAAGAACCAGAAACGCAAATAGAAGAGTTTGAAGAAGAATTTTCATTTGAGGAGACAAAGAGTGTCAGTGATCCATTCAGCGGGTACAACAGTGCAATGACATCATTTAATGATCTCTTTATCACCTATCTTTTAAACCCTGTTTCAGAGGGTTATGCAGCTGTCCTGCCTGAACCTTTTCGTATAGGTATCTCTAATGCTTTTGATAACATACAGTTTCCTGTCCGCTTTGCCAATAACCTTCTCCAACTGAAATTTAAAAATAGTTCCGATGAACTCCAAAGATTTCTGGTCAACTCGACCATAGGTTTGGGAGGATTGATGGATCCTGCAAAAGAATATATGCATATTCCTGCGCATAAGGAAGATTTTGGACAAACTTTAGGCCACTACGGGGTAGGTTCTGGTTTTCATATTGTCTTACCGTTCATCGGACCGTCCAATATAAGAGATGTGGTTGGGCTTACCGCAGATGCTTATGCCTCACCTCTTGTCTACACAGAAGGCCTCGAAGAGTATAAAATACCAGACCACCCGGACCACTCGATCGCTATTCTCTCAGGAGAAATGATCAATAAAACCTCTCTACACCTGGGAGAGTATGAAAGTCTTAAAGAAGATGCGATACAATTCTATCAATTTTTACGGGACACGTATGAACAGAAGCGTGATTCTGACATCGCTGAGTAACTAAAGACAGGAGAAACATATGGTAAAAAAACTGATGCTGATATTGCTTCTATCTGTCGTATCACTCTATGCTATAGAAGAGAAAGATATCAAACACGTAATGGATACTAAAGTAAATAAGGTCCTGACCATACTAAAAGACAACACATTATCCCAACACCAAAAAGAACAAAAGTGTATTGCTGTGATCGATGATGTCTTTGACTACGATATCATGGCACAGATCAGTCTGGGAAAGAGATGGAGATCTCTTACAAAAAGTGAAAAAACACTCTTTTCAAAACGTTTTGAAAAAAAACTGAAACTTTCCTATCTCGATAAATTAAGACTCTATAACAATGAAAAAGTGATCCTCAAAGAGGTACAAAAAGTCAAGCCCACCAGGAGTACATTAGAGACTCTCATTATAGGACGTGACGACACTTATAAAGTTATTTATATGTTTTATAAGAAAAGGAACACTAACCATTGGTATATCTATGATGTCAATCTGGTCGGTGTAAGTATCCTGCAAACCTATAGAAAACAGTTTTCTGAATTTCTACAAACAAAAACAGTCCAAGAGCTTATAGAATCACTTTAAGTGATCCTCTATAAAAAACTTCTCATAATACAAAGATGACCTATGCTGCATAAACTATATCAGAAAGTGATATTAAAATATCCATTATCTATTTTGATCTTACTCATCAGCAGCATATTCATTTTTAGTATGAATATTACAAAACTGGAGATTGATGCTTCCGCAGAAACACTGCTTCTTCATGATGACAAAGACCTGGAGTTTTCCAGAACAATAGCAAAACGATTCAAAACCGATGATGTACTTATACTTGCCTATAAACCAAAACAGGGTCTACTTTCAGAACAAAGTCTGGAAACGTTGACACACCTGAGTACTGACCTGGAAAAACTGCCTGGTGTTAAGTCTGTAGATTCACTGATCAATGTACCTCTGTTTTTTTCACCTATAAGAGAGATAGATGACCTCATCAGTGAGACAAGAACACTAAAAAGTGCTGATGTCAATCTATCCCAGGTTAAACAAGAGTTTTTAACCAGTCCTCTCTATAAAGACTTCCTTGTCAACAAAGATTTCACGATATCTTCCATCATCATCCATTTACATCAAGACCCGGAATATTTTGCACTATTGGAAGAACGAAACCGTTTACGTGACAAACAAGCAGTCAACTCTTTGACAAAAGAGGAAAAACAAGCGCTTCATGATGTAAGAATCGCCTTTAAAGAACACAGGGACAAGCAACGTATATTTGATGAGAACAACATTAAAGAGATTCGTGCACTTATAACCAAATACCAGAATAATGCGTTGTTTTTTCTAGGCGGGGCACAAATGATCTCCAACGATATTGTTGGATTTGTCAAAAATGATCTACTCATTTACGGAAGTACCTTGATCCTCCTTATTATCCTCGTTTTAGGTTTTGTATTTAGGCAACCAAGATGGATAATACTTCCTATTCTTATCTGTACACTGTCCGTCATTACCATCACCAGTAGCTTAGGCTTTTTTAATTGGGAGATCACTGTCATCTCTTCAAATTTTATTGCCTTACAACTGATCATCACCATTTCGATCGTTTTACATCTTATTGTAAGATATGAGGAACTTTTAGCACTCTATCCGCGTGCATCCTCCAAAAGATTGATCCTATACACCATGCTTACCAAAGCAACACCCACCTTCTTTGCCATACTTACTACGATAGCAGGGTTCTCTTCATTGCTCTATTCGCACATTTACCCTGTGATCAACTTGGGTTGGATGATGAGTGCAGGGATCAGTATGTCCCTTATCATTGCATTTATTGTCTTTCCTACTGTACTGATGCTGCTGAAGAAAACACCTCCTCGAGATCAAAAGAGATCCCTCTCTTTTATACCTTCTCTGACCGCTAAAATTGTGTTGCATGATAAAAAATCGATCTACCTCATCACATTATTTACTATTATTTTTAGTATTACCGGTGCCTCTCAGCTTATCGTAGAGAACAGTTTTATCAGCTACTTTAAAAAAGATACAGCTATCTACCAAGGGATGAAGATCATTGACCAGGAGTTAGGAGGGACAACACCTTTAGATGTTATCCTTACCTTGTCTGAGGATAACAGTACATTTCCACACGATACTGCCACAGAAGAAAATAGTGAAGCGTTCCTGGACTCATTCGAGGATGAATTCAGTGCAGTAGAGGATCAGGACCAATACTGGTTTACAGATGAAAAGATCAAGCTTATCAAGAAAGTCCATGGGTATTTAACACAACTTCCTCAAATTGGAGAAGTACAATCCTTTGCCACCCTGCTTGATACTGGAAAGATACTCAATGATAATAAACAGTTGGACAGTGTAGACCTTGCTATTATCTACCAAAAACTGCCTCAAAAATATAGAGATATCATCCTGACTCCCTATGTGAACATTGAACATGATCAATTAAGATTCTTTACACGTGTTGTAGACTCTAATGAAACTCTGCGCAGAGATGCATTACTGAAAAAAATACAAAATGAACTAAGCCAAAGCATCGATCCTGATGTTGCAACCGTACGGCTCTCAAACCTCATGGTACTCTACAACAATATGCTCCAGTCCTTGTTCCATTCACAGATCACAATGGTCGGTCTTGTTCTGTTCATTGTGTTTATTATGTTCCTGCTCCTCTTTAGATCATTCAAGCTCACATTAATTGCTTTGATCGTCAATATCGTTCCCATAGGTATGGTCTTTGGATTCATGGGATGGCTACATATTCCGTTGGATATTATGACTATCACCATTGCCGCCATAGCCATGGGTATAGGGATAGATGACACGATACACTATATCCACCGATTTCAAGTAGAATTTGAAAAAGACAACCATTACTACTTGAGTATGCATAGAACTAACAACAGTATTGGAAATGCTATGTACTTCACTACCCTGGTGATCGTAATAGGTTTTTCCATCCTAATACTCTCAAATTTGATCCCTACCATCTATTTTGGTTTACTCACGATGTTGGTGATGGTAGCTGCTCTGATATCAGATCTGGTACTGTTACCTAAACTTTTACTCCTGTTCAAACCATTCAAAAGAGTAAAGTAAACCAATTTAAGACTATCACCTAAGAATTAATATCTCCTTTTATAAAATATGTTACAATCAAAAAAAATAAAACAACGGATCAATCATTTATGTTTCAAGAATTCAAAATAAACAATTTAGAACAATTTCCCAAAGAGTTAGACACCCTTTTAAACGAGCAAAGAGGGATCATTGACGACATCACTTCAAATGCAGAGACAAGCTATGAAAAAGTCCTTAAACCCCTGCAAGACCTAGATGAAGAATTAGGGCTTTTCTTCACCCCGCTTTCTCATCTTAACTCGGTAATGAACTCGGAAGAGACACAAAAAGCCTATGAAGCGTCTATCCCTCTGCTCTCCAAGTTCAGTTCAGAAATGGCACAGAATGAAGCCCTGTTTAAAAAGATAGAGGCTATCAAAGCAGATTCCAAAGAAGCGAAAAAAGTACTGGAACATGAAGTCAGAGGCTTTGTACTCTCTGGGGTCAATCTCCCGGAAGATAAGAAGAAACGTATGGAAGAGATCAGCCTCAAACTCTCTGAACTCTCTAACCAGTTTTCACAGAATCTTCTTGATGCCACAAATGCCTATGAACTCATCATCGAAGATGAAAAAGATGTGGAAGGTATGCCTCAGTCTGACATCGATGCAGCACAAGAGAAGATCGATGGAAAGAGCGTGTACAAATTCACACTTCAAATTCCTAGTTATATGGCCTACATGACTTACGGCCCGAACCGTGAGTATAGAAAAGAACTCTCCAAAGCCTATGCAACCAGAGCACCTGAAAACGCAGAGGTCATAGACCAGATCCTCGCACTCAAACATGAAAAGTCAGAGCTTCTTGGCTTTAGCTCTTATGCAGAGTATGCACTGGAGACACGTGATGCGAGTCATGAAGATGATGTCATCACATTCTTGAATGAACTGGCAGATGCTGCCTTGCCTCAAGCCAAAAACGAACTGGCTGAACTGAAGGCATTTGCACTTAGAATAGATGGTATAGAAGACTTGGCAGGTTATGATGTAGGCTACTATTCAGAAAAACTGAAAAAAGAAAAGTTTGACTTTGATGATACGATGACCAAACCCTACTTCAAACAAGAGAAGGTTTTAGAGGGACTCCTATACATTGTCTCAGAACTGTTTGGTGTAACTTTTGAACCTGCAGAGGTACCGACTTGGCACGCATGTGTCAAACCTTTTGACATCTTCGAAGAGGGGAAACTCTCCGGACGCATCTATTTTGACCTTGAAGCACGTAAAGAGAAACGCGGAGGGGCATGGATGAATGACTGGGAGACACACTATGTGGACGCTAAAGGGAAATTACACCTTCCTTCTGCCTTCATCGTATGTAACTTCTCGCCAACAACACAAACGACACCTTCTTTACTTAGACATGATGATGTGGTAACACTCTTTCATGAGATGGGACATGCGATCCACCACCTCTTTGGAAAATGTAAAGAGCGTTCAGTCTCAGGCATTAACGGTGTGGCATGGGATGTGGTAGAGTTTCCGTCACAGTTTTTGGAGAACTTTGCTTATGAGGCGGCTATCTTAAAACGTTTTGGTTTTCATTATGAAACAGGAGAGCCTATCTCAAATGAGCTGATGGCAAAAATAAAAGAGACCAAAAACTTCCAGGCAGCCCTTGGCATCTTGCGCCAGGTAGAGTTCTCTTTGTTTGATTTTGTACTCCATCAAGACCTTTACCAAGGTGAGGAAGTCCAGAGATTGCTCGATGGTATTAGAGAAAAGACTTCTTTACTCACGCCACCGAGTTACAACAAATTCCAACATGGATTTGCACATATTTTTGCAGGTGGGTATGCTG
Source organism: Sulfurovum xiamenensis (assembly GCF_030347995.1). Taxonomy (NCBI): domain Bacteria; kingdom Pseudomonadati; phylum Campylobacterota; class Epsilonproteobacteria; order Campylobacterales; family Sulfurovaceae; genus Sulfurovum; species Sulfurovum xiamenensis. Next base: position 129,213 of record NZ_JAQIBC010000001.1, read on the forward strand.
CAGGGTACTACAGCTACAAATGGGCTGAAGTACTCAGTGCAGATGCGTTTTTCTCTTGCTTGGATAATGAATCAGGATTTAACAAAGAGCGTGCTAAAGGGTATAAAGAGTATATACTTGCAAGCGGTGGTGCGATTGAGATGTCTGAGCTCTACGAGGAGTGGCTTGGACGAAAAGCAGATGTTCAAAGTCTGATCAAACTGTATGAAATAGCATAATGATCTTCTCTCACTCTTAGGCTAGATATCCCAAGAGTGACCATATAGAAAGGAGCCTTTCGTGAGTGAATACCGTTCTCTTGCACTTACCGTGATCACAATCTTTGCAATCACTCTGCTAGCTGCCTACTTCAGTCCTTCATTCGCAGAACAAAAAAACTATCTAGAACTTTTTATACTTTTCGGAAGCCTACTTTTCATCTTTGCCGTGGTAGTGATCTTTGCAACGTTGGGATTTCACTCTTTCGCACTTTTTTTGAGTCTCTTTCTTGCTGCAGTGATCGCAATATACGGGGTATTGGGAGCTTTGCTTATCACGGCTGTCACTTATTTTCTGTGGGGTTCTATCTTCGCGATGGAACTACTTTTGTTCTATAATGGAAGTGAAAGTGCCAAAGCGTGGTTTGTATCCCGTTATGATTTTAAAACATTCAAGATGGAATATATTGCTTTTTATCCGCTGATGGGAATGCTCTATATTTTATTGGAGTTTATACCCTATCTCTTTTCTAAAGAGAAGTTGTTGAAGTTCACCCCTTCAAAAGTCTTGAAGGAGATGGAGATGTTGCTAGAGTAGTTTGATTTACTCTTCATTATTTTTTATGAGAGAAGCGATACGTTCAGGCTGTTTTTTACCCTCAATGATGAATCTCAATGCATTCAGACGGATAAAGCCTTCTGCATCCGCCTGGTTATATACCTCATCCTCTTCAAATGTTGAGTGTGCTTCTGAATAGAGTGATTCATCTGAACTTCTACCCACTACGATCACATTCCCTTTGTAAAGTTTAAGTTTGACTTCACCGTTTACAGTCTCTTGTGTTGCATCGATCGCTGCTTGCATCATCTTACGCTCTGGTGACCACCAGTATCCGTTATAGATCAGTTTTGCATACTTTGGCATAAGCTCATCTTTAAGATGTGCTTCTTCTCTATCCAGTGTGATAGATTCGATCGCTCTGTGTGCTTTGAGCATGATCGTACCGCCCGGAGTCTCATAACATCCACGTGCTTTCATTCCTACATAACGGTTCTCTACGATATCGATACGTCCGATACCATGTTTATTTCCATAATCATTCAGTGTCTTAAGGAGTGTCGCAGGGCTCATTGCTTCACCGTTGATCGCTATCGGGTCACCTTTTTTATACGTGATGGTGATATACTCTGCCTCATCGGGAGCTTCTTCAGGAGAGTTTGTCCATAGCCACATATCATCTTCTGGTTCAGCTGCAGGATTTTCAAGATGAAGCCCTTCATACGAGATATGAAGCAAGTTTGCATCCATAGAGTATGGACTTGCTTTAGGGTTACCATTCTCATCCATATGTTTTTTAGAGATCTCAATACCATGTTCCTTTGCATAAGCAAGAAGCTTCTCACGTGAATTTAGATCCCACTCTCTCCACGGTGCGATCACTGCGATATCAGGATTAAGACCTAGATAACCAAGTTCAAAACGTACCTGGTCATTACCTTTACCCGTTGCACCATGACTCACTGCATCTGCACCGGTCTGTTGTGCGATCTCTATCTGTTTTTTAGAGATAAGCGGACGTGCGATAGAGGTACCTAACAGGTACTCACCCTCGTAGATGGCATTGGCTCTGAACATAGGGAAGACAAAATCTTTTACAAACTCTTCTCTAAGATCCAAGATAAAAATGTTCTCAGGTTTGATACCCATATCCAATGCTTTCTGACGTGCAGGTTCCACCTCTTCACCCTGACCAAGATCAGCCGTGAAAGTAACCACTTCACACTCATACTCATCTTGAAGCCATTTTAAAATAATACTTGTATCAAGTCCACCAGAATACGCCAATACTGCTTTTTTAATTTTTCTTTTTGCCATGCGATAAGCCTTTAATTAATATTGTTGCAATTTTAACGTAAATTTAGTTACGGATGGTTTTATATTCTATGAATTTGAATACATTCTATTCAGTGACATAGGCTCCTCTTGCACCACTTACAGAAGTTTTAGACTTTTCTTTTTTCGTTTTTTCAACAATTTTTAGGTTCATTTCATACTCTTGGGCAACCAAATAATTGCCAAATGTTTCAAATTCATCCTCACCTTTTGCATTGAGCTGTTTTTCAAGTAGTCTGAGTTTTTGCTTCATTTTATCACTCAAAGTAATGATCTCCTGGTAATGTACAGCAGATATTTTGATGGCACCATCGCTTAATGGTTTTTTTCTGCCAAATATACTACTTTTATTCTTGGAGACACATACGTCATATATCTGCATAAAATGGTTATGTATACTTTTCCATAATGCTTCAATTTCATATAGAGTATCCACACAGCTGCTGTCTCTAAAGAGCATAGCCTCCTGCTCAAGCCACTTTCCAAAATCAATGTCAGAGATATTCAATTCTATGTCTTGTTTATTAGTGTCCAACAGTCCGGCAGATAATAATTTTACCATGCCTACCCACCTGGTATGTTCTACTCTTGCTTGATGAAGATGATGAAGATATGTGTCCTTATTTGTCATGCAGTATTCCTTGTCTATAGTATCACTATATGACATGACACAGGTCGTATCTAAGTTCTATAGTGATTTTAATTCTTTCCTCAGAAATATTTTATCCCAAAGGAATACTTATATTTTTTATAACTTGATTAATTTTTAACCAAATAGATACATGTACTGTATTTTTAGTAATCAAATCCATATTTCTTCAAAATGATCTCCAACACAACTTTCTTATAGGCTCCGGTATGACGAAACACTTCTTTCCCCGATGCGTCAAAAAATATCTGCGTAGGCATCTCTTTAAGTTTATAGATATCTCGACTTACCAAACGTTCTTTTTGACCATCTATGGAATAGATCTGAAACTCCGGATGCACTTCCAATACTTCAGCAAATACTTTGGACATCGCTAAACAGCTATAACAGTGTGACATCCCAAATGCTAAAATGGTGGGCTTACCGTTACCGATATTATGTTTTATGTGTCTATATTCGTTCACAGGTAATGGCTTCTTTTCTGACATTTTTACTCCAAGCGTGTAATTAGGGTGATTATACAAATCCTATCTTAAAAACTTTTGCTATAATCAAATTCATATTATTCAAGGAAATCAAACCATGTTATTGGGCGTAAACATAGACCATATTGCAGTATTGAGAGAAGCAAGAAAAGTAGCGGACCCTGATCCACTTGATGCACTGAGCATCTGTAAACGTGCAGGTGCAGACCAGATCACCATCCATCTTCGTGAAGACCGGCGACATATGCAGGATATGGATGCCAAAAATATCATAGAGCTTTCTGCACTGCCTGTCAATCTAGAGTGTGCCATCTCTCCTGAAATGATAGATATCGCTTGTGACCTTAAACCCCATCGTGTCACACTCGTGCCTGAAAAGCGTGAAGAAGTTACTACGGAAGGTGGTCTTGCAGTCACAGGAGAACAACCCAAACTCAAAGAAGCTATCCAAAGACTGAAAAAAGAAGAGATAGAGGTATCGCTTTTCATTGACCCTACCCTGGATGCGGTCAATACATCACTTGACCTGGGTGTAGAGTGGATAGAGTTTCATACGGGAAAATATGCCAACATCTATGCGATGCTATACACAAACCTCTCCAAAACTCACCACACTATCCCTGAACTAGAACTCCCACGAAAAGTGCTCAAAAAGATGCTCAAAGATGAACTCTGCAACCTACGTCTTCTCTCTTGTGATGCGATGGAGTTGGGATTACGTGTGGCAGCGGGACATGGTCTTAATATGCAAAATGTCAAAGAGATCGCAGAGATCGAAACGATAGAAGAGCTGAACATCGGACAAAGTATCATTGCCCGTTCTGTTTATACTGGGTTAGAACAAGCCATCATAGATATGAAATCTATGTTGATAAGATAACATGTCAAGAAAAAAAGTAGCCATATCTGTCGGTGATCTCAATGGTATAGGTATACAGCTGGCTCTTGAGAATCATACCACTATCTCTAAAGAGGTAGAAGTTGTCTACTGCATAGACAGAAACATGCTGGAACAGGCAGCCAAAAAGTTGAACCTGCCCATACCTGCTGATTTTCAAACCATGGAAGATATTGCAGAGCACTTTGAGATAGAGCCAGGAGTTGTCAGTAAAGAGAGCGGTGCCTATGCCTATGCTTCCTTTGTCAGGGCTGTTGAACTTGCACGTAACAAAGAAATTGATGCCATCACTACCCTGCCCATCCATAAAAAAGCATGGGAACTAGCAGGCGTAGCCTATAAAGGTCATACCGATGCCTTGAGAGATTTTTTCGATGCAGAGGCCATTATGATGTTGGGTTCACCTAAGATGTATGTCGCTCTTTTTACCGAACACATACCACTGAAAGAGGTAGCCGGGAGTATCAACGAAAAAGCATTAACAAGATTTCTTATAGACTTTTACCGGACAGCCAAACCTAGTACAGAGGTAGGTGTTCTAGGGTTAAATCCTCATGCAGGAGATGATGGCGTATTGGGTACAGAAGAGCGTATCATAGAAAAAGCCATAGAGAATGCGCACAAAGAATTAGGCACTGAAATATTCAGCGCTCCACTTGTACCGGATGTCGCATTTACACCAAGAGTACGTGCGAACTATACACACTACATTGCTATGTACCATGACCAAGGCCTGGCCCCTCTCAAAGCCTTGTATTTTGATGAAGGGATCAATGTCTCACTGAATCTGCCGATACTTAGAACTTCCGTAGACCACGGCACCGCATTTGATATAGCCTATAAAGGGGTAGAATTAAGCAGTCTAAGTTATCTTAACGCAGTTAAATACATAAGTGATAATTAAGAAAGTATCGGGAGAGCGTTAGCCTATAAAATAAAACTAATAAGAAAATTTATTTTACACCGCCAGGAGTTTCCATTTTTTTCTTTTGGGTTCGTTTTCTCTTTTGTTGCATCAACAAAAAAGAAAAGGAATAAAGATATCATAAAGTAATTTGATTCTATTTCAATCAACTAAGATAAGGCTATAAAAACCTTAACAAAAAAGGCTCGGCGTATCATCCTCGACTACTTCACAGTGCTCATTCATCTGTGCACAAAGTCTCTCTTGACACTCTTTACACAAGTATCGGTAATTTTGCATGTCATAATGGATCGTATCTCCTTCGTGTATATCATCATAACACTCCGCACATACATTCGTTACTCGTAAAAGTATCTCTTCTGTTGCTTCTTGCGTTACAAAACATGCACTACCCATTATTACTCTCCAATTCTTTTATCATTTTTTTCGCTTCATCCAATGTATTATCCAATTTGTATGCCTTTGTATAACCTACCAGTGCTTCTTGTTTACGTCCAAGATCATATAAAGTATTTGCATAGTTAAAGTGGTGCGGTGGATACTCAGGATCCAAAGCAATCGCACGTTCATGGTGTTTTTCCGCACCCTCTTCATCTCCAAGTTTATGGAGCACATTCGCAAGTGATACATGTGCCATATCATCCGTATCATCTAGGGTCAAAAGCTTTTCATAACTCTCTTTGGCTTCTTCATATTCACCTGTCTGCATATAGACGTAACCCATTCTCTGAAGCACTTCAGTATTATTCTCATCGATGATCAGTGCCGAACCTAATGCTTTTTTTGCTTCTTCAAAATCTTCTTTTGCCACTGCTTCATCTGTCATTTGTAACAGTTGTTCCATACGTGTAGGCTGTACTTCAGGTGTAGAAAATGTTTTGTCGGGACGGTTGATACCACCTATTTGTTCATCTGCTACTTTCGCTTCGAAATCCACCCCTCTTTTAGGGTGATTTCCTGAAAAAAGTTGTTTAAAAAAAAGATAAAATACTCCTCCTGCGATAATAAGAAGTAATAGTTGAAATGTTGTCATAGCTTCTCCAATATAGTTATCGAATGATAAGATAATCTAACTTAAATCCAAAGAAAAACTGCTATCATGATGAAAAAGAACCAAAGGATGATTATGGCTTATAGAATAACATTAGATAAAGAAAAATTAGAAAAAGAGTTAACTCCGCTAGAATATAATGTATGCTTGAACCACGGTACCGAAGCACCGTTTCAAAATGAATTCTGGGACTCAAAAAAAGAGGGGATCTACAGCTGTAAATGTTGTGGTACACCACTCTTTTCTTCAGAGACAAAATTTGATTCAGGTACAGGCTGGCCAAGCTACTTTCAACCCATCAACGAAGACGATATAGAAGAGATCGAAGATACCAGTCATGGTATGGTTCGTGTAGAAGTACGCTGTGGTGCATGCGGTTGTCATTTAGGGCATGTCTTCCCTGATGGTCCGGCACCTACCTACAAGCGATACTGTATCAATTCTGCATCTTTGAATTTTAAAGAAAATGCATAAACTATGATGGCTGTAGCTGTGCAGCGATACGCCCGGCAGCTTCATCCATCTCTTCTTTTGTATCAAAAATAAAAGAGTATTTCTCTTCTTCTCCAAGATTGACAAAAATGCCAAACCCTACGACTTCAACCTTGCCTTTTGCCTCAATATCCAACCATTCAAGACTCACTTGTGTTGTCTCATCTTCATATCCTGTTTTGACTACGGCTGCAGGGTAGAGCTGTGTGATCTTAGCTGTGTCGAATTGTTTATCTTCTATTGTGATTATCATAGAGGGATTATAGTATAATCACTTTAAATCTAGAATGGAGCCCAAAAGATGAGTTTAAAAGAACAGATAAAAAATGAAATTAAAGAAGCAATGCGCTCAAAAGAGATCGTCAAAAGAGATACACTGAGAAATATTCAAGCCTCTATCAAGCAGATAGAAGTAGACGAGCGAAGAGATGTAACGGATGCTGATGTTGAAGCTGTGTTAATGAAATATTTAAAACAAAGAGAAGATGCCAAAGTACAATTCACAGAAGCGGGACGAAATGACCTTGTAGAAAAAGAAGATGCAGAGATAGCCATAGTCAAATCCTACCTTCCAGAGCCTATGGACGATGCAGAGCTTGAGTCTGTACTGAAAGAGGTGATTGCTTCTGTGGGCGCTGAAAGTATGAAAGATATGGGTAAAGTAATGGGTGCTGCAAAAGCTGCCATAGGAAGCCGAGCCGACGGCGGACGCATCAATGTAATGGTAAAAAAGTTACTAAGTTAATTAAACTAAATAACTGTCACTGCGAACGCCCTTGAAAGCGAAGCGATTCGAGAGCAGTGACGATTTTTTGCTTCATTTTTTCTAAAAAAATGATGAGAGAAACAATACCTCAACTTTTAATACTAGGTAATTAGAGAAAAATACTATAAAAAATTAATTCCCATACTTCAAAGCTTTAATAGCCGCAGTAATATCATCCTGTCTCATAAAATGCTCACCGACCAAAAATGCATCTGCACCTATTTTGGAAAGTTCTACGACTGTCTCATGATCATTGATACCGGACTCAGCCACAATGATCTTACCATTTGGAATCAACGGTATCAATTTTTCACTCAAACTCATGTCCATCTCAAATGTTTCAAGGTTTCGATGGTTGATCCCGATGATATCTGCCCCAGCGAAGATCGCTTTGACAAGGTCTGTTTTATTATGTACTTCCACCAATACATCCAGACCTAAATGACGTGCATAGTCATGCAACTCTTTGAGCTCTTTACGACTCAGTGCCATAGCGATAAGCAAGATATAATCTGCTCCAAATGCCAATGCTTCAAGTACCTGATATTTATCCACTATGAAATCTTTTCTGAGCAATGGGAGATTGACATAACGGCGTACCATTCCCAGATACTCTTTGTCACCTTTAAAAAAGTGTGGTTCCGTCAGTATGGAAAGAGAATCAGCTCCACCCTTTTCATAGGCTTGTGCTATCTCTACAGGATTGAAGTCTTCACGGATGATCCCTTTACTTGGACTCGCTTTTTTTACTTCAGCAATGATACGGTAAGGATTTTCTTCCGTAGCGCGTAAAGCACTTTTCACATCTTTAGGGATAAATGGGTTAAAAGAGAGAGAACGTCCCAACCACTCTTCTGGGTAGTCTACCTTTCTTTTTTCTAGATCTGATTTTGTTTTTTTAATGATTTCATCTAATATTTGAGCCATATATCACTTTCCATATTTCTATAAGTTTCGCGTATTATATCTAAAAGAAGCTCGAATTTATTTACACTGTCTGATAGCATTCCAATGTTCTATGATCTCAGGTTCTTCCAATCCCTCTTCATCGACGACTCTTTTCATCAGTTTATAGGCTTTATCACACTTACGCTGTTTATAGTATCCCCATGCCAAAGAGTCTAAATAATAGATGTTGTCAGGCTGCTGGATCAATGCATTCTCTATCACATTGATACCTTTTTTAACATTGACCTCTTTATCTATCAGTGTATAGCCATAATAATTGAGGTAAATACTGTCATCATTCCCTAACGCAATCGCTTTTTCAAAATGAGAGATCACATCTTGTATCATTTTTTTATCATTTTTATCTTCTGAGTTCTCAAAAATAAGTACACCCTTCTCTGCTATCCACTTTGAATTCTGATCTTCCTCATAAAGTTTATCGACAAGCGCTAATGCTTTAGAAAAATATTTTTTTGTCTTATAGAGTTCATAAAGTATATCGTTTCTGCTTTGGTCTGCTTCCAAAAAAGTGATAGCACCGTCAATATCTCTTTTGTAGATATAGGCATCTATGATCTTTGTCAAATATTGCTCGTCATTGTCTTGTTTATATAATGCTTTATAGGTCCCTAAAATACCGTCAATATCTTTTTCTTTTTGATAAAGCAAAAGCAACTTCACATAGACATCATGACTCACGATATTCATACGACGATGCGTTTCAAGTAACTGTATAGCCTTTTTACTTTCCCCTGTAAATTCATCCATGATATCAACCATACGGAGCAATATCTCTTCTCTAGGCACTGTTTCATAGACCCTATTTAAAAGATCTAATGCTCTTTTAAATTTTCCGGCATATAAAAATGAATTGGATGCCAGATCCAGATCCATAGGTTCTTTTGACTGTTCAAGTAAATGTTCTGCTTCTATTGTCGCATTTTTCACTTGTCTTATCGTGAGATAAAGAGGAATAAGTAAACGACGCACTTCAATTCTGTTTGGATTTACCTTATCCCATCTTTTTAAACGTGTGATACTCTCCAAAATATGATTTCTGCTCATCAATGCGGAAGTGGCCTCTTTAAAGAGATAGATCTCTTCTCCCGTATCATCATAGAGTCTTTTATAGACTTGATAACTGTTTTCATAGGCTTTATATTCATCATATAAAAGTCCTCTCATGATGAGTTCATCTTCACTGATCTTCATGATCTCTTTGGCAGAGCTCATCACAGTGCTAAAGATAAATACCATCAATAAGGGTAATGCTATACGATACCAGGACACTCTTTACGTACCTCTTCTTCATCATTTTTAAACTGTTCCCAAAAAGGGAAAGTACGACATTGTAAAGGCCGTACAGGATAAATGGAGCAGCGTTTCATCGACTCATCAAAAAATATGCAAGCATAGTTATCTTCTGCCAGTTTCTTTTCTATCAAAGAGTAGCGATGCTTCACTTTTCTGAGATACATTGTAGCAAAATCTTCTACACTAAGGTTAACGAACTCTGCCATTTTCTCTATCTCACAATATTTAGCCCAGATATAGCCGCTCTCTCCCGTACAACAGTGTCCCCCACACGCTTCGCATGCATTGGGGTTAAATTTAAAATTGTACTGTTCATGTGTCATGACTTCCATGATCAAAAATCACCTTTTATACTGTTCGTATTTGCACGTTCAAATGCTTTTAACGCTTTCTCTCTATAGACACTCTTCTCATCAAAGACCACAAATGGGGGAAGTATCTTTGTCATAGATTTTGAGCCCATACGCGCTGCGATCATCACTAGTTTGGATTCTCTGTCTATTTTAGAATGCACAAACTGCATTGTTTCAACAGTTATACCATAAGAAGTTAAATGATGTAATAACAGGTCGACCTGCTTTGCATCATAACAGAAGATAAAATAGCCTCTTGGCTTCAACAGTGTTTTGACCTTGGCTATGAAATCATCTATAGGCAAATGGTGTGCATATCTTGCAATGTTCAAATGCGTATTTTCACTTTGTTGCACGCTTGAGTCATAAAAAGGCGGGTTTGAGATGATATAGTCAAATTTTTCATCCGTCATCCACTCAGTAAAATCCCCGAGATGACTTTGCGCTTCGAGGTTATTAAGTGCATAATTGTGTTTTGCATAATCAAGCATCTTTTCCTGTTTGTCTATAATGCTCGTCTGGATGTTAAAATCCCGGGTCAATAAAAGTGAGATGATCCCTACACCGCATCCTACATCAAGCAATTTACCCTTAGGTTTAAACGAAGAGATGAAGTCGTACAAGAAAATTGAGTCACTGTTATAGCAGTAGCCACTTGTAGGTTGATAGAGAAACAAATAATGCCTTTTTTTATGAATTTTACTATATTTTCAGTATAATCGCGATTATGAACGAAGAACTAGATCTACTCAACCCGCCATCAACAGATTTTTCAATGCTGGACTACGATTGTGCATACATACCTGGAAATAAGGTACGTATGAACTATAAGTATGTTTCCCATGCAAGTAAAAAATTTGCCACTGCTGTAATAGCAAGAGGATGGAGACGTTTTGGAAAGTACTTCTTCCACCCTATCTGTAATGGGTGTAATGAGTGTAAAAGTGTACGTATAGATGTCAATAACTATCACTACACCAAATCACAAAAAAAAGCAATTAAACGGAATGCCGACACGCAGATCATTATTCAAAAACCCAGTCTGACCGATGCACATATTCATCTCTACAATAAATACCACTCTTTTAAACATGAAAAAGACCAGTGGCAGCACCGTAATATTTCACATCGGGAATACCATGAGAACTTTGTAGATGGTGCACATGATTACGGGAAAGAAGTACTCTATATCAGAGATGGTAAACTCATCGGCGTTGACCTCATCGATATACTCGATGACGGTATCAGTTCTATATACTTTTACTATGACCCTGATTATGCGAGACTATCACTTGGGACCTATTCACTGCTCTATCAGATACAATTGGCCCATGTACTTGAACTGCCTTGGATCTACTTGGGGTACTGGGTTGAGGAGTGTAAAGCGTTTGCTTACAAGCCAAAGTTCCAGCCCCAAGAGATACTGGACGGTTTCCCGCATGTTACAGAGGAACCTGACTGGGAAAATTGGGATTTAACGTAAAGCGTCCAACTCCGTACTCTTACGGCACCATTTCAAAAAAAGTCTGTCAGGGGCTACTCTGGCATCCACCTCTTTTCCTTCAACGATACATTCAGCCAAGACCTTTGCCATAAGCGGTGCAAAAACAAACCCTCTTCCCCCTAGACCATTCAAAATATATAAATGATCTACATACTTCATCTCAGGCTTACTACCACGCATGATGGCTGGATATTTTTCTAGCATGAAAGGTACATCTATCACCTTCCCTACCAAAGGAAAATAATCTTTAGACCCTGATCGCATACCACAAAACACTTCTTTGAGTTCCAGGTCCGATGTATCGATCATGGAAGAGGCTTTCTCTTTTAGCAGCAGTGCCTGTTCTTCCTTGCAGGGGACCACTTCTTTCACTCTTTTCTCATGTGTGGCACCCAGTTTGATGATGCCATCTATGTTGGCACCCACAGAGATAGACTGATGCATACTGACACCTAACGAGAGCGTAGAAGTGAAGTCTCCTCTGGTCCCCCATGTACCTTTGATGCCCATATAACGTAAGTCGGCCAGGTCACTCTCATATCCTGTTGCCAACACGAGATTTTGAGCACTGTACTCACCCACATACCACCATCCATCTTTTTGTATGATCTCTTTTACTTCCTGCTTTATGACTGTGATGTCTGAGAGTAAAGCTTCACACACCTCTTTTGCATCACATACCCCCGCCTCGGGGAAATAAAAACTCTCAAACGCAACACCTATACCTTGTGCTTGAAGTTGTTCAGATGAGTACTTTTCATATCTGTTTTCATTAAAAGGTGCATACTCAGTAAACTTTTGAGCATCCGCCTCATCTTTAGGGATGCGTATCACACCGGTCTGATGAAAATGGGAAGGACAGGTCGTAAGATAAAAATCTTTGGCAAAAGAGAAAGCTTCATTCGTAAGTGTCTGGAGAGGCGACCCCTTGCCTATCTTAGGAGAGACAAAAGCCCCTGCTGCTCCAGAGCCACCAGAAGCGATACCTTTTTTATCAAGCACAAGTACTTTTTGGCCTTTTTGTGTCAGTACATAGGCTGTAGAGGCACCTGCGATACCTGCACCGATAATGATAGTATCATAAGCATTTAACATACTATTTTCTATTGACTCGTATAATATTCCAAAAACTGTTTATCATTGCCCCAATTTGATATAGTATAACAAGTGTTGGAATAATAATCAGAGGATAAATAACAAACCACGACAATCCAACAAATAATTTTATATACCCAAGCTCTTGTATAACTGCTAATTGCAGAGCAACAGGAAGCTGTAAAAGAACAAATTTACCTTTTGGATCGGAAACAGTAAAAGCCCAAATCACACAAATTAATGTAAGAATAAGATAGAATACAACAAAAGCTAATCCTACTTTACTATAAGTTAACTTTTGTTGTTTATTTCCCATTAAATTGATATCTCTTTGATATCCGCAATATTTCTAAATGTTTTATAGATAGACCCTATCGTATGAAGTCTATTTTGTTGTAACGCTTCATCTTCTGTATTCACAAGCACATCATCAAAATAAGCATCAAGTTCACGTTTGAGTCCAAAGAGTGCTTCAAGTTCTTCTTTATAGTTACTGTAGGTAGAATTGATCACTTTTTCATACGCATTATAGAGTGTGACTTCAGCATCTTCTTTAAACAATGCGACATCAATTTCCATGCTTGACTCAAGGTCTACATCTTTAGAGATATTCGCTACACGTTTAAAGGTAGTAAACTGCTCTTTAAATGCATCACTGCTTACGATGTTATTGAGTGCAGAGACTTTTTTCGCTATCTCATTGATATCTCTTTCACCTGAAGCAAGTACAGAAGCGATGACCGATGGATTGGCATCTAGTGACTTGTTGATACGTTCTATAATGAATTCACTTAAGAGGTTGGTATCAAACTCTTCATAATTGCCTTTGAGCAACGCGATGATATCATCAATGTTGAAAGGTAGATCATACACTGTCACAATTCGTACAATACCGTTCACCGCACGACGTAACGCAAAAGGATCTTTAGAACCTGTAGGGATTTTCCCCACGCTGAAGAGTCCAAAGAGTGTATCCAGTTTAATACTCATTGCTACAATAGATGAGAATACAGAACTTGGAAGTTCAGCACCCTCACCCACTGGCATATACTGCTCTTTTATCGCGTTATATACCAGCTCTTCTTCACCCAGTGCTTTGGCATAATAATACCCCATGAGTCCCTGCAGCTCTGTAAACTCGTACACCATTTCACTCATAAGGTCTGCTTTTGCAAGGTTTATAGCTTTATCCATGGCTTTTTCAAGTACCGTAGAACTTTTCTCAGTAGTTGATTCTACTCTATCCATGTAAAGGGCTAGCAGTCTGATCGCGATATTGTTTTCTCTTTTGATCTTGTCTGAAAGTGTCCCCAGACCATCGATGAACTGCACTTTTTCAAGGCCATCGATACTCAATCCATTTTTAAGGTCATTTTTGTAGAAGAAGAGTCCATCAGCCAAACGTGGTTTAAGTACACGTTCATTTCCTGCGATTACTTTACTGTAATCATCTGTATAGGCATTGGAAACAACCACAAACTTGTTTGCTATTTTTCCATGTTCAAAGACAGGGAAATAACGCTGGTGTTCTTTCATAGAAGTAATGATCACTTCTGGCGGGAGTTCTAAAAAAAGTTCATCAAAAGATCCTACAAGTGCTTTAGGGTTCTCTGTGATAGCGACAACTTCAGCCAAGAGTTCTCTATCCCGTTCTATAATGATATTATGCGTCGACTCCAAAGCATCGAATTCAGCCAAGATCTTCGCTTCACGATCTTCAGGATACAGCATCACTGCACACTCATCCAATAGGCCTTCATAAGCATCTATCGTAGGCACCTCTACTGCATCATAGGTCACCATACGGTGTACATAGGTCTTTGTATCTGACTTTACACCAAAAAGTTCTACAGGAACAGAGCGCTCTCCGAGTCTTACCTGAAGCCATCTAAGAGGTCGGATGAACTCATCTGTTCTAGATCCCCAACGCATCATCTTTCCAAAGGACATCGAAGCCAGCCATTTACCTAACATCTCCTGAAGAAGAGAAACCGTTTCGGATCCTTTCTCTTCTTTTTTGAAATAAAGTACCTCTTTACCATTCTTTTCTGCACGACCAAGTTCACCAAAGCTTACACCACATTTACGGGCGAATCCCTGGGCTGCTTGTGTAGGCTCACCATCTTTTACTGCAGCAACCATTGGAGGACCAAAAAACTCTACTGTAGTATCTTCCTGACTGACTGGCATTGCAACATGTTTAAGGACCAATCTTCTAGGAGTATAGATAAATTCAAAATCATTACTAAGGTTGTACTCTGTAAGTATGTTTGCCCAAGATTTTTCAATGTTATTCACGATTTTAAGTAGTGGTATAGCCGGTAATTCTTCTACACCGATTTCGATGAGTAGTGCTTGTGTCATTTAGGGTTTCCTAGTGAAATAATAATAACTTTTATTTTACCTAAGAGTTGGTAAAGAGGGGGTTATAACACTAGGAATAGTTATGTATAAAACTAATTTTGTACTACCATAGCAATACATTAGAGTATACTAGGACACATTTGATGGACATCTGTTACCCATTCAACTACAATTTTTCAGGATGTGTGCATTGATGAAATCAAATATAAAAAATGAAAGAATAAGTTGGATTTGGAAAGTTACTTTTAATCCTCTTTATCATCTAACATATCTATGCGTCTACCCTCATCATCAAATTTACTTTTATAATAATTTTTCACTATGCCAAACGTCATAAATACAAATAAAAATATAGCAATGATATAAAGTATATCTCCAAACGACATGTTATTGCTCCAGTGTATTGGCTATGGTGATCTTCTCAAACCCTTCATAGTTTTGACGCAGTGCATCATAGATGACGATACCCACACTCACACCAAGGTTCAAACTTCTGCCTTTCCCACCCATAGGAATGGTGATACACTGCTCTGGATTGTCAAGTAGCACTTGTTCATTGATCCCTCTTGTCTCAGAGCCAAAGAGAATGTGATCACCCTTTTTAAATGGTGCGTTGAAGTAAAGATTATCTGTTTTCGTTGTAGCCATATAACTGTTTTGGGTGATAGGATGTGCTTTAAGATACGCCTCAAAACTCTCCCAAACCACCAAGTCTAAATGCTGCCAATAATCCAACCCAGCACGCTTTACCGCTTTATCATCAATGTCAAATCCAAGCGGTTTGATGAGATGCAGTGTCGCACCCAAATTGACACAAAGACGGCCTATAGTACCTGTATTCTGAGGAATCTGAGGTTCTACTAAAACAATATTAAACATTAAAATACAACCGTTTTATTACCGTTAACAAATACTCTGTCATGAAGTACCAATGACAACGCGCGTGAAAGAACGATCTTTTCCACGTCTCGACCTGCTCTTTGCATATCTCTCCACGAAAGACGATGATTGACCGGAATCACGTCTTGCGCGATGATAGGGCCTTCATCCAGATCATTTGTCACAAAGTGTGCTGTAGCCCCTATGATCTTTACACCCCTTTCAAATGCCTGCTTATACGGATTAGCACCTATGAATGCAGGGAGGAAAGAGTGATGAATGTTAATGATCTTTTCAGGGTATGCTTTGACAAATGCAGGTGTAAGTATGCGCATATACTTTGCAAGTACGATATAGTCAAACTCAAATTCGCTTATCAGTTTCATCACATGTTCTTCATGCTCTTCTCTGCTCATACCCTCTGCCGGGACATGAAAGAACGGGATATCAAATCTCCGTACGAAATTCTCAAGTGTATCATGGTTAGCAATAACACACTCTATCTGTGCATCAAGTTCACCATTTGCATGACGTACAAGAATATCACCAAGAGCATGAGACTCTTTTGTAGCCATAAGGATGATTTTCTTATCTTTTGGTTCTACGACCCGGATATGTGCATCCTCAGGTGCTACTGTTTTCAACTCTTCTAGTAACTCCTGAATATCAAACATACCTGAAACGACTGTACGCATAAAAAATCGTCCCTGTTCTTTGTCAACAAATTCGCGGTTATTATCGATATTTAAATCTCTATCATAAAAGACTTTCGCGATCTGATAGACTAAACCTTTTGCATCTTCACAATCAATTAAAACTCTTGCTCTTGTTACCATATCCACCCTAGTTGCTATTAAATTGTAAAATTATACCTATTTTTCTTTCAAACTCATGATTTTCTCTTCAGTCCGTCTCTCAAGCTCATCACCCAGGGCCTTACCTGAAAAGCCTTCCTCCAATAACTCTGTGGGAGTGACACCTCTGTCAAAAGGTTTATCCCATACATCCAATTTCTTTGCCATCGCTATCACATCCATATGATAGTTCCCTACATACTCTCTAATGCCCTCTCTCAGTGACAAATGTGCTATGAAGGGGATGCTGATCTCTGTAGGTGACGGTGATGCTGCAACCTTTTTATAATAAACAGTGGGTGCACCTAATCTCTCTAAGAGTTCTGTGATATCCAATGAGAAATACGCTTTGCAAATAAAAAGGAAATAATAGGGTCTAAGCTTTTCTACAAAGTTTTTTTGACTCTTTTGCAAAACCCTGCTTAAAGCGATAAATGTCTTTCTCTCCATATGTTCATCAAAAAGCTGTTTCGCGATACCCAGCGCAAGCAGATAATAAAGGCCGTAGTGCAAGTATCTTCCTCTGAACATTTTCTCAAACTCTTTGAATATACGTTCTTTAGGCAGGTCATCCAACGAAATACTCTGACACAGTCTACAGCTCTCTTCATCCACCTTAAACCCAAAACGTGCCGCAAACTGCATAGCACGTAATACACGTAAACTATCTTCCACAAATGTATCTTCATCGACTACCCGAATTACTTTATGTTCTAGATCACCCAATCCGTCCCAAAAGTCGAGTATCTGTTCATTTTGAATATCATACATCAATGCATTGATCGTGAAATCCCGTCTTTTTGATGCCTCTTTTTCTTCTAGTGCCAAAGAGACTTCAAATCCGCGATGCCCCTTGGCTATTTTTTTCTCAGTACGGGGTAAAGAAATATCCAGGTCATGGTACTTATAGACAAAAAAACTTTTCCCCACACCTTGTGCACCTAAATGCTCCATCGCCGTTTCAAAATCATCTATACTGATCCCAAAACACTCGATATCATAATCTTTACACTCATCTCCCAAGATACGATCACGTACAGCACCACCGACGATGTAACATTTGGCATGATACTTTTGTGTCAAATACTCTGTGACTGTTTTGATATTTTGAAGTATATCTGGGTCTGTTTGTGAGAAAAAGTTTGGGAAAGATTTGATAGTGGGCATAGCATCCCTTTTGAAATCATTGGAAGTTAGAAGAGCCAACTATAAAAGTTGGCTCGATATCAGCGTTTAAGTCCTATTTGGATGCATAGTCAGCGATAATATCACCGATCTCACTACACGTACAAATCTCTTTTGCATCGTAGTCACCAATGTCACCTGTACGATACCCTTCGCTCAATGCTTTTTTAATCGCAGCATCTATTTTGTCTGCTGCTTCACTTTCACCTAAAGCATAACGAAGCATCATACTTGCCGATGAAATGGTCGCCAAAGGATTAGCGATACCCTGTCCAGCGATATCCGGTGCAGAACCGTGAATCGGTTCGAACAACCCTACACCCTCACCTGTACTGGCACTCGGAAGAAGTCCGATAGAACCACTCAACATACTCGCAGCATCTGAAAGGATATCACCAAAGATATTTCCCGTCAAGATCACGTCAAACTGCTTAGGATCACGGATAAGCTGCATTGCAGCGTTATCTACATACATATGTGAAAGTTCAACTTCCGGATAATCTTTAGATACTTCTTCTACGATCTCTCTCCAGAACTGGCTTACTTCTAGTACATTGGCTTTATCAACCGAACAGATACGTTTTTTACGTTTCATCGCGATGTCAAATGCCACAACAGCAATACGTCTAACCTCTTCTCTTGTATAGATCATCGTGTTAAATGCATTGTCTTTATTCAGTTCTCTTGGCTGACCAAAATAGATTCCACCAGTCAGTTCACGTACAACCATGATATCTACACCCTTAATGATCTTAGGCTTAAGGCTGGATGCATTCACTAACTCATCATAGACCATAGCAGGTCTTAAGTTAGCAAATGTTCCCATCTCCTTACGGAGACCCAAAAGCCCTGTTTCAGGACGTAAATGTCTCTCAAGATTGTCCCATTTCGGTCCGCCTATCGCACCAAAGAGAACAGCATCACACTTCTTTACACCCTGGATCGTCTCTTCCGGTAGTGGTACACCTGTCTCATCTATCGCAGCACCACCAAGCAGCATCTCTTCATACTTAAGGTTAAATCCTTGTGTGACAGAAACTGCATCCAGTACTTTTATTGCTTCATCAATAATTTCAGGACCAATCCCGTCACCTTTGATTACACCTATTTTATAACTTTTACCCATCTGCTTATGCCTTCGCTTCTTTTTTATTTTCAATCTCTTTTTTTGCAAACGCTATCAAGCCGCCTGCATCTACCAACTCTTGCATGAATTCAGGAATAGGAGAGAACTTATAGGTTTTAGCCTGTGTGACATTGATCACTTCTCCCGCATCCATATCAATTCTCACAACGTCACCTTCATTGATCTCAGACGCTTCTTTAAGTTCAAAGATAGGCAATCCCATATTAAACGCATTTCTGTAAAAGATACGTGCAAATGTAGGTGCGATCACAGCACTTACACCCGCTGCTTTTAATGCGATAGGTGCATGCTCACGACTTGAACCACAACCAAAGTTCTCACCTGCAACGATAATGTCGCCCTCTGTCATTTTCGAAACAAACTCAGGATCTGCATCTTCCATTACATATTTTGCCAATTCCGATGGCTCACTTGTATTAAGATATCTTGCTGCGATGATCAAATCCGTATCGATATTGTCACCAAATTTCCAAACTTTACCTTGCAAAGTATTATCCTTTTTTCTACTATCTCCTTACAAAAAAGACCAATGTCTCTTTGTAACTCCTCTCACTCAAACGCCATTCAAAACAGTTCGACATTTTAGATATTGATACGATAAAAATTTTCGCGATTATAACCAAAAAAAGGAAAATTAACAAATTCCATGCCAAAAACTAATAAAATTTCGGTATAATCCATCTTAATTATCTCCAGAGGATTTTCACCTCACACATCAAAGGTTTTCAATGGCACCAAAAGACAGTATGAAGAGTATAGAAACATTAATTCAGTCTAAGAAAAAAGGTGATGTGGTCACACTAGAGAACATCGCAAAAGAATTTACCAAACAACCCACAGCAGCACAAGCAAAAAAGATCCATAAACTTGCCTCAGATGCCAACATAGAAATCATATCTGCCTCAGAATATGCAAAATTTGTCACAACCAAAGAGAAGAAAAAGAAAGAAGAGGCAAGAAAAAAACTTGTAGAAGGCAGTGCAGAAGATGAGTTCGATCTCCATAAGGAAAAAGAGCTTCTTGAATGGAGCCGTTCAGACAGCCCTGTCAGAATGTATTTACGTGAAATGGGGAAGATCCCTCTTCTGACCAAAGAAGAGGAAGTTGACCTTTCTAAGCGTATCGAAGAGGGAGAAGATATCATCATCGATGCTATCTGTTCTGTCCCTTACCTTATAGGCTACATCATCAACTATAAAGAGCCTTTACTGAACCGTGAAAGACGTGTAAAAGAACTTTTCAAAAGCTTTGAAGATGACAAATCAGATAAAGATGATTCTGATGATTCTGATGACTCTGATGATGAAACAGAAACAAGTGCACCTAAAGATGATAAAAGAGTTAAACAGGTAGTTGACAGCTTTAAACGACTTGAAAAAGCAAAAAAAGAGTGGATGAAGGCACGTGAAGACCTAGATACATTCTTGGAAACAGAGACAGATGAAGTTAAAATCCTTCATGAACGTCTCAAAATAGCCTTTAAAAAGGAAGCACTAAAAGCTGCACTTTTAAATCTTGGACCGACCTCTAAACTGATCAATGAACTTGTGAAAGCTATGGAAACTGCACTCAAAAGTGATGACAGTTTTGAGAAAGAGCTTAAACGTTTAGAATACAAACTCCCACTGTTTAATGATACACTCAAAGCGAACCATAAAAAACTGCTCGATAATATCATTAAGATGGATAAAGATGACATTATCGATGCTGTACCAGAGACAACCATGGTAAGCACTTATGTTGAGATCAAAAAACTTTTTGAAACCAGAGAAGCGAGTAAAGGCGGGTTTGATCTTTCTGAAGAGAAGCTCCAGGAGATCCTAGAACAGATCCGTCAAGGTAAAGCGAAAAGTGAAGTGGCCAAAACTAGAATGGCAAAGTCTAACCTTAGATTGGTTGTTTCTATCGCTAAGCGTTATACGAACAGAGGGCTGCCATTCCTTGACCTTATTCAAGAAGGGAACATCGGTCTGATGAAGGCTGTTGATAAATTTGAATATGAAAAAGGATACAAATTTTCAACCTATGCAACATGGTGGATACGTCAGGCTATCTCTAGAGCCATTGCAGATCAGGCTAGAACCATTCGTATCCCTATTCACATGATAGAAACGATCAACCGTATCAACAAGATCATCAGAAAACACCTTCAGGAGACAGGAAAAGAGCCGGATCTTGATACGATCGCTGAAGAAGTGGGACTCTCTGTAGACAAAGTAAAAAATGTCATTAAGATCACGAAAGAACCTGTCAGTCTTGAAACACCGGTAGGGGATGAGGATGATGGTAGATTTGGTGACTTCATCGAAGATAAAACAACATTGAGCCCAACAGATGTCGTACTCAAAGATGACCTTAACAACCAGATAGATGACGTACTTGACCAGCTTAATGAAAGAGAAAAAGCCGTGATCCGTATGCGTTTTGGTCTTCTTGAAGATGAAAGTGACAGAACACTTGAAGAGATCGGTAAAGAGCTGAGTGTAACACGTGAAAGAGTCAGACAGATCGAATCTTCTGCGATCAAGAAACTCAAGCACCCTAAAGTGGGAAGAAAACTTAAAAACTACATTGAAGAATAATGCTTATTCTTTGTCTACTTTTCTAGACAAGTAGACAAAAGTCGTCACTGCTCTCGAATAGCTTTGCTTACAAAGGCGTTCGCAGTGACATAATTTATAAAAGAGAGAATACTGTGTCTGAACCTAGATTTTTTGCTCTTATCATAGGTACAGAGATCCTTAATCGTCGAAGGACTGATAAGCACTTTGACTTTGTCACCAAAGCATTGGCGGAAAAGGGTCACAAACTCACCGGATCTTTTATTATAGAAGATGACCCTGCACTGATCGTTCAAACGATTACATTCATCGCTTCACAGAAAAATGCTGTACTCTTTTCATTTGGCGGTATAGGGTCTACACCGGATGACCATACCAGACAATGTGCAGCCATAGCACTTAGGGATGGAACCCTACACCTACATGAAGAGGCTAAAGAGATCATCGTCAACAAACTTGGTGAAAAAGCCTACCCTTACTCCGTACGTATGGCGGAGCTCCCCGAAGGTGCAACACTCTTGGAAAACTCTGTCAATCAAATGCCTGCTTTTGCATTGGATGAACGTTATTATTTTATGCCAGGCTTCCCGGAAATGAGCCATCCTATGGTAGAAAAGATACTCACACAGCTGATACCTAATAAAAAAGCATACTATCGTCATACGCTCACTGCACACTGCAAAGAAAATATTTTTATACAATTGATGGAAAGTATGCCTAAGGGTGTGGAATTCTCTTCCTTACCAAAACTCCATAGTACTGGTTGGAAGGTTACTATCTCTGTGGCATCAGAGGATGAAGTATTGGCCAAAGAATCATTTGATAAGTATATTCATCTTCTTGAAAGTAGAAATATCATCTATGCACTGAATGATGGCGAATAACACATATGACCTATCTAGACACACTGAAACACCCTGTTATTAGACGACTTTCACTTATCCAATTCATCTCATACTTTGGTACATGGTTTTCTCAAGTAGCCATCTTCTCCATGATCGTCTCATTTGGTGCAAGTGAAGTCACCATCGCTCTTACTGCCGCAATGGCAATGCTACCTGCAGTCGTACTTGCGCCGATCATAGGACTTATTATCGATCGTATAGAGTTTAAAAAACTTATGAGTGTACTACTGCTGATTGAAATATTAATGACTCTTGGATTTATATTTATAAACTCATTAGAGTATGTATGGATATTGATGATACTTATTTTTATCCGTTCGGCTGCGGCCTCTCTTCTCTTCTCAGCAGAGATGGCACTCTTCCCTAAACTGGTATCCGGGAAGATGCTAAAAAATACGAATGAGATACACTCAGTGATCTGGTCACTTTGTTATGCACTAGGTATGGCTGCTGGGGGAATCGCTACTCATTATGTAGGATTTGACCTGGCTTTTATGATAGATGCGATGCTCTACACTGTTGCGGTACTTTTACTTATAGGGCTACATATCTCTATAGAAAAAATCACCCATGTTGAATCAAATATGCAGATGCTTAAAGATGGATTTAACTACATCATATCGCACAAAAAGATACAACATCTCATATTTTTACATGCTGCCATAGGTCTAACCTCTTTTGATGCACTCATTACCTTGCTTGCAGATTTGCAATATAAAGAGTTTATTGCTGTACCACTTGCTATTGGTTGGATGAATGCTACAAGAGCTATAGGTTTAATGATCGGTCCCTTTATCATAGGAAGGATCATTTCCAAAAATAATTTACACTACTTTTTCATACTACAGGGACTGGCTATTATGCTTTGGTCTTTTTTAGAATTTAATTTCTATCTGGCACTGATAGGACTTTTTATTACCGGTCTGTTCATTACCACATTATGGTCATATACCTATTTGCTCATACAAGAAGAGACAGAAAGTAAATACATGGGAAGGGTCATCTCTTATAATGACATGGTTTTTATGCTTTCAAATGTCACAACAGCACTCTTCATTGGATATGCTGCAAAATGGGGCTTATCTCTTGAAGGTATTACATTTACATTAGGATTTGGCTTTATAGTTTTTGCAATATATTATCATTGGTTTAAAAAGCGATACATTGATGAAAATAACTAACAGAAGCGTCTGCTACACTTGCTACCGTCCACAAACTTCTTGCATGTGCACCTACATCACTCCTATAGAAACCAACACACGATTTGTCATCTTGATGCATCCAAAGGAGTTTAAAAAAACAAAGAACGGCACCGGTCACTTTACCAACCTCTCTTTGAAAAACTGCGAGATCCATGTAGGCATAGATTTTACAAAGCATACAGCTATCAATGCTATCCTCAACGATCCTTCAAATATCTGTTACACGCTCTACCCGCATGAGAATAGTATCAATCTCAATGAAGAACCTATAGGAGAAAATCAAAAAAATACGGTCATCT
Source organism: Sulfurovum xiamenensis (assembly GCF_030347995.1). Lineage (NCBI taxonomy): Bacteria > Pseudomonadati > Campylobacterota > Epsilonproteobacteria > Campylobacterales > Sulfurovaceae > Sulfurovum > Sulfurovum xiamenensis. Next base: position 153,180 of record NZ_JAQIBC010000001.1, read on the forward strand.
TTCTTATAGACTCTACATGGCCCTGTTCAAAGGCCATACTTGCTGCAAGCCCCAATATCGATGCTTTACCTAAAGTGAGTTTCATGCATACGGAAGTTTCAAAATTTACATTTAAAGAACAGCCTAAAGAGTACTGCCTCAGTACTATGGAATCTACCTTATGTGTATTGAAACGTTTGAACACGCATCATATTGAAGATATTGAGAGTAAAAAACTGGAACGCTTTTTGCTTCCTTTTGAGAAGATGGTGGAATACCAACTCTCTTGTGTCTAAATAGGAGTGTTCACTCTACAAGAGTTTAAACAGGAGTGCTGTAGTAAAAAAAGAAAACAGTATTCCATAGCCTACGATCGCAGAACTGAGTCTTGGAGCAAGCCCAGATAAAGAAGCCATCGCTCCTGCTGTAACCATCGGTGCCATGCCTGCTTCCATCACAGATACGCTTGCTGCCAAATTTGACCATCCTGCCATAGACACTACAACAAGTGCGATCAGAGGTGCGATCACTAATTTGATAAACAGTGCGATACCAAACGGTTTTATCTCATGACCCGGTAGCTTGAGTTGTAATTGTAATCCCACTGCAACCAATGCGAGAGGTACGATCGTATTGGCCAAAGTTTCTAATACTTTTAATATCTCTTCAGGGAAAGGTGTACCTATAAAAAACAGTGCAATGACCAATGAAATAAATGGAGGAAATGTAAGGATCTTTACTGCCATGATCTGTACATTGATCTCACTTTTATTCGAATAATATGCAGTGACAAATATACCATACGTGGCAAGCGCCAAAAAAGTACCCATTTGATCATAGACCAAGATATAAGGCAGTGCCTCATCACCTAAATACGCATTGATGACAGGAATACCCAAAAAAGAGGAGTTCGTCAATACAGCAACAAGCATGAGTGCACCTGTCACCTCTCTACTAAAATGAAATCTATTGGAAATGAACAGTGTCAAAAGGGCTGTCAATGACATAACAACCCAGGCAATGATCACAGGGATCATTATATCCATCGAGAGCATCAGTTTAGGTATTTGCAGTAAAATCATTGCAGGGAGAGAAATAAATATAACAAATCTGTTTAGTATAGCTGCTGCCTCTTCCTGGAAAATACGTAATTTCCTGAATAGATAGCCAATGAAAATAGCCAATACGATTAAAATAAAATTTTCCATCAATGAAATACCTCTTACCTATGTTGCATCAGCCTCCTTTACAAAAAAGAAGGCAAATTCTTTTTATTATGATGCGTTAACAAGTGCCTCTATCTGACCTACAATAGTTGGATCTTCAAGTGTAGAAGTATCTTGCGTGATCTTTTCGCCTTTTGCCAGTGCTCTTAGGATCCTTCTCATGATCTTTCCTGATCTTGTTTTTGGAAGGTCCGGGACAAAGACCATATCATCACACAGTGCGATGTTTCCGATCTCTGTTTTAATGATCGCGTTGATCTCTTTCATGGTCTCAAGTTCATTGGCTACATCATCTTTAACAGATTTGAGTACAATATAAGCAAAAATTCCCTCTCCTTTAAGTTCATGCGGTTTACCTACCACTGCTACAGCAGCAACATTGTCATGCTTTTTGATCGCTGCTTCTACTTCCGCTGTACCCATACGGTGACCAGATACATTGATCACATCATCGGTACGACCGGTAATCGTAATATAACCATTTTCACCATAGATCGCTCCGTCACCAGTAAAATATACAGGTCTGCCCTCTTTTGTCACGTCACCGAAATAAGATTTTTTGAAACGTTCATCATCACCCCATACACCACGGATCTGTGACGGCCAAGGACGTGTAACACACATATATCCGCTCTCGCCCTCACCTACTTTTTCACCCGTTTCAGGGTCAAGTATCTCAGCCATGATACCTGGCAATGGAAGGGTTGCACATGCCGGTTTGATAGGTGTTGCACCAGGAAGTGGAGAAACAATGTGACCACCTGTCTCAGTCTGCCAGTAGGTATCTACAATTGCACATTTACTTTGACCTACCTCTTCATAGTACCATTTCCATGCAGGGGGATCAATCGGCTCTCCTACTGTTCCAAGTACCTTAAGTGATGAAAGATCATATTTGGCCGGTTCATCTTCACCAGTTTTATGAAGTACACGGATCGCTGTTGGTGCGGTATAGAACTGATTAATTTTATGCTCTTCTACCATTTTCCAAGGACGACCAGCATCAGGGAAGGTAATGACACCTTCAAACATGATAGTGGTTGCACCCATTGCAAGCGGTCCATATACGATGTACGTATGTCCTGTGATCCAGCCGATATCTGCTGTACACCAGTAGGTATCATTTTGTTTTACATCAAAGACCCATTCCATTGTCATTTGTGCCCAAAGAATGTATCCGGCCGTATTGTGTTGTACACCTTTTGGTTTTCCCGTACTACCAGAAGTATAGAGCAAAAAGAGAGGATCTTCACTCTCCATAGGTTCTGCATCACATTGAGCAGATTTGTTCTTGATAAGTTCATTGTACGAATAGTCACGTCCTTCTACCCATGTAACCTCTTCATGGTTTCTCTCGACAACCAGCACTTTTTCAACCGGTGTTTCACCTGTCAGTGCTTCATCCACTACAGGTTTTAGCATATATGGTTTTGTTTTTCTGTAAGCACCGTCTGCAGTGATCACTACTTTTGCCTCAGCATCTTCGATCCTGTCGCGCAGTGCTTCTGAAGAGAATCCTCCAAATACGATAGAGTGGATAGCACCTATACGTGCACAGGCAAGCATTGCATAGGCCGCTTCAGGGATCATCGGCATATAGATCACGACCCTATCACCTTTTTGTACACCGAAATCTTCTTTAAGCAGATTGGAAAATTTGTTTACTTCCTCATAGAGATCAAGATAAGTGATCACTTGCTTGTCCCCTCTGTCACCTTCAAAAATGATCGCTGCTTTATTTTTCTGTGTCTCTAAATGACGGTCTATACACTGGTGTGCAACATTGAGCTTTCCACCATCAAACCACTTTACAAATGGAGCATTCGACTCATCCAACACCTTGTCGTACGGTTTAAACCAATCGATCTTCTCATCAGCAAAAGCTTTCCAGAATCCTTCATAATCATCCGTTGCTTTTTTAACCAGAGCATGGTATTCATCCATATTTTTTATTCTTGCATCTTTTGCAAAGTCTTGGTTTGGTTGATAGAGTTCTTGTAACATTGTTTCTCCTATAAAGTTATTATTTTAATTTCGTTGTATGTTTTAATTTAAGATAGATCAAAGCCGTCATGATGGCATCATTCAATGCATCATGGGCCTGAAGTTTGGGTAGATCCAAATCTTCTAAGATCGTATCGAAACGCAGATCTATATTTCCTTGAGGTATGGTCGAGATCTTTTTATCATAATAGATCGCTGATACCTCTTCTTGTTTATTGGGCAGTGTAATGCCATACATTGGTTTGATATATTTATTTATCATTGCCACATCAAATTTCAGGTAGTAACCTGCTAAGGACCTGTTCCCAACATAAAAAAGAAATCTTTCGATAGCCTCCTCAATTGGTATGGCACCATGAAGATCACAATTCCTGATCTGATGGATCGTAATACTTTTATGATCGATCTCTTTATCTTGATCAACATAAATATGTATGGCCTCATTGGTTAAAATCTTGTTGCCCTTGATCTTTACCGCCCCGATAGAGACAATAGTATCCACAGCTGGATTGAGACCTGTTGTCTCACAATCAAAAACAACTATCTCATCCTCTTCAGAGTCATCAAATAAAAACCTAAAACGTTCATCCTTCAGGTACTTCAGATTCCACTTTTTTTTCAACGATCTGAACATTTACCCTACCATAGAGAGGTGAAAGTGATAACTCACCATCTTTTTAAACTTATTTACTGTTTTAATGGCATCTTTGAGAAGATCACGTTCAAGTTTTCCTATATGAGTCACTGAAATATAATTAGTCATCTTCTCTCCTTTTGACAACTGCTGAAGCTGTGAATGAAGTCTCAAAGTATTGAAAATCTCGAGTGCTTCCATCATCTCTGTTGCATCTTCTTTACTCAAAAAACCACTATTATTGAGCTCTTTGATACGTACAGTCGTATTGGTCGCTCTAATCTTATGCTCCAAGGACAATGAACGTACACCATGTATCAAAGCGAAAAGTGCACCTTTTTTAATGTCTATTTCATGCTTGTGCTCCTTATCATGTATGAATTGTGAAAAGAGTCCCAATGGGGATTCAAAAGTCTCGATCGCCCGTGCAAAATGCATAAGGATGGACGGCATTTGTTCCACTTTACTAAAGAGGTAATCAACCAATTCAGTATGAAGTTCACGCTTACCTGCTACAGGTGTCGAATCAAAGAAAATAGCCATATCCATAAAATGCTCATAGTTTGGTTCTTCAACCCAACGGTAGATATCTTCTTTGTACATGTCAATCGATTTGCACCACTTAGGATTGATCATCATAATATCGCCTTCACAGCGAGGGAAACCAATCTCATCAAGTGTTTCGATAAACCTCTGTGTGACAGATGGTGCATCTTTAGGCATAAAACCTTCTTCAAAGATAAGGGCATTATCCTGGTCTGTTCTAAGAATCTGTGAACCACGCCCTTCACTTCCAAGCAATACAAGTGTACATTTATCATGCCATGAACGTGGGATGATCATTTCAAAGAGCTTGGTATACATTTTTTTGTTGATCTCAGAGACCAACTTGGCTATGTACCTACTTTTCACCCCTTTTGCATGCAAAGCACCTATCATCACATCCAAACGTTTGGCTGCATCAATGACACTTTCAAGATCTTTCGCTCTTTCCATTTGAACGGTAATCAGATGAGACTGGTTAGAGAAGAAACTTAACAGGTCGACAAGTTCAAGTACGCCCGCAACATTGCTCTCTTCATCTAACACAGGAAGATGTTTAATGCTGTGTTCTGTCATCACAAGCAACACATTAAAAAGCAATTCCCCATTCTCGATAGAAATGGCAGGATAGGTTTGTATCTGTGAGATCGTTTCTAAACTTTTTTCTTCTTTTTGCAGAATATAATTTCTGAAATCAGCATCAGTCACGATCCCATATCCTTGATCATTCTGTACCAATAGAGCACTTGCACCCTCTTCATCCATACGCTGAAGTGCTTCAACGATAGGCATATTTGGATCAACCACAACCCCTTGATGCAAAATAGATGCATCCAATCTTGCTATCATCAGATCACTCATAGAGGCATATTCTTTCTTCTCTTTAAGCATTTCGATACGTTCTACGATACTCGAAAAAAAATAGTGTTTGAATGCTTTATTGCTTTCACAAAGTTCTAAAAACAGTGCTTTGGAAATTTCAAAACATATCAATTCTTCTGTAACGATGTAACTATATGAGGACGGTTGATCTTCTATGATCTCTATACCGCCAAAAATATCATGGGTCTGATAGATATCAATTTGTTCATCATTCTCATCAAGTACTTCTACCATACCTTTAATAATAATAAAAAGATTTTGGGGGATATTATCTTGATCGATAAGCACTGTTTCGTTCGGATAGTATGCAATTTGTGCATAGCTTTCTATACGATCAAACTCATGTTTATTCAGAATCGTAAAAGGAAGATATGATTTTAAGTTTTCTAATAATGTTATCACTGACATTCCTAGGCCCAAGGCCAAAGCCTTGGAAAATATTGATTAGTGGGCTACTGCCCCATCAGAACCGATACCTGTCTGACATCTAATATCTTGTGCATCAAACTCCTCTTGACATCTCTTCGCATCTTCACTGCTGTCAGTGATCGAGAAGAACCATATTGCTATGAATGCCATTGGCACAGAGAATACTGCCGGAAACTTGTATGGGACAATCGCTTCAGCATTACCTAGTATCTGAGTCCATACTACAGGACCAAGTATAACAAGAACCAATGCAGAGATCAATCCAACATACCCACCAAGCACTGCACCTCTTGTCGTAAGCTTCTTCCAGAATATCGACATAAAGAGGACAGGAAAGTTAGCGGATGCTGCAATGGTAAATGCCAGTGCCACAACAAATGCAATATTTTGCTTTTCAAAGGCAATACCAAAGAAGATAGCAGCAATACCAATGGCAATAGTCGCCATTTTAGAAACGTTCATCTCTTTTTTCTCATCGACTTTGTCTTTTGCAAATGCATTGGCATAAAGGTCATGAGAGATCGCTGATGCACCTGCAAGTGTCAGACCGGAAACAACTGCCAAGATCGTAGCAAATGCAACCGCTGAGATAAATCCAAGGAAGTAGTCTCCACCTACTGCATGAGCTAGCCATACTGCTGCCATGTTGTTCATCCCTTTAAGTGTTACACCATCTGCCGCCAAATATGTACCAGCCGGATCCCCAAGTACAAGAACGATCGCACCGAATCCCATGATGAATGTAAGTACGTAGAAGTAACCGATAAGTCCAGTGGCAACAAATACTGATTTTCTAGCCTCTTTTGCATCTGCAACCGTAAAGAATCTCATAAGGATATGAGGAAGACCTGCTGTACCGAACATCAAAGCGATACCAAGTGAAATGGCTGAAATAGGATCAGAAACAAGACCACCAGGGCTCATGATCTCCACACCTTTTGAGTGGATCTCTGTTGCTTGTGTAAAGAGTGCATCAAAACTGAATCCGAATTTTGCCATCACCATGATCGACATAAACGTCGTACCTGCAAGTAACAATACTGCTTTAATGATCTGTACCCATGTAGTGGCAAGCATACCACCAAACGCAACGTACAGGATCATAAGGATACCAACAAGTACCACGGCAAACTCATAATCCAATCCAAATAAGATCTCGATCAATTTACCAGCACCTACCATTTGAGCAATAAGGTAAAGAATCACCACTGAAATGGAACCCAGTGCAGCTAAAATTCTTACAGGCTTTTGCTTTAATCTATAGGCAGTCACATCGGCAAATGTATATTTACCCAAGTTTCTAAGCTGCTCAGAGATCATAAAAAGAATAATCGGCCAACCTACCAGGAAACCGATAGAGAAGATAAGACCATCATACCCTTTAAGATAAACCATACCGGTAATACCGAGGAACGATGCTGCTGACATGTAGTCACCTGCAATCGCTGTACCGTTCTGCGTACCTGTGATCCCACCACCTGCAGTATAGAAGTCATTGGCAGATTTTGTTCTTTTTGAAGCCCAGTAAGTAATACCTAGGGTTGCAGCAACAAAAATAAAGAACATAACTATAGCAGGCACATTCAATTCTTCAGCTTTTGTACCAGCCCCCAGATCAGCTCCCGCTGCAAATGCAACTGTAATAGAAGCAATCATAAATAGAGATAAAATTCTACCTAACATTAATTCATCTCCTTTTCAATGTCAATTTTTAGATCATTTAAGAGTCCATCAAATTCACCGTTGGCTCTTCTTACATAAACTCCCGTCATTGCAAATGCAAAAACGATAATAGCAATACCAATAGGTATACCCCATGTAGCCATAGCGTCTGGACTGATTTTAGTTCCCAATGTTTCTGGGCTAAATGCAATAAATAAAATAAATGCATAATAGACCACTAACATAATAATTGTGAGTGTCCAGGCAAACTTGCTTCTTGTACTTACAAGTTTTTGGTACTTAGGATTGTTTTTAATCAATTGTACTTGTTCTTGTGTCATTTTTTCTCCTTTTTATTATCATATGGTATATTGATTCACATACCATAATGTTTAAACTTTATTAAAAGTTATAATTTACAATCAGTCTATACTCATCCCAGTCAAATGGAACATCATTTTTATAACCAAATTTATTTGGGAAATTTCCTCTAAATCTTAGATTCAAGTCTTTTGTTGCTTGGTATTGAATGTCAAAACCAGGCTCTGTTGCTTTTAATCCGGCAGCATAAGCACTTGAGTTTTCTCCAACATCAAATTCTGTATAATAGACAGAAGCTTTCACATCTGCATCAAGTAGTTCATTGAAATTATATGCTGCTGCGATTTTCCAGCTATCAGTATCTGCAAAGAACTGGTGTCTTGTTACCATTGCTTGGGTAAATGCCGGCATTCCACCCCATGGCGTAATGATACCGCCATTCATAAAATTACTATCACCACTCTCACCTGTTTGAGAATAAGCAACATATCCACTTAATGCACCTGAACTTGCACCTAATTTTACACCCCAGTAATCACTGTCAACATTACCTGCGAGTGAACCACCTACATCGCTTTGGCCGATATACTGTGCTGAAGCATTCATTTTTACATTCTCGTTCAACAAACACTTCCAACCATAATCAGCTTGAAGATAGACTGCATTCAAGATATCATGTGCATAATAATCCCATGCCTGTAAAGTGAGTCCATCAAATCCTTTATAGATTACAGCTCCCACCGTTACACCATCTGTTTTATTATCAATACTTCCATCGTTATTAAAATCATTATAACCCAATGCGACAGTACCCATATTAACAAAATCGCCACTTTGTGCCAATGTTGTACCTGCACCGTAACCACTGATAATACCAAGTCCATAACCATCGTCATAAATGTTACTGAATGTACCAGTCGTCTCTCTAGTAATATGTGCCAAGGTCAATGTCGTATCTTCAATGTCAGTATTTGTCAATACCGCTGCTTCAAAAAGATTCGGCAGCATTCTTGCATCATCAGCCCCTGCTAATGGTGTATCAAGTCTTTGACGGCCCACTTTGATGTTTGTATTTCCAAATGCATAGTTAAGGTATGCTTGCCCTATAAATACATAATTCTCTCCATCACGACCAGTCAGTGAAGGGTCATAACTAGCAGAACCACCACCGTCAAGATCTTCATCATGCATATCAAATCCATATACACCATAAGCTGCCACAGTTGCTGTAAATCCATTAAAGTCTGGCGACTTATATCCTATATAACCCCCTGTTGCAAGTGTATTACGGTTATTTTCTATCCCTCCCAAATATGTTCTATCAACATAAAATGTTCTGAATTGTCCAAACACTTCACCATAATCTACTTCTGTTTCTTGCACAGCTACAACCGGTTCTACCGGTGCAATATCTCCTCCCGCCATGAGCAATGTTGATGCTATGACAGATAATGCTAAATGTTTTCTCATTGTGTCTCCTTATATTTATACGTTGGCAGTATGAAGGGTGAACGTAGCATTAACATAGCATTCGATCAAAGAGAGGAAAAGTTGTATTAAAAAAAATTATAGGTGTGTATATTGGTTACAATTAAAGCGATAAAAATGTATCCAGAAGATCATATTTGTTTAGAAAGTGTATATCCTACGCCCTTCAGTGTGGTGATGAGATCTTCTTTAAGTACTTGACGAAGTCGATGTATCTCTGCCCGTATAATGGCATTATCTACAGGGTTGTCATCCCAGGCATAGTGTCTGAGCATTTCAAAATCTACCACTTTGTTTATATTTTTTGCGAACAGGTCCAAGATCTGTAATTGTTTTTGTGTGAGCAGCTGTGCTTCTCCATCAAAAAATAGAGATTTATTTTCTGCATCATAGCTGTACATCTTTGATATCTTTATCAAATCTTTTGCCCTAATATCTGCCATTTTTAACAATCTTTCAATGTGTAAACTTAACTCTTTGAGATGAAAAGGTTTTTTCAAGTAGTCATAGCAGCCCAATGCATAGGCCTGACTGATCTGCTCTATCTCTGTAATAGCAGAGATAAAGATAGTAGGCACATAGATCTTCTCTTTTTGCAGTTTGTCAAGTAAAGAGAGCCCATCCATACTTGGTGTATTGATATCGAAGATAAAAAGATCATAGCTGTTCGAAGCTATATTCTCATAGGCTTCCTTGCCATCTTCAAATGCTGTCACTTCAAACCCGGTATCTGACAGATACTCTTTGATAGCACCCTGGAGCATCAACTCATCTTCAAGTAATAATACTTTCATCCTGCTCCTTTTTTTTGAACCTATAGCAAAACACGGTTCTGTCATCATCAGACTGTACTTCTATTTTAACATTTTCTTTTTGACATATGCTATAGACTATCTCCAGTCCCAATCCGAATCCACCCCTGACATCATTCTCACGTTCGAAGGGCTTAAAGATACGTTCAGTATCTTCTATTTTGGGTGAATTACCTATGAACTCTAAAATGATCTCTTCGTTTTCTTCTTTCAGTACTACCTTTATGTCTGTACCCCGGTTAGCATATTTGATCGCATTGGATAGGTTGTTGTCCACTATTCTTTGCAGCTCTTCTTCACTAAAATAGATCCAAAGGTCATTTTGTATCTCTTCTATGATCTTGTGTTTATTACCTGCTGCAATTTCTTCAAAAAAGTCCACTCTCTCTTTAAGAAAATCAGACATATTAAAATGCTTTTTTCTATAGTCAAAACGGTTTTTTTTCACCATATAACTCAAATCGGCATAGATATTGGAGATGATCTTGCTTGCTGCTTCTATTTTAGTCAGATACCTGTTTTCTCCTTCTTTCATTTTAAACAGATCTATATGGGTCATGATGACTGCCAAAGGTGTATTGATCTCATGAATGGAATGTTTGATGAAACTGTCTTGAGCCTTCACCAGTGAAGCATTGAAGTCTTTTTCCTGTTCCAGTAAGATATTCTGTTCACTCAAATCTTTTGTTTTTTGTTCAACCTTTGATTCGAGTGTAAGATTCAACTCTTTGAGTTTCTGTTTTCTTTCCTGAATAGCAGTGATCATGGTATTGATGTAATGTACCATCTTTTTAAACTCAAAGAGCCGTATATTCTCTTCATCTATCCTTTCATACGTGAATGCAGCTTTTTCAAAATAACGGTTGAATAGTGATATCTCTTTGTTCAGTATATGATTCGTAATGAGAATTCCTACCATTCCTACGATAAATAAAATAACGAGCAGGAGTACCATTTGAAGAGAATAGTGATTGAGTTTATTTTTGAGTGTTTCCCTTTGGTTTTGGATCAGTTTTTCTACTTCATCAAGATAGACACCTGTTCCGACCATCCAACCCCAGGGTTCGAATGATTTTGCATAAGATATCTTTGGGCTTAACAGACCTGTAGTAGGTTTTAACCATTGATACTCAACAAACCCACCCCCTTTGGTCCGTGAGATATCTATAAGATCTTTGATCACCATCACGCCATTGGTATCCTGAGTCTCATAGAGGTTTTTACCTACATTTTGTCTTTGGATAGGGTCAGAAACTACCACACCGTTAAAATCATAGACAAAAATGTATCCTGTACCGTCTTGACGTCCGTAAAGTTCTTCTATGGCATGAAGTATCTGTTTCTTTACAGTTGCTTCATCTTGTGCTTTGTCTCTATAGTCATAGGCATCATTAATAAAGTTAAGTACACGTGTGGTATCAAAAACGATCGTATCTTTTTGTTTCTGAATAAATTCAGCATGCAGACTTTGTGCTTCAATTTCAAAATTTTGATACTCTTTATAGGCAACGATAGCCGAAAAAACTACGATGACCATAAGCATCAGTAGCATACCGGCTACATGTATACTTGCAATGGTTTTATTTTTTAAAAAATTGATCATACGCTCCATCTACAGTGGCAGCATGGGTCAGTCTGTTCGACTTCACTGCCATTCTGCTTTCAAATCATACCAAGAACCAAAAAGCTTTTTTAATATAGGACCCAGTATATTAAGTTTTATGATATGTAAGATAATACCATGATTTGATAAACTATTTATGATATTTATGATAGAATCTCCAAAATTTAACCTATGGAGATGTTCTTATGGATATTACTAAAATCGGACCTGGTGAAAACCCAGATGCTGTAAAAGCAATTATAGAAGTACCACTTAACTCAGCGATCAAATATGAAATAGACAAAGATTCAGGTGCTGTTGAAGTAGATAGAGTACTTTACTCTGCTATGCACTACCCTGCAAACTACGGGTTTGTAGCCAATACATTGTCAGATGACGGTGACCCGGCTGATATCCTTGTACTATGTGACTATCCGCTTCAAGCAGGTTCATATATTAAATGTAGACTTGTAGGTGTACTGATGACAGAAGATGAAAGTGGTGGAGATGAAAAGCTGATCGCTGTTCCTACAGAAAAAATAGATCCAACTTATAAAAACATTCAAGACTTAGGTGATGTGCCGGAGCATACACTCAACCGTATCAAGAATTTCTTTGAAACATACAAAATGCTTGAGCCAAACAAATGGGTAAAAGTATCTGGTTTTCAAGACAAAGCAGCTGCAACAGCTATCTTGGAAAAAGCGATCAAAAACTACAAATAATATATGTTATCATTCTCGGGATATCCCCGGGAATCAATCAATTCTCTAAATTTAAAATCCAATTTCTCTTTTTCTATTATCTAAATACCTGTTCACTCCTTCAACAATACCCTCAGCGATCTCTTCTTGATAATCTGATGTAAAGAGTCTTTTACGCTCTTTGGAATTAGTAATATACCCTACCTCTACAAGAATAGAAGGTCTGCTGGCTCCCACAAGTACATAAAATGGTGCCGGCCTTACACCGCCATCTTTTACATCGTCATACTCACTCTTTAAATGCTTCATAATATTCTGTTGTACATCTATAGCAAGCTTATGAGACTGTATGATCTTAGGTCCGTTCAATACAGAATCAATGATCACCTCTTGACTTAACTTATCAGTGCCTTTGAGAACGGATGCATTTTCTCTTGCAGCAATACGTTGGGACTTTTCGTCTCTTGTTTTTTGTAAAAAATAAGTCTCAACCCCTTCAACTTCATCAAAACGGCTGGTGTCACCAATGGCATTGGCATGGATAGAGATGAACACCTTCGCATCTTTCCTGTCTGCTATTCTTGTACGCTGTCCTAGTGTCAGGAATCTGTCACGGTTTCTTGTAAGATAGACCTTATACCCTTCACTTTTAAATTCTCTTTTAAGTTTTTTAGTGATTTGAAGAACAAGGTCTTTTTCTTTCCTGCTATCGCACAATGCCCCGCAGTCATGCCCACCATGCCCTGCATCTATCACAACAAGACTGTCTGACCTGTCAACACTGGGACCACCACACCCCACTAATAAAAATAGTGCACTAAATCCAACTATGAGTTTTGTCATTTCTTATCCTATTTTAAAATGCATATCATTTATTATAAGTCAATTTCTTTTTTTCGATTATTTAAATAGATATCTACACCCTCGGCAATACCTTTAGCAATCAACTCCTGATAACGTGGGGTAAAGAGCCTCTTACGCTCTTTTGGATGTGAAATATATCCTACTTCCACAAGTATGGAAGGTCTACTGGCACCCACAAGTACCCAAAAAGGTGCATGTCTCACTCCACCATCTTTCACGCCTTTATACCTTGTATGCAAATTGGTCATGATCCTTCGCTGCACGTCAATGGCAAGCTTATTAGACTCAACGATCTTGGGTCCGGAAAGCACTGAATCAATAACAACATTACGACTCAGTTTGTTCATACCTTTCAGTACGGCTCTATTTTCCCGTTCTGCAATACGTTGAGATTTTGCATCTCTTGTTTTTTGTAAGAAAAATGTTTCAACACCGTGTACCTTGTTGCGTTTTCTTTTGGGTACGGAGTTCGCATGGATAGAAATAAAGATTGCTGCATTCTTCTTATCAGCGATTTTGGTACGCTGCGGAAGTTTTAAAAAACGGTCTTTCCTGCGTGTCATATGTACAGAATAACCCTCTTTTTTCAGTTGTCTTTCGAGTCTTTTTGATATTTGAAGCACAAGGTCTTTTTCTCTTTTTCCTCCTCCTATGGCACCCGTATCGTGTCCACCATGTCCAGCATCTATCACAATCAATTTATCTTTATTGGATCGGATCAATGTAGGCTTTTTTGTCACTTTTTTAGTGTTACCATGAGGTTTATGATAGCGTTTAGCAGGAAGCACACTGCTATTTTTAGGTAAAGAAATATGATAACTCTTATTTGAAAAAAATGGTTGATACGCTAGTGGTTTTGACGATCCATACCCTGTGATCACCACACGTACAGTATCGGCTTTATTCTGAGCCAGGCGGACATGTGGTCCCAGTCCCAGCGGTACGCGATTATGCGCGATACGTGTATCTTTAAAGTCGTAAATTTCTCTAGGGGGATTACTGAGTGTAAAGTGTTTGACACTCTTTTTATTAAAATTTTTAGAAAAAAGAAGACGCAGTTCATCTTTTTTGACAATAGCCTTTTGTAACATGTTCCCGCTGGGGAACAGTAGTGTATTCAGTAGCAGCAGTAAAAGAAAAACCCTACTCAACTTAGGCATCGTTTTACTTATCTTCTCCATTCATCAATTTATCCATCAGTTCTTTCACTGTGATGATCTCTGTAAGGCGATACCCGTTGGCACCTGTAAAAAAGAGACCCGTCTCTTTGATACCATCATACGCATCGGTCAGTCTATCTGCAATACAATACCCTACAATTTTCGCTTCTTCACCACGATGACATGGTGCAACACAGTTTGAGATACATGCCACTTTTGGTGCAGTGCCTTTCTCTATATCTTCATGAAGCTGTGTTTTTACACCACGGGCAGGATATCCTACTGGAGATTTGAAGAGTTTAATATCCTCTTCTTTTGCATTAATGATAATATCCTTCATTACTTGACTGGCATCGCATTCCACTGTACCTATGAAGCGTGTACCCATCTGTACACCATCTGCACCCAGTTCCATCATTTTGACAATGTCATCATGATCCCACACACCACCTGCAGCGATAATAGGCATAGAACCCCAGTTTTTAGCTTCCTCAACCACAGGAGGTAGAATCGCTTCCAACTGATTTTCAGGCATGAAACACTCTTCATATTTGAATCCCTGGTGTCCTCCACTGAGCGGACCTTCGACAATAACAGCGTCGGGGAGTCTATTATGTGTCTTTTTCCAACGACGACATAATATCTTTAATGCTTTCGCCGTTGATACAATAGGAACTAATGCAACATCAGGATAGTTCTTCGTTGCTTCAGGCATCGTAAGTGGTAAACCTGCACCTGTGATGATAATATTTGCTCCAGCCTTACATGCATCTTCTACCACACGGTTGTATTCACTTTGTGCATAGAGTACATTCGCAGCTAAAGGCTTATCTCCACAAATTTTTCTTGCATTTTCAAATATTTTTTTGAGTGCTGTATAGGAGTAAAAGTTGATCGCATCAAGTGGTCTGTGCTCTTTACCTACCATCTCTTTAGCATCAAGGTATTTTCTATTTTTATACACACCGGTTCCTACAGCAGAGATAACACCGAGACCACCCTCTTTTGAAACAGTTCCGGCTAATTGATCCCAAGATATACCAACACCCATACCACCTTGCACGATAGGTTTTTCAATGGTATATTTTCCAATTTTTAAAGATTTAAATGCCACTACTTCACCTTCACTTTTGCAAACTTTCTTTTTCCTACCTGCAGGATATACTCTCCTGCTGTAAGATTTAACTTCTCATCAGAGATCTTTTCCTGATCAATGCTGACTGCATTTTGTTTAATATCTCTTCTTGCTTGGGATGTAGAAGGTTCGATACCCGCATCTACCAATGCCTTGCATATCCAGATACCCTCTTCTACTTCTACTTCATTCATATCTGTTGGGAGCTGGTTTGATTTAAATACATTATCAAACTCTCCTTTGGCTAGTGTAGCCAACTCTTCATTATAAAACCTTGTAACCAGCTCAAGTGCCAGATTTTCCTTCACTGTTTTAGGGTGAAGTGTGCCTTTTTGTACATCCTCTTTCATCGTAGCGATATCTTCCAGTGATCTCTCGCTCAAAAGCTCATAATAACGCCACATCAATTCATCTGAAGTTGAAAGTGTTTTTGCATAGATATCATTGGGCTCTTCAGTGATACCGATGTAGTTGTTCAAAGACTTACTCATCTTCTGTACACCATCCAGTCCTTCCAAGATAGGCATCATCAATACAGCCTGCTCTTTCCCTACATTATACACACGCTGAAGGTGTCTTCCCATCAAAAGGTTGAATTTCTGATCTGTTCCACCGATCTCAATATCACTTTTGAGTTCAACAGAATCATACCCCTGAAGCAGTGGGTATAAAAATTCTGAGATAGAGATACTCTGTTCATTTTTAAAACGTTTTGTAAAATCATCACGCTCAAGCATACGTGCCACACTAAAGGTTGTTGTCAATGCAACCATACCCGCAGCACCTAATTTATTGAGCCAGGTAGAGTTAAATACTACCTCTGTCTTACTCTCATCAAGAATATTAAACACCTGTTCCTGGTACGTTTTTGCATTGGCCATGATCGTATCATTATCCAGTACTTTTCTTGTTTCGCTCTTACCGGTAGGATCCCCTATCGTTGCCGTAAAGTCACCGATAAGAAGTTGTACCCTTCCTCCGTGGTTTTGAAATGTTCGAAGCTTTTGAAGAAGGACAGTATGCCCCAGGTGCAGATCCGCACCGGTAGGGTCAAATCCTGCTTTCACTGTATATGTACTGCCATCATTATAATATTTTGAAACCAATTTCTCAATGCGTTCCATATCTATAACTTCTGCAGTACCTCTACTGATCTCTTCTAATGCTTTTTGTACCATTTTTACTTACCCTTGTTTATTTATTATATGCGTCATCCAAACTAATGATCTCGATCAATTTGAACTGACGTGAAATTTTTTCTGCAAGAAGCTGCTTTTTAGACTCATTGCTCTCCACTTCTATCTGGCAGAACTCTGCTTGTTCTGAATTCCTGATCCCCAACTCTATACTCAAAATATTGAGATTAAGATCAGTAAGTTTCACCAGCAGGTCTGCCAAAATACCTTTTTTGTTTTGAAGACTGATAGTGAGTCTATATCTGGAGAGCTTGGAACCACTCCAACTCACATAGACCATCTCTTGCCCCTCTAACATCTTATCGTAGGCTTTCTTGCATAATTTGTGGTGTATAATAGCTTTACTACCCTTATAAAATGCAACGATTTGGTCACCAACTTTAGGATGACAACAATAATCAAACTCTACACCGTCTATAGGCTTGTTCGTAAAGAATCTAAAGTGTTCTAACTCTTTAAGATACGGTTTTTTATACCCTTTTTTGAGTAATTCCCAAAAACGTACGACTTTGGTACCCATATAATCTGCCACTTTGTGTATGGTCTCTTTGTAATAGTCAAGCTGAACCGGTAATTTATAAATGGCATCCATATGCCCCATACTTTCTAAAAGCTCTTTCATAGCACTGCTCTCCTGAGAGAACAGTGTTCCCAGGATATTGTATGCACTTAAGGTATCTGCCTCTTTTATTCTGGCTCTGCATGAGCTTCTAATACCCTCTTTGGCCCTGGATGTTTTTACAGTATCAAGCCATGAACAGTACAAATGCACTTCACTGTCTTTGATAATATTCACAATGTCACCATTTTTTAAAATGGTCAAGAGTGGTACTTTTTGCTTATTGACCAAAGCTTCTGCTGCATTGGCACCAACCTGAGAGTGGACGGCATAGGCAAAATCAAGGGCCACTGATCCTTTCGGTAAGGTAAAGTAATCCCCTTTAGGTGAAAACACAGTAATATCTTCAGAGAAAAGATCGGATTTTGCCAGTTCATAGAACTCTTCTATAGATTCATTTTGATAATGCAAACTCTCTAGCCATGACAGGTTCACACCCATATTTCCATCTTTGTATTTCCAGTGTGCTGCAACACCATACTCTGCCAGTCTATGCATCTCTACGGTTCGTATCTGCGCTTCCACGATCCCCTCCTCGGAGAACAGTGTCGTATGGATGGTCTTATAGCCATTTTCCTTAGGCACTGCGATATAATCTTTGAACCTGGAGATAAGAGGTGTAAACCTTAAATGTACAAGTCCTAAGACCCTGTAACACTCTATGGGCTTTTTCACAATGATACGGATCGCCAGCATGTCCAATACCTCTTCTATACTCACACCCTTACGATGCATCTTTAAATAGATGGAATAGTAGTGTTTGACCCTTCCGATGATCTCAAAATCATCTTCATCAAACCCGTCTTTTAACATCGTATCTTTAACATTTTGAATAAAAGCGTTGAGTTTAAACTTCAAATTTTGTGCATTGGACTTCATATACGTATCTATACGTTTATAATCTTCAGGATAGATATAACGGAAACTCAGATCTTCCAAATGATTTTTAAGTCTTGAGATACCTAGTCTATGCGCAATAGGTGCATATACGACAAGAGTCTCTTCAGAGATACGTTTTTGTTTTGCAAAACTCAGTGCATCCAGTGTGATCATATTGTGCAGTCTGTCACAAAGTTTGATCACAAGTACACGTACATCTTTGATCGATGCAATCAGCATTTTGCGAAATGAAAGCGCGGAGTTGATCAATCTTTCATCGGAGCCTGAAGGAACCAACTCTTCATCACGTATCTCGACGATCTTGGTGAGTCCCTCAACCATATGGGCAACATCGTACCCGAATTCGTCTTCCAACTCTTCGATCGTATAATGTGTATCTTCCACCACATCATGCAAAAGAGCAGCCTGTACCATCATTTCATCATTGGAGATCTTTGCAGTGATCGCTGCAACCAAAATAGGATGGACAATATAAGGTTCTCCACTTTTGCGTGTCTGCCCTTTATGTGCTTCGAGTGAATGTTCTAGTGCTTTGGTTGTTTCAGGTAGAGGAGATGGGATTACTTCCCAAAGAAGGGCACTTGCCTCTTCTATAGTCTTTATCTTTTTAGCTTTATCGAGAAAAGCATCCAAAGGAGTTTAACCTTCTAGGCTGACAGTGATTTTACCTTCAGCTATTTCTTGCAATGCAATATCTGAATATTTCATGCCTGATGTATCGATATCTAAAAGTACTTCAGCACCGTTAGCGATAGCCTCTGCTCTTTTTCCTACTGCATTTGCAAGAAGGTATTTATCAAAATCTACTTTTTCAAGTGCTTTTGCTGTTAATTGTTCTGTTCTCATCATATTCTTTCCTTTATTATTTCATTCTCTATTTTACTACTGAACAAAGGCTCATATCACCTTTGATAATTCTAAGAAGATTGCCCTTTTCAAACATGTTACACACCACGATAGGTAATCCATTCTCTTTCGCCAAAGCGATGGAAGTATCATCCATGACTTTAATATTATCTGCCAATGCCTGATCATACGATAACGTATCAAGTTTTACAGCATCATCGAATTTATTCGGATCTTTATCATAAACACCATCGACTTTGGTTGCTTTGATAAGAAGGTCAGATTCTATTTCAGAGGCTCTCAAGGTTGCCGCGGTATCCGTTGTGAAATATGGGTTACCCGTACCACCGGCAAATACAACAACCCGTCCTTTTTCCAAATGTCTTCTTGCACGACGTACAATGAATGCTTCACCTATCTCTTGCATATCGATGGCAGACTGTAGTCTTGCTTCAAGCCCAGCATGTTCCAATGCTTCTTGGATCGCTACACCATTGATCACTGTAGCCAACATTCCCATATAGTCACCAGATGTTCTTTTGATGATACCATCTGCAGCAGCCGTCACACCACGAATGATATTACCACCGCCTACAACGATACCGACTTCAACACCATTGTCTACAAGGTCTTTGATCTCACCTGCAATAAAATTAAGAATCTGAGTATCTATACCATACCCTTCTTCACCCGCCAATGCTTCACCAGAAAATTTTACCAAAACTCTTTTAGTCACAGATGCACCTTTATATAATTTCGCGATTATATCTAATTGTGGTTTAGGAGGCGTTTAAACTCTTAAATGCCTAAATTGTTATCAGTTTCAAGGGGTTAATATGCTTGGAGTCTTTTGTTGCCTGAAAAATGAGTTTTTCATTCACTTTTCCTACCACATATCCCTTTTGTATCTTTGCCCCGACATGTATCGTAGGCGCAATTTTAGAAAGTCCTGCATAGACTGTATGTATCTTGCTGCTATGAGAAACGACCACCACATTGCCCAACATACTGCTTTTCCCGGCAAAAACCACTTTCCCGTTCAAAATATTTTTTACTTTTGAGTTTGCCACAGGTGATTTGAGTGTAATAGACTCATTAAAGATCTTGATCTTGTAAATAGGATCCACATAGGTACCAAACTTTTTGACGAGCTTTGCTCCCGGTAATGGAGAGATTGTTTTCCCGCCTCTATACGCATAGGTTTTAGACTTTTGATACGAAGAGTTTACCTGTCGTACTTTTTCACTCTCTTTATAGGTTTTTTGCTCTGCTTTTCTTGCTTCAGATGCAGCCAAACGTGCTCTTTTTCTCTCTTGCTCTGTTTTTGCTTGTTTTAAGGCCTCTTGGGCTTTTCTTGCATTGATACGAGCCAATGCCTTTGCTTCACGTATCTCTCTTTGTCTCTGTTTTTCAAGACGCATTGCTTCTTTTTCAGCTTCTGCCCTCTTACGTGCTTCATTAACCTCTTGTGTACGTAAGATATTCAGTTTGGCCAGTGTAGACCGAAGGGAATCCTGTTTATCCACGATCTTTGCAAGTTTTACATTGTATTTCTCTTCATCTGAAGCAAGCTTTTTACGCAACTTCTCTTTTGCTGCTTTTTTTTGCGTAAACTCCTCTCTTTTTTTCACAATACGTGCAATCTCGTTTTTTGTTTTATTGCGCAGATAGACTTTGTCTTCTTTCTGTTTTTTCAGCTTTTCCAGATCTCTTTTTAATTCCGCTAACATTTTGGTATTATGGTTTTTATAGGCAATGTAGACTTCATGAGAAAGTATAGATTCTTTCGTAGGTTCATGTGCTTTTTCCATAGCAAAAACAATAGAGAATTGTTCAGAAAGCAAAGAGACGAACTTTTGATGTTTCTCTTCCAATGCCTGACTTGTAGAATCTAACTCTTTTTCAGATTTAGCCAATTCGGTTTTTAATACGGCATACTGCTCTTCTGATTTTTTTTGCTCTATTTCAAGTTCACCTATTTTATTTTCAAGATAAACGATGTCCTTTTCTGCAACCTGTATATCCTTAGCAATTTTGTCAAGCTGCCTGCTTGTCTTTTTTTGGGCAGCCGATGCAGCAGAGAGTCTCTCTTTGGACTTTTCGATCTTTACAGTCGTTGATGCACTGTGAAGCAATCCTATTGCGACAAAGCAGATCAGAATTAAAGATCTCACTCCTGTACCCCCTTACTGCTAAATACAACCGTATAGACAGCAATTACAACGATCACAATCGAAGAGCCCAACAAAATACCGATATCGCTAACCTTAAAAAGTGCTTCCTGGTTTTGCACCATGATGTCTATCCCGCTTTGGGCAGCCCAGTAAAATTTGGTATAAAAGAAGATCGCAGAGACCAATATCGTTGAAAATATCGCATCTACAAAAGCAACTTTGAAAAGTATACCTGATCTAAGCATCAATGGTGCACCGAATATCTCCATGACCTGCATACGCTCTTTGTGTGCATATTTCCATATCTCCATCTGTTTGATAATAAGGAAGAGACTCACCACGGCCATAAAAACGATAAATATTTTGAGTATAAACTTAATAAATGCAAAAAGTCTGTAATTGGACTGATAACTACTGCCGAATGTCTCGACTTGTTTAATATTGGCATCCGATTCAAGAGTTTTTTTGATCTCTTCCAATCCTGAAGTATGAAGATAGGAATCTAACCCAAGGTTATAAAAATATGGGAGTGCAGCCAATATTTCTTTACTGCTGCTTTGACTGATACCTTTTGCGACCTCGGAGACGATACTCTCACGCTTGATCTTTTCAGCCGTGCTGATGTGGTCGTTCAGTGCTTGAAAATCAGAAAGCTGCATAGGCTTTTTTGTCACAGCAAGCATAAAATAACCCTCTTTAAGCCCTTTTTCATACGTGTTTGTTGTACGTTCAAATACCAGATAAAATTCAATACCCAATAAAATTGCCATCAGCGGCAAAATAAACATAAGATGGTTTTTAATGAACTTCATAGACACCCTTACTCTCTATAATAAAATGTCTGTAAGGTAAAGAGAAGATCGTTGGAATTTTGTGTGTTACGACCAAAACGGTTGTATCAAGCTGTTGACAGGCATTTTCCATGAGGTCCCAGATCACATTAGATGAATAATCATCAAGGTTACCCGTAGGTTCATCTGCCAATATCACCACCGGATTTTTAGACAATGCTCTTGCCACACCCACACGCTGCTGTTCTCCACCACTCAATTCTAACGGATACTTATCGGCATGATCAGGAAGTTTTACATGCTTAAGCAGTCTTCGTGCCTGAGTCTCCTGTATCTCACTATCGTATCCAGCTATCATTAACGGTAAAACAACATTTTTTTTCACGGTCCATTCATTCACAAGTTTATAATCCTGGAAAATAATACCCATATGGGTTCTGAGTTCTTGCAGTTTACGTTGACTGACATGTGCCAGATCCAATCCACCCACAACAAGGTTGCCTTCACTCGGTCTTAGCTTTCCGTACAGTGCTTTGAGCAGTGTAGATTTACCTGAACCACTCGGTCCGGTGATAAAAACAAATTCACCTTTTTTAATGCTGAAGTTGGCATCTTTAATGACCTCTTTCCCTGCTTTTCCATAGGTGAGGGTAAGATGTGAAGCGTGAATCACATTGGACATGCGCTACTCTCCTTTAACGAGCATTATCTGCTCAGCTAGTTTTTGATGTGCTTGAAAGTTGACTGTCGTCTTCACAGGCGGAGAGACAAAATATCTGCAACTCTCTTTTTCTAATAAAACATATTTATGTTCCGGTCTGTCAAAACTTCCAAAAGCGCACTTGATAAGTAGACTCTCTTCAGATATTTTGTACACCCGTTCAAAGTGTATGAAATACCCATCAAATACCAATGCTTTTTTCGGTAAACATTCTTCTATCCCTGACGTATATTTTACATCATTAAAATTAAAATCTATATTCAACGCTTTAGGTGCTGATTCTTGCGTGCATTTGACATAGACATCATAGATATCTTTTTCCTGTCTCAGCCATCTTGCTTCATACTTACTTGTCACTTCCAATGCTTCATTTTTACGTACCTCTACTTCAACTTTAGGGATAGAAAAGAACGTTTCCAACGCATACCAAAAGTATTTGTCACTGTCTGTACGAAGCTCTAAACGCCCGCCTTTTCTTAATACTCTCATTGACTCATCTAAAAAACTGGGACTGATCACCCTTCTGTGAGGCTTCTTGTCCCAAGGCACAGGGAAATGTACAAAGATCTGTTCACAAACATTCGAAGGCAGCATCTCCAAAAAGAGTCTTGCATCGTAGTTCACCACCCAAATATTGTCAAGCTTTTGCAGCTCTATCTGCTTGAGGACCTGTTGTGCTGAAGGTGTATGGATCTCTAACCCTATAAAAAGCGTATCGGGATTTTTTTTCGCCTGATGAAGCAGATGCCGTCCACTTCCAAAACCTACCTCAACGGAGATCTTCTCTTTGGGATAGGTGATGTTTTCAAAATCCTCTATCTTTTTAAAATGTTCTGAAGAGAGTGGACTTTTGGTATTGGATATAGCGATATTGGAAGAGAGCACATCCAGGTTCAACGTTGTGGAAACACTCTCCAGTGCCTCTTTGAGAATGTTCACTTTAAGAGGTCTGGTCACTTTGTCATATTTGAGTAAGTAGGCTTTGTCATCGGGTTTGAGTTGAAGTAAGAACTCTTCTCCTGCATGTTCAATACCGATAAGCATATCGCTACGGTTCAGTGCAGTGGCGCAAAAGGTCATCATAGGACTATTTTTTATCTGCTGTTCTATTATAGATGTATCAAAGGGGGTAACTTTTAAGTGTGGCATTGTTCCTGCTTATAATGTAATTTTGGTTATTTCGCTTGGATAAGCGCGTATTTTGTCATAACTTTGTGCGATGATCCGGTAGCTGTATGTATGTCCGCTTCTTACAAAAGTATCAATGTATTCAACCATCAATTGCCCTTGTACCTGTGAAACAAATTTCCATTCAGAACCATCCACCGATCTCTCTACGATATAACTATTGATACTTGTATTTGCATGCGGTTTCCACAGAAGTTTTACCACAGAGGGTGCGACCCTATAGGCTTTCACAAAAGAGACTGCCGAGAATGGAGGCATTGTTCTTACTTCTATCGGCTCACTGTGTCTGGACTCTTTTCCATATGCAAAGGTACTAAATGAGTAACGGTATGTACTGTCGGCATTGACATGCGTATCCACAAAATGGGTTGCATAAGGGTTACCCACCGTGCCTATACGTTGAAAACCTTCTCTCTCTTTCGAAGCATCACTTCTGTAGATGTTGATCCCGTGTATGCGACGGTCATCTATCTTCTTCCATTCAAAACCTACAGAATTCATCCTTGGTAAAGCATGTACCTGTTCGATCGTCTCCAATGAAGGGTCTGTACCATAGGTCATCAATCCCTTGACAGCACCACACCCGTTAAAGGTAATTAAAGAGGTCACCCAGAGTACGAGGATCGATTTTTTCATCTACTTCACCTTGATCGAAATTTTTAGATAAATACATTTTCATATCATCAAAAAGTGGGGCGACAAACTCCATTCTTTCACCGCTTACAGGGTGGACAAGATACAGTAAATATGCATGCAAATTAACTCTAGAAATTTTATCTCTTTTGCTCTTAAATCCATATAAATCATCGCCCAAAATATGGCGGCCGAGCGTATTTAAATGGACCCGTATCTGATGGGTTCTTCCTGTAAACAGTTTTGCTGCAATGAGCTCAACATTATGTTGGCTTGTCAGCAGTTTTACGAAGGCTGTTTTAGCGTTTCTGCCATTTGGGACCACATCCATTTTGAGTCGGTTCTTAGGATTACGTCCTATCGGTTTGTCTACGACTGTATTCTCTTTGAGCGGATGGTCTATCAATGCCAGATAGTAACGTCCCATACTCTTATCCTGTAGCTGTAAACTCAGTGCTTCATGCACCTTGTTGTTCTTGGCCACGACGAGTGCACCCGTAGTCTCTTTATCGATACGGTGTACGATACCATAACGCTCTTCTCCGCTGATGGTGGAAAGAGATATGCCTTTCTGGATCAGCCAATCTACCAGTGTAGGCTCTTTCACCGAAGGGGCAGGATGGACCACAAGGCCAGCAGGTTTGTTCACCACCAAAAGATACTCATCTTCATAGATCACCTCGACATCAAAGTCCACAGGTGCTACCTCACGTTTCTCAGCCTCTTTGAATGCATAGGCTATCTCATCGTCTTCTTCTACCTTGAAGCTTGTTTTTGTGATGGTCTTACTGTTGACGGATACCAGTCCATCTTTGATAAGTTTTTCGATCTGGTTACGGCTTACGTCCAACTGGTTGGCAAGTATCTTGTCTAGACGGCCTGATGCTGTAGCGGTAAATTGATTCATGCTTTTTTCGAAAAAGATCAGTCTGTCTGCTTACAAGGTTCATCAGAGAGAAACTGCTTGCGGACCCAGCCTCTTTGACCATCTGCATCTACTTTACACCATACAGGGTATTTCCATGCCATATAGCTCCTTCTGGTCGCATTCATCTCATCAAGCTCTTTTTGTGTGACTTCTCTTAAACAGCCGAGGTTTTGGACACACTCCTCTGTCCAGACACGGGTATAGATCTTTTTGGCTTTTCGGTTAGGTTCCACACTTAATGCAAGGGACTCACATCTTTTGATGAGCTTCACGGTAAATTCCCGGGGTTGTATTTGCTCCTCAGCCATCAAAGATGCAAACACGAAGCTTAGTAGCAAGAGGTATCTCACAGTGTTTCCTCTATATCATCTCGGTTCCAGCGTTCAGGGTCAAAGAAGGTATCATCATGGATATGTTTAAAGGAAGCCTTGAACATTTTAAAGACATCTTTATTCTCTTTCTCAAGCTCGGCCAACCATGCTTTAGTCGCAGCTCTTGCATACGGCATCTTTACCTCTTTTAACATGGCAGGACAGGCTTCATCTCCTATGACCTTCAGGTTATTCTCTTCGGCAAAGGCACGCAGTTGTGTCTCACGTGCTTGGATCAGCGGGCGTATCAGGTGAAAACCTCTGCTTGTTTTATAGATAGGTGCCAAGGCTCTCATGCTTCCATTGTAGAACATGTTCATAAAGAAACTTTCTACCGTGTCATCAAAGTGATGTCCCAGTGCCACCTTGGTGAAACCGCCCTGTTCAGCAAAGCTGTAAAGTGCCCCTCTTCTCATACGCGAGAAATAGGAACAGAATGAAGAGTTTTCCCTGATCGTATCATTGGAAATTTCATAGATATTGGTATCAAAAACGGTATGCTTGATACCATACTCTTTACAATGTGCTTCTAAAAAAGCATAATGTTCATCAGGCATACCATATTTCACCGTACACGCTTCAAACTCAAAATGAAAAGGTGCGTGTCGCTGCATGTGTTTCAAGATATGTACAAGCGCCAGGGAATCTTTACCTCCGCTCAGTCCGACCAGTACTTTATCACCCTCACCTATTAGTCTGAACTCAGCATTCGTCTTACCTGCCAATTTGAGCAGTTTTTTGCTTATAGGGATGCTTTTAGAGGCAGTACGTCTTTGGTTATCGTTCAAGGGCATCCACCATACTCAAAATAAAATCGGCAGAGATCTTTGCTGAGCTTTCCAAAAATTCATCAAAATTAAAACTTGCATCCATATCGGCACTGTCCGAGATCGCACGTAGAATGAAGAAAGGTACATTTAACGCATTACACACCACCGCAACACTTGCGCCTTCCATCTCTAAAGCATCTGCTTTAAAGGTAGTTCCTATCCAGTTTTTACGCTCTTCGTTTGCTACGAACTGATCTCCGGTTGCTATCACACCCTCTTTAAGGGTCAAACCTTTAGACTTTGCTATATCTTTAGCAATATTTCTTAAACCTACATCTGTAGAGATGCACACTTCTCCTTCAGGTACATAACCAAAAGGATGACCAAAAGCCGTAATATCCAAATCATGCTGACACAAGCCATCTGCTATAATAAGATCTCCAATACTAAGCTCATTGGAAATAGCTCCTGCCACACCTGAAAAAAGAAGCATATCGCATCCAAATTTTTCTATGAGTGTTGTCGCAGTTAATGTAGCAAAAACTTTACCTATTTTAGAATAGGCTACAACAACTTCTTGCCCATGGTAAGAACCTTCATAGTATTTGTTATTTCCATAAACGGTCGTACCTACATTATCCAGTTTATCTATAATAGGTTCTATCTCTTCAGGCATGGCCCCCATGATGGCAATTTTTTGACTAGTCATGATTATCCTAATTTACTGATCTCTTCGATCGCTGTTTCCAAGGATGCCATATCTGAGACAACAAAGTGAGGCTTTGTTGTTGCTTTACGGTTCAGTCCTTTAAGTACACCGCCATGTCCAAACTCAACATAGCAGTCCACAGAATCATCAAAGTTTGCGATAGACTGCTTATAGAGTACAGGAGAGACCAACTGTTTAGGGAGCAGATCCAAAGCTTCTTCTTTGGTATTGTATGTGTTTGCAGTGACATTTGATACCACTGGCGCAATAAACTCATCTTTTAGCACCTCTGTAAGTTTTTTAGACAATGGAGCAGTTGCAGACTCTAACAGAGGACAGTGACTTGCCACGGACATATTAAGCAGCATCGCTCTTTTTGCTTTTGCTTCTTTCAAAAGAGGCGCTAAAACTTCAAGGTCAGACTTAATCCCTGCGATCACTATCTGCCCTTCAGCATTATAATTTACAGGCCATACTTTTAATCCCGCTTCTCTTTGTGCTTCACAGATCTCTTCAACCACTTCATCTGCAAGACCAAGAGATACCATCATCCCCACATCCTGACCGGCACAGGCTTCAGCCATCAGTTTACCACGTAGATTCACCAGTTCTACCGCATCTATCGCATCTATCGCACCTACAGAGACCAGTGCAGAGAACTCACCCAGAGAGTGACCCAATGCATACACAGGCTTGATCGGCATCTCATTTTCAAAAAGCTTGTGTGCGATAGCAGATACAAGCAAAATAGCCGGTTGAGTAAACTCTGTTTTTTCAAGCTTATCATTCTCTTCAAAAAGAAGGTGTTCAAAATCGATACCTGTTCTTTCACTGGCATCAGCCACCATCTTTTTTGCAATATCAGAATTGTTAAAAAAGTCTTGACCCATCCCTACAGCTTGTGAACCTTGCCCCGGAAATAAAAATGCACATTTGATTGACATACGTGTCCTTTAGAAGTATTAAAATATTTTCAGTATTTTACCATCTTTAAATTATGATATGATAGCAATAGATAACATGCTGGAGAATTATCATCAGTAAAAAGTATATTTTATACTATTTGAAAATGGTTAACTATGAGTAAAGCAAAGTTTCCAGTAAAACTTCATGTACTGATTTCAAACAATAACTATCGTGCAATTGATATTAGACGTAGACCAGAAAATCTACGTGTATTCAATGGGATCATTGGAGTAGAAAATATTATTATTGACATACTCATTATAGATATGATATGATGAAATACTATAAAAAAGAAGAAGGCAAAATCATCTATCTGCTTTGCCGTCATTCATGAAATAGAAAAAAAGATCAGATACGGTGGATTGGAATCTATACTATCAATGTCAACAAATTAAAGTATGGACACTGTCCAAATTAGCAAAGATAGATGGGGGGGGTATAGGAATAAACCTTTCCCCAGAGACAAAGGAACATTTTTTAGATGAAGACCCAAGAGCATGAAAAATTTATTAGACGATGTATCGAGTTAGCACAGGACTCCCTAGACTCAGGAGACAATCCTTTTGGTTCTGTTGTTGTCAAAAATAATGAGATAATAGCCGAAGCACGTAACTCTGCCATGCATGACGACATCACTGACCATGCAGAAGTGATCGCTATGAGAAGAGCCAAAAAAGCGCTCGGGACTTCTGATCTCTCGGAGTGTACACTCTACTCAAACTGTGAACCTTGTCCGATGTGCTCGTTTATGATGCGTGAACAACATATCAAAGAGGTTGTTTTTGCTCTTCGAACACCGCACATGGGAGGATACTCAAGGTGGGATATTCTCCAGGACCATGGACTGGCAAGATATACACCGGTATTTACCTCTCCTCCAAACGTCATCATAGGAATACTTGAAAAAGAAGCAGCAGAACAATTTGAAAAAGCGGGATGGACAATACATAGAGAATGATCTCCAAATTCCAATGTTCTTCTGTTTATAAAACCTTATAATATATAACTTTTTTAGGTTTTAGCCATTACTTCTTTATCATCTTTTAGGGTGAAGATTATAATTTTTATTTACTTTACCATCTTTAAATTATGATATGATAGTAATACAAAACAAACAGGAGGTTTATCATGAGTAAAAAGTATATTTGTACCGTCTGTGATTACATTTATGACCCTGAGATCGGAGACCCGGACTCAGGGATAGCACCCGGAACTGCATTCGAAGATATCCCCGAAGATTGGGTCTGCCCGGATTGTAATGTGGGTAAAAGTGATTTTGAAGTGCTTACAGAGACATAGTCCGTAAGACTATTTTAACTGTAGCTCCTTCTTTATTGCTTCAAGCAGTTTTTGGAGTTCTATGTGATACTTTCCAGGGTAGATAGGCAGCATATCAAGTTTATCATAGACAAAAATAAGACTGAGAGTTTCAGCCAGCTTGAACATACTCTCAGCCCCAATCAGTTTTGCATGTCTTTCAAGATCTATACAGAACTCTTTGATTTTGCTGATTGATCTTTGATTAACGATCTCTCTAAAGTAAAGATCTGAGCGATCAAAAGTATCTAAGAAGAGTTTCAATTCATTGGTATATGTCAGACCTCTGTTCTTTGTATTTGCTTCTCCTATTACTTTATCCAAGATAGGCAAATCCATCTCTCTTCTTTTTTCGATCATCGCCTCAAGACTCTCTTGTATCTTATTGTTTGGATCTTGACACTTTTCATCATCTTTCTTGAAATGAAGGAGTTTTTCAAGGTCAATCACATTCATCTTTGAGTGTGATCTTACGTCTCTTCGAGCCGTTTTATTGTTAAAAAGAGATATGATCAATTCATAGACACTCTCTTCTGTCACAGGTTTGATCAAATTGGTAGAGACACTGATCATTTTCGACTCTACGATATGCGCATCTTTAAGCAGTACATATTTAAGAGGTATGTTCTGCTGTATACGGGCGATACTATGTTCAAACTCTTCCGTATTTAGATGTTCATCTACAATTAAAATATCATAAGGCGTTAGATCACTTCCCTGTGCTTTAAAAACATCAACCCCCACATCGACATCATAAAGGAAATACTTAAACATTTTTTCAATACTGTGGGCTATGGCTTCATTTTGACAGATCAATAAAACCTTTTTACCCAGCATTGAGATATCTGGTAATCTATAGTGTCTTCTATGTCCCAATTCACTGATCATGAACGGTATATCTAACTGTATATCTGCATCTTTCTCATATACGATCTTTCCATCTAGTATCTCAAGATCATCATGTAAATTGACCTCTAAAAATTTCCGGATCTTCTCTTTTCCGATATGTGTCTCATTGATCGTAAAGGAGATAAACTCTTCATAGACAAAATCTTCAGGGGCATCTAAAGAGAGTACGATCTCGTTTTGGTCGGTATTCTCACAAATAAAAGTGAGTACTTTACTGAGTACACGTAACAATGCATCAGGATCACCTCTCAATTCTCTTGGTATTGTCGATTCCATATCATATATCAGTTCAATATTTTTTTCTTCCCTGATCGTCTCCACAGAAGAAAACAGAGTCATCAAAACAATATTAATATCAAAAAGCTTTTCTATCTTATGCATGTCCATCCCTCCAAACTTCCTAAGAACTATCATATCAAAATATCTTATAAATGTGTATTGATTAGGGATATATTTTACTCTGTAAGTGGTTAATTCTGTATAAAAAAGATCTGGAGTGAAAAGTAAATGTACGCTGTTTAAGCAACGTAGCGCCTATCTTTGATCCAAAGATGACGCTAAAGAAAATGAAGGATTAGTGACAACCACATCCTGAACCACAGCTACCGCCAGCTGCAGGTGCACCACCAACTACGCCAGATGTTACTTCATCTGCAGTTGCTTCTCTTGCACTTAAAACAGTAACTGAGAACATAAGATCTTTACCAGCCAATGGGTGGTTAAAGTCTACATTCACTTCTTTATCATCAAAAGATTTTACTGTAACTTGTACAGTCTGACCATCTTGACCTTGACCATAAAGTGTCATACCCTCTACAAGATCCACCCCTTCGAACTGCTCGATTGGAAGTGTTTGGATTGCTTCTGGGTTTACTTCACCATATGCATCCGCAGCAGCAACCATAATGTCTCCGCTTTCACCTTGAGACATACCTACAAGTGCGTTCTCAAGACCTGGAATGATCTGCCCTTTTCCAATGATAAACTCTAGTGGTGCACCACCTTTGTTGCTGTCTACAACTTCTGTTGTACCTGCTTGTTTTACTTCGTATTCGATACCGACTACACAATTTTCATTTGTTACTGTCATAATGTTTCCTATATATTAGATTTGTGCTATTCTAACCAATCAAACTTTAGTGAGCCTTAGGAAAGAGATATTTTTTCTCTTATTTGCCATGAACCAAAGATCTTGCATCTATAAGGTCAATCATCCTGCTATCATTATCTGAGCAGCCTTCATCCATACCATAGAAGATACACACAAAAGAACAAAGGTTATGATACGCTAACACTTTTACCTTTTTCCGTAAATTTTCCTCAAGTCCTCTTTCGCAAAAGGCATATAGGTATGTCTGGTGATAACCACTTTAGTATTATAGGTTGTCCAATGATAGATCACTGGCACATCCTTCGGGTCAATGTGTATACAACCATGGGACATCCAGTCCACACTTCCTTTATGCAAAGCATGTCCTCTTTTGGTAAACTTCATCATATAATCCATATTATTTACACCGCTCTCGTCAGGAAAATCCTTAGACATATGATAACGCTTTTTTTGAAAGATCGTGAAAATACCCGAGGGGCTTCTAAATTCAGGGGCACCTGAAGTCACAGGACCGCTCCACCATACAGTACCATCACGGTCCACGGCATAAAAACGTCCATCACTTCCACGTTCACGTACAGAAACAACGATAAAATCTTTTCCTGTAAGATCCACGATCTTTTCATTCTCATCGCTGATCTGTTTAAAGACCGTTTTAGCGATAGGCATCGTCTCTGTCCCTATGGGTGGCAATATTTCAACCTCTTCACTTGTGATGCCCGCAGTAAAAAGAGTCATACAAATGAAGAGGATTTTAAATATCAAATGCATTGTCCTAAAGTTTTTTCAATCTTTCTTTAGCGATCTTTGCCGTTTTCTTACCCTTGTAGTTCTCTATAATATTCTCATAAAATGCTTTTGCCTGACCTTTATCGCCAGTCTCTTCAAGTGAAACAGCGGTATGCAGTAGCAGTGTATCTATATAGGAAGCCTTGTCATAGATACCTGCACTCTTTTTAAAATAAAATATCGCATCTTCATACTTCTTGGTGTAATAGGCTATTTCTCCCAGGTAATAGTTTGATGCTGCAGGCTTATAGCCTTTTGTATCGGTGATCGTAAATCTTTTTGCTGCTTCATCATAGCGTTTTTTTACAAAATACCGTACCGCTTCACTGTAGAGTTGTGCATTGGTTTTACCCTCAGTGGATCCATTTGCTGTAGGGAGTGTTTCTGTGGTACTTTTTGCCTGACTTTTATGACCCAAAACATTCTGAAACTCTTCTTTACTGACATAGTTCGCGTTGATCTCATCGATCATAGCGGCTAACTTTTGAAGCAAAGCGGTGTTGGATGATTCATTCGTCTCCATAGAAGAGGTGGCTTCGCTTCTGGACTGCTGCAACTCATGGATGGAAGCACTCAATCCCTCTATGATCGTAGTCAGTCCGTCTATTCTTTCATTTTGCTCAGCAATTTGTTGCTGTAGGGAAGCTACACTGGTATTACTGCTTCCTGTAGTCTGTTCATTTACTGTTGGTTCATCCGTTCCAAACCCGTACACAGAAGGTTCGGCATGTACCAAAAGAGTACTTGCAAAAATCATACAAACACTCTGTACTGCAACCCTATTTAGTATACCTCTCATCTCCAGCCTACTTTACTAAACGAATGTCAACTCTTCTGTTTCTTTGATAACAGCTGTCACTGGTTTCAGTACATACGGCATTACTCTCACCAAAACTCACCATTACCATTCTACTTGGATCGATCCCCTGTGCTGCGATACTGTCTCTTACTGCTTTTGCACGCTTTAAGCCCAGGGCATAATTGTACTCATCTGTACCAAATTCATCACAGTTACCTTCTATTTTTATTTTAGAAGCTGCAGTATTGGCTACCTCTATATTATGATTCATATTGTTTTCCATATCCGAAGAGATCGAATAGTCTGCAAAACCAAAATAGATACTTTTGAAACCATCGCTGCTGCTGTTATAATTTGCAGTAGAGCCTGAACCATAGGTATTTTCATCTATACTAACCGTATCACCTTCGATATGGTTTGCATCAGAAATATTGTTTTTACCTGCTAAATCGGGTGCAGGTTGTGCACATCCGATCAAAAGTAATGAAATGAGTGATGTAGTTAAAAGTAGTTTATGTGTCATTGTGTATCCTTTTTGTATTAAAATAGTATCAGAGCAGTCATTACATGACTTTCTGAAAAAAATGTATTACCAATCAATGGATTGAACTTTTCTGTCGTTGAACGGGAAAAGTAAACTCTGCTGACTTGTCAAATTCGTATATCCTATGGAAGAGCTGCGACCTCTCTGTTTAAGGAAGAGTATCACAGATCCATCCGTAGAAAAACGAGGAAACTGATTTGAGCCGGTTGTTGTGATCGGTCTTGTGTCTGAACTTCCTGTAGAGGTAAGGTAAAGATTAAAGGTATTATCCCCAAATGCATTACTGCTCTCCCTGCTGGAGTAGACTATTTTATCTCCATAAGCATCACAGGAATTGTTGTTACGCCCGTGATAGACCACTTGAGAGGTCGGTCCACCCGATATAGACTTTTTAAATACATTTGCATAGCCCAAACGGTTAGAGACAAAGACAATACGACTCTCATCATCTACATACCTGCCGTTCACATCAATACCTTTAAAAGTCGTTATCCTTTTTTTTGATTTGGATGCAAGATCATATTCGTAGATATCTGCCTGTCCTTCAGGTGCCATCGTAAGTAAAAGTTTTGAACCATCATTATTGACATCAGAACAGACCAGCATTCCTTCAGAACTTGCTATCTTCGTTTTTGTCCCATTATAGATGTTGAGCTTATAGAGTGTAGGAAGTGTACCTTTGTAAGAAGTATAATAAATATTTCTCTGTGCTCTGTCCGCCCATTTAGGGAAAAGGTTCAATCCACCTTTGATAATGGTTTTTTTATAACTGAAGGTATAATCAGCCAATCGTATTTCACTGCGTCCTGGTGTTGTATAAACAGCATAGGCAACATAACGATTGATCCAAGAGATACTTGGATATTGCAAAATATTGTTAATATCACTTATCGCTTTATGTATAAGAAACGGCATTTTTTCTTTTGAAGAGATCGCATAGCTTTTTTTAAAGATCTGTGTACCGTTGGATGCTTTTAAAAGCCGTACCAGAAGTTTTGCACCGGATCGTTGGTCCATCGCATACTTAATGACATACTCCTGGCTTTTCAGAGCCGGTATAATATAATCAGAAGAAATCTCACCGATATGGTGTGTATTGTCGGCTAAAAAATGTCCTGAGACCTTAAGATCTGAAAGTAAAATATTAAACACTTTACTGCTCTGTTCAGATGAACCATCCATAAGCGCAATACGTGCACGTTGTTCTACATCTTTTTCTATTTTCAGTGTTGCATCTACCCCGAAAACGTTTAATGTAAAAAAGGTCATTGATGCGAAAATAACTAATAAATATCTCAAAAATATTCCTCTATTTTTAGTGTGTGTTGTGGTCTATATTGTATCCTTGCTCGCTTAAAATATTCATTAATTAATATCAAAATATTTTGAGTGTATTGAATTTATGATAAAATAAAAAATAAAGGAGTATACGTTGAAAGATATAGTGATAGCCTTAGCCAAAGCTGCTATTTCAGCGGCACTGAATCAACCTGCAGATTTTAATCTGGAAGATGCTTTAAAAACCTATCCGGCTCTTAAAGAAAAAGGTGCTGCTTTTGTTACCCTTAACACAAAAACCCATGGACAACTACGCGGATGCATAGGTTCACTGCAGGCCCATCGTCCACTCTATGAAGACATCATACATAATGCACAGGCTGCTGCTCTGTATGATCCCCGGTTTTTACCGCTTAGTACAGAAGAATTGGATCAGATCAAACTGGAAGTCTCTATTCTTTCAGAGCCACACATAGTACAATATAGTGATATAGAGGACTTAAAAAATAAAGTCATTCCTTTTCAGGATGGTGTCGTACTGAAACTAGATGGTAGACAAGCGACGTATTTACCTCAGGTTTGGGAACAGTTACCGCACTTTGATGATTTCTTCTCAAGCTTATGCCTTAAAGCAAACCTTGGCCATGACTGTCTCTCACATCATCCTGAGATCTCTACCTATAGAGTCAAAGTCTATCAGGAAGAATAATCAGTCTATTCAGTCGCTACAAATTCAACCTCTAATTCATAGGCCCTGTTTCCCTTATGCGGACCAAATCCTATCGTTTGCAACTGCTCCAAATAAGCCATAAGGCCACTGTTAAAAGCTTCATTCCCAGATGCAGTGATCACTTTGTATTCAAATCTGCCATTAGGCTCTACTTTGAGCCATACTTTTGCCTTCTCACCTGCATATTCGCTTTGTGCCGGCCACCCTTTGAGTTTCTCCTCTATCTTAGCCAAATAGGCATTCTCGATACCAACATCACTCTTTTTTTGTATCTTTAATGAATCAGAAACCAAATCACTTGCACTAGGTTTCTTTGCAACTTTAGTCATATCAGGTTTTTTAGGCTTTACAGGTGCTGGCTTAACCGGTTTAGGCTTTTCAATTTTCTTTTTAGACGTAATATTTGCAAACAGGTCTTTTGGTTTGTTTAACTTTTTGGGCCTGGTTGTATTAACATCTTTTTTCTTTTTAACAACCTTTGCTTTTTTAACCACTTTTTCTTTAATCACCTTTTTCTCAACCACTTTCTTCTTCACCGCTTCTTTAGGTTTTGGTTTTGGCTTAGGCTTAGGTTTCACTACTTTCTTAGGTACCTGTTTGATCTCTTTTTTTACCTGGGGTTTGGGATCACTCATTGAGACACGTATACGATCTTCATTTTTCTTCACAAAATGCACCGGTTTTTTTTCTTCACGTGTATTGAAATAAAATAGTATCAAAGCGATGACACCTATATAGATGCCAACAGCCAACAATCCTGAAATAAGTGTAGATGACTTTTTGATCATAATGTTATCAGAGAAACCTTCTCGAAACCTGCTGCTTTCACGCTTTTAAGAAGATACATAATATTTTTATATTTCAAACTTTCATCTGCACGTATATAGACTTCAGAGTTTTTATCATACTTGATTGCCTGATTCACAAAATCATCTGCAAAAGTATCTAAAGCGTAGGTATCTTTACCAAGATAGATCTTTTGATCTTTATCCATACGGATCGTAAGTGTTTTTGGTTTTTCGACTTTAACAGTTTTAGAGCCATGAGGCAGTGTAATCTGTTCTTGAAAAGTAATTGTAGGAGCCGTGACCATAAGTATAGCCATCAATACAAGCATCACATCAACAAGCGGTGTAATGTTCAAGTCTGGATCATCATCCCAACTAAACATGACTACTCCTCGTTAACCTGAGAGAGGATCACTTCTGATTGAGAAGAGAGCAGTGAACTTAACTCATAAGCCTTGCGTTTCAGTATCAAATGAAACGAATACGCAAATATCGCTACGGCAATACCAGCTGCAGTCGCTATAAGTGCTTCAGATATCGCTGGTGCTACGACACTCAAAGATGCACTTGATTGTGCTCCTAGTTTTGTAAAGGTTTCAAGTATCCCTACCACCGTACCGAAAAGACCGATAAATGGCGAAGTAGAAGCGATAATTGAGAGCCAAGTAAGTCCCTTGGTAGAGACACGTATAGCATCAGACGATGCAGCTTGGAGTATCGCTTTATTGGGTACATTCACACGAGACAGATAAGTAAAAATAAGTGAGTTACTGGCCACTGATTTTGACTGACCTGTGTAGAGTGCCTTCAGTGATTTTGCTTCAGATGCGATACGTGCATTCAAGATATAAAATCTATCCAAAAATACCCAAAATGTAGCAATAAAATATCCTGAGAGTAAAAGCAGTACAAATATAGTAATTGCACTGCTTTCAAAGAAATAAGTAGCGAGAGAGTTCAAGTTATAAAGACTTTCCGATGTGTTCTACTTTGCTTACCGCAGCTGCGATAGCTGTACTAGAAGATTCAGCACTCTTAAGTAACTCTTTTGCTGCTTCAAGTGCTTGAGCAAGATCACTATCTGCACCAGAAAGCGCTACTGCACCATCTACGATACAAGTTGTCTTCTCTTCATCGACTTTTACATACCCAGAGTTAATAGCAACAGCTACTTCACTCCCGTCTGCTTTATCGATCACAATGACACCTGTATCAAGTAATGATACCAAAGTAGCGTGATGGGCTAAAACACCGAATTCACCCTCTGACCCTGGCAATGTTACCTGTTTTACTTCAGCGTCAAAAATCACACCGTTCGGTGTGACTATTTCTAGCTTCATAAGTTCCATAATTATCCTTTATAAGACAAGAACTAAGATTACTTAGCGTTAATCTTATCGTTTTTAGCAATAGCTTCAGCCATATTTCCTACCATGTAGAACGCAGCTTCATTCATATCGTCATATTTACCTTCGATAAGACCTTTAAATCCTTCCAGTGTATCTTCAAGTGTAACATAAACACCCGGAGAACCTGTAAATACTTCAGCAACGTGGAATGGCTGAGAAAGGTATTTTTCAATCTTTCTTGCTCTTTCAACAACAAGTTTGTCATCTTCAGAAAGCTCATCCATACCAAGGATCGCAATAATATCTTGAAGATCTTTATATTTTTGAAGGATCTGCTGTACGCCTCTAGCGATATTGTAGTGATCTTCACCAATAATTTGCGGATCAAGCATTCTTGAAGTTGAATCCAATGGATCAACCGCAGGATAGATACCTTTTTCAGCAATCGATCTGTTAAGTACTGTTGTTGCATCCAAGTGAGCAAATACAGAAGCTGGAGCCGGGTCAGTCAAGTCATCCGCTGGTACATATACTGCTTGAACAGAAGTAATTGAACCTTTAGTTGTTGATGTAATTCTCTCTTGAAGTGCACCCATCTCTCTGCTTAATGTCGGCTGGTAACCAACGGCTGAAGGGATACGACCAAGAAGTGCAGACATCTCTGAACCTGATTGCGCAAATCTAAAGATGTTATCGATAAACATCAATACATCAAGACCCATTTCATCTCTGAAGTACTCAGCCATAGTAAGACCAGTAAGTGCGATTCTGTTTCTTGCTCCCGGAGGCTCTGACATTTGACCGTAGCACAGTGCAACTTTGTCAAGTACGTTTGATTCTTTCATTTCGTAGTAAAGGTCATTACCCTCACGTGTTCTTTCACCAACACCGGCAAATACAGAATATCCACTGTGTTTCATTGCAACGTTGTTAATAAGTTCCATAATAATGACGGTTTTACCAACACCTGCACCACCGAAGAGTCCAACTTTACCACCTTTGTTGTAAGGAGCAAGAAGGTCAACAACTTTGATACCTGTCTCAAATACTTCTGTTTTTGTACTTTGCTCTTCAAATGCTGGTGGTGCTCTGTGGATCGACCAGTACTCTTTTGCATTTACATCACCAGCCTCATCGATAGGATCACCGATAACGTTGAAGATACGTCCAAGTACTTCTTCACCTACAGGAACTTTGATAGAGTCACCAGTTGCTTTCACTTCTTGACCTCTAACACATCCTTCACTCATATCCATAGCAATTGTTCTAACTCTGTTATCACCTAGTTGTGCTGCTACTTCTAAAACCAATTTTTGCTCTTTACCATCAACCATGAACGTAGTTTCTAACGCTTCATTGATCTCCGGTAGATAGTCTGTAAAATCCACATCGATAACGGGACCTAAGACTTGTACTATTTTACCTGTCATTACTTCTCCTCTAATTATTTCATTGATTCCATACCACTGATGATCTCGATGAGTTCAGTAGTAATCGCTTCTTGTCTTGCTTTGTTATACTTCACAGTAAGGTCTTTTACCATTTGTTTAGCATTGCTTGTTGCCGCATCCATCGCTTGCATACGTGCAGAGTGTTCTGCAGCCAATGAATCGATAAGTGAGTAATACATTGTATACTCAATATAACGCTTAACCAATGCATCAAGTAGTGTATCGTCATCATCTGGTTCTACTTCCAATTCTGAAGTTGAAACCACATCAAGTTTTAATTTTGACGAATCTACTGGTAAAACCTGATCCTCTCTTACTTCTTGAGTGATCATGTTTACATAACCGTTGTGTACCAAAATGATCTTATCTGTCTCACCATTCACATAAGAGTCAGCCACTTCAGAGATAAACTCTGCAGCTTGGCCAAAGTCTGGTGCAG
The DNA here is from genome assembly GCF_030347995.1 of Sulfurovum xiamenensis. Lineage (NCBI taxonomy): Bacteria > Pseudomonadati > Campylobacterota > Epsilonproteobacteria > Campylobacterales > Sulfurovaceae > Sulfurovum > Sulfurovum xiamenensis. The sequence continues at coordinate 192,942 of NZ_JAQIBC010000001.1, forward strand.
CAGAAAGTCCTACGATTTCATTGTTTAATTCAAAATTATTGAATTTAAAATAATCGATACCCTTTCTACCTACTGCTCTAAGACGTACTTTCACATTTTGTGCTTTATACTCAGCAACCAACTTGTTTACTCTTTTGATTGTTTGTGAATTAAAACCACCACAAAGACCTTTATCTGCTGTAATAAATACAATGTCTACCATCTTAGGATTTTGTGCATCCTTAAAATAGACATTATCTATACCGTCAGCATTAGACTGCTGCATTTTTTGAGCGATCTCATTCAATAGACCCGTCAATTTATCAGCATAGACTCTAGATCTTTTAGCAAGCTCTTCTGTTCTTTTTAGTTTAGCAGAAGAGACAAGCTTCATAGCGTTAGTGGTTTTTTGTGTGTTTTTTACACTTCCAATCTTACGCTTTATCTCTTTTAAATTAGCCATATTAAGCCTTTCTTATCCAGCGAATGAAGCTTTGAAATCTTCGATAGCTTTACGTAATTCTCCATCTGTATCATCAGAGATCTTCTTTTCAGTTCTGATTGCATCAAGAATATTCGCATATTTTGCTTCCATAAATGGCATAAGGTCTGCTTCAAATTTTGTTACAGAAGATGCAGGGATATCATCAAGGTATCCATTTGCACCAGCAAAGATGATCACAACTTGTTTCTCAATTGCAACTGGCTGATAAGGTCCTTGTTTAAGTACCTCTACCATTCTCTGACCACGTTCAAGCTGACCTCTTGTATAGTCATCAAGATCAGACGCAAATTGTGCAAATGCCTGAAGTTCTCTAAATGAAGCAAGATCAAGTCTCAATGTACCAGATACTTGTTTTGTTGCTTTGATCTGCGCAGCACCACCAACTCTTGATACAGAAAGACCTACGTTGATTGCTGGTCTGATACCTGAGTTGAATAGATCAGTTTCTAGGAAGATCTGACCATCAGTAATAGAGATAACATTTGTCGGAATATACGCCGCAACATCACCTGCTTGTGTTTCAATGATAGGGAATGCAGTAATAGAACCAGCACCTAGATCATCAGAAAGCTTTGCAGCTCTTTCAAGAAGTCTTGAGTGAAGGTAGAATACATCACCTGGATACGCTTCTCTACCTGGAGGTCTTCTAAGGATCAATGACATCTCTCTATATGCAACAGCGTGCTTAGAAAGGTCATCATAGAAGATCACAGCATGTCTACCATTGTCTCTGAAATATTCAGCCATTGTTACACCAGCATAAGGAGCTAGGAACTGAAGTGCTGAAGAATCAGCTGCACCAGCAGTTACAACGATCGTGTAATCCATTGCACCATGCTCTTCAAGTTTTTTCACTGTAGCAGCTACTGTTGATTGTTTTTGACCAATTGCAACATAAATACATACTACATCTTGACCTTTTTGGTTGATGATCGTGTCAATAGCCAAAGTAGTTTTACCTGTTTGTCTATCACCAATGATAAGCTCTCTTTGTCCTCTACCAACCGGTACTAGTGCATCGATCGCTTTGATACCTGTTTGAAGCGGTTCATGAACTGATTTTCTAGCCATGATCCCTGGTGCTTTTTCTTCGATAAATCTGTGCTCAGTTGCTTCAACTGCACCTTTACCGTCTACAGGCTCACCAAGTGGGTTTACCACTCTACCCATCATACCGTCACCTACTGGTGTTTTAAGAAGGTCTCCTGCTCTTTTAACGCTCATACCTTCTTTGATACCTGCACTTGAACCAAGAACAACAACACCAACGTTTGCTTCTTCAAGGTTTAATACAAGTCCTCTAGCACCATTATCAAACTCTACAACTTCACCGGCCATAACATTGTTAAGACCATATACTGTTGAAATACCGTCTGCGATACCTACTACTTTTCCTACTTCATTGATGTCAACATCAATTTCAAAATTCTCAATTCTTTCTTTGATGATCGAACTTATCTCATCTGCTTGCAATTTAACTGCCACTGATACTCCTTTCTATTAGATAACTACAAAGATTTCTTAATGAAATCAATTAATTGTTCTTTAACTCTCTGCTTAGAGAAGTTTACCTCTATACCCAAATCATCGACTGAAACACGTACCCCGTCAAAGTCACCTTTTTCTTGTGTCAATTTGATCGTTGAACCTGTATACTTTTTAAGTGTTTCTTCAAGATTAGCCAATTCAGCTTCATTCAATGATGATGCACTTTTTAATACACCTTCATACTCATTTGAAACTCTTTGCTGATCCGAATTCAATACTTTTGTAATAGCAGGGATAAGATCAAGTCTTCCGTTTTCACCTAAAATCTTAATAAAGTTCACAAGTGCTACATCACTCTCACCAAGTGCAGATAAGATCATTTCTGTCTTACTTTCACTTGAAATGATCGGAGATGTCAATGTAGACTTGATCTCTCTGCTGTTCACCACTTCACTAAGTACATTAAGTACTTCTAAAACACCTGCGATGTCTTTAGATACTGAAGAAAGTGCTTTTGCATATCTTTTGGCAATTAACTCTTCCATTACGCCACCTTCTTAGAAATAATTTCAACCACTTTAGCTTCATCCAACATGATGTCATCTGCAGTGATATTCTCACTTAAGATCTCATCGATTGTTTCTCTTGCAGCTTTTCTCTCTTCTAGAGACATTTTCTCTTCAAGTTGCTTATCTAAAAGAGCCAACTCATTTTGATTTGCAGTCGCGATCTTTTCTGCTAAGAGAATCGCTTCTGCTTTTGCATCAGCAAGAATTTCTTCTGCTCTCTTTTTACTTTCATCTAAACGATTCTGCGCTTCTTTTTTCTCATCTTTAGCTGCTTGAAGTTTCTTTTCGATCTCATTCAATTGCTCTGCGATACCTTCACTTCTGCCTTTAAAAAAGTTTTTGATCGGATTCGCGATCAAATAGTAAAGCAAAGATGCAAAGATCGTAAAGTTGATCACTCTTGGCCAAAAGTCTGATTCTCTACCAGTTTGAGCAAAGTAACGGCTTGATTCAGCATCACCACTAGCTAAAAGCATAGCAGGTACCATAAGCAAAGACAATAGTACTATTTTTTTCATCTTCATCCCTTCCTATAATTTGCTAAATTTAGCTTTTAGGCTCTCTTTGAAAAGAGGCATTTGAGAAAGAAGAGAGTTTTTAAGGTTCTCTTTGTCAGAGTTTAGCTTTTCTACGAATTTGTTATACTCAGTTTCTAGTTCATTTTGTCTGGTCTCAATTCTACTTGCAGCCAATGTTTTTTCATCATCAATTGCTTTCTGTCTGATTCCAGCAGCTTCATTTTTAGCATTGCTGATAATTTCATCTGCCTTTGCATTTAGTTCGTCGCTGTTACCGCTAAGACCTTTTGCAGCTTCTAAATCTTTTGCTATAGAGTGATCTCTGTCATCCATAAATTTCACCAATGGCTGAAATAGCATATTATTTAAAAGAACAAGTAGGGTTAGAAACAAAGCCAATACGAACAACATCAATGGTGGTTGTATGTCAAGCATTAAAACTCCTCATGTAATTTCGCGTTATTTTATCATTATTGACATGAGGATATGATTAAAATCTTTGAGTATTTTAAATATAAAGAGGAATTATAGATTTTGTTTAAATAAAGTGTTTATCTTCTACCCATTCTTGGCTTGTAACTGTGCTAAAAACTTTTCAACCTCTTTGTCATTCTCAAAACTGATTTCAATACTTTTTGCTTTGAGCTTATATTTAAAAGGTAGAGTCTCAGATAACACATCAGCATACTTATCCAATAACTTCACAGTTGCTGGTTTGGATATAGGCACAGAACCACTCTCTTTGTGATTCTTGACCATATTTTCTGTATCACGTACACTCAGTTTCTGGCCGATGACACTGTCTATCACAATTTTTTGTTTCTTTTCATCAAGTCCGACCAGGACCTTTGCATGACCTTGTGATATCTTTCCCTCAACAAGCTGCTCCTGGGCATAAGAAGAGAGGCTTAGAAGACGCATGGTATTGGTGATCTGTGAACGGCTTTTGTGTACAATAGAGGAGAGGTCATCATGTGTGATATTATGTACTTCTATCAATTCTGCATAAGAGTTTGCCAGTTCTATTGCATTGAGGTTCTCTCTTTGTATATTTTCGATCAGCGCAAGTTCACGCAGTCTTATTTCATCGATATCCACATTGGCAATAATGGCTTTTATCGTGTTGAGTTTTGCAAGCTTGTGTGCTCTAAGACGACGCTCACCGGCTATAAGAAGATACCCATCCCCTTTTTCTATCACAACGATAGGCTGAAGCAGTCCATGCTCTGCAATAGAGTGACTTAACTCTTTGAGGGCTTGTTCATCAAAATGTTTACGCGGCTGAAAAGGGTTTGCTGCAATACTTTCAACAGCGATCTCTTCTACCCTAGCACCTTGAGACTCAAGCTCAAAACTGTCAATATCACTTAAGTCTCTTTCATACGCCTCTTCTACTTCAGAAAGGATCTCTCCTAGTCCTCTGCCTAATGCCATACCTAACCTCTTGCGATGACGGTTGCAAGATCTCTATAGGCTACAGAACCTTTTGAACTTGCAGCATATGAAGTCACTGGTTTGCCAAAACTCGGACTCTCTGCGATCTTGACATTTCGTGGTACAACGATACACCCTTTCCCTTTTTTTACATGGAAAAGTTTGTCTTTAAAATGATGGCTCAAATCAGCCAGCACCTGTTTAGAAAGATTATTCTGACCAGAGTACATTGTAGGCAAGAAACCTTTGATCTTGAGTTTCGGGTTGATCGTCTTTTTCAAAAGCCCTACCGTATTGAGTAGCTGTGCCAATCCTTCCAATGCAAAAAACTCACACTGGATCGGTATGATCACAGAATCAGATGCACTCAACGCATTAATGGTAATAGGTCCTAATGCCGGAGGTGAATCTATAATAATAAAATCAAATTTAGAAGCAACCTCTTGAAGTTTTCCTTTCAGGAATAATTCTCTGTTTTTTGCCTTAGGATTATAAAACTCTTTTTCTATACCTACCAACCCAATGTTAGAAGGCACAAGTTTAAGGTTTTTAACGTCTGTTTTAAGGATCACTTCTGAAAGTTTTTTACTTCCAATCAGTACATGATAGATATTATATTCATAATCCCCTCTGCTAAAACCTAAACTTGTTGTTGCATTGGACTGTGGATCAATATCAAGAAGAAGGACCTTCTTCCCTTTTTCAGCCAAAGAGGCTGCCAGATTGACTGCTGTTGTTGTTTTTCCTACGCCACCCTTTTGGTTGGCTATACTAATTATCTCACTCATCGTAAACTAAACACCCTCTTCCCCTCTATCATTAAAGAGCCATCTGCACATAAAGTCGCATCTGACAAGCTCTTTTTATCGTTTTCAATATGCACTGAAAACTTTCTGCTTAGTTCAAATTCTATCTCATACTCTCTAAAAACTTCCTTCCATTTTGGAAATTTTTCGAGTGCCAAAAGGTACTTTTCCAGTAGAAATTGAGCTGAAATATCGCATTCTAAGGCTCTGTAGCCATTTTGAGAATCTTTTAAATTTATTCCCATTCCACATACTAACGTATTTTTGAATTTTTTTGTAATTGTACCGCCTATTTTTTCATCATTTAAATAGAAATCATTAGGCCATTTTAACCAGATATTTTCATCATGTGCCTCAAGTGTTTGTTTCATGATAAAAGAGAAATAAATAGAAGCAGATTCAAGCGGTAGATCTTTAGGCAGATCCTCCAAGTTCACGGCGATGGAGGCAAAAAAGTTTCCTTCTCCTCCTGACCAAGAGTTATCACGGCTTCCTATACCGGAATACTGTTGATTGGCAATCACGGCCAAAGGGGCTTGCACGCTTTGCTTCTTTAATTGTTCCAAAAGATAGGTTTGTGTAGAAGCAAGCGTATCAAATGATACTATCTCCAACTTTTAGCCCCCTTCCTACACAATATGCTTTGGCTGACATTGCCTTTTTTGATGCAGGCTGGATCGTTTCGATCTGCAAAGATCCCTTCAGGCAACCAACTACTACACTTTCATCTATAAAAGAGAGAATCTCAAATGCCTTGTTATGTGATTCTGTATCTGCCAGAGATAGTCCGTCAAATTTTGTACCATTCGCAGCAAAAATACCCGGCCAACCTTCAAATGCGCGGTATTTATTATAGATGACACTTGCATCTGAGAAATCTACTTCGCCATCACTTTTTTTGATCTTTTTACAGAGTGTTGCTTCGGTTTCATCTTGTACTTGAGGTGTGATATTCTCAAAATTTCTAATAGTACTGAGTGTCAATCTGCAGGCATCAGAGGTTAATTGTGCCATGAGTGCATGAAGACGCATATCTTCGGGGATAACAAACTCAATCTTTTCAAGCATGGGACCCGTATCCAGTCCTTCCTCCATCAGCATGGAAGTGACACCCGTTTTGGTGTCACCGTGAAGCAGAGATTGCTGTACAGGAGAAGCACCTCTATACTGAGGTAAAAGTGAAGCATGCAAATTAATACAAGGGGCAATATCCAATATACTTTTAGGCAGTATCTGTCCAAATGCCGCCACCACAATAAAATCAGGTTTCAACGCTTTGATCGTATCTTCAATACCTTCATCACTTAAGCGATGAGGCTGAAGGACATCAATACCATGCTTTAATGCCAACTCTTTCACAGGAGGTGCTGTCAACACTTTCTTACGTCCCACAGGACGGTCTGGTTGTGTGAGTACTAGAGAGACCTCCATATCTTCAGCTTCTATCAGTGTCTTGAGTATCTCTTTTGCATAGTGGGGTGTTCCCATGTAAACTATTTTGTATTTCATTCCATTCTTCTTTTTATAACTTCACGTGTTTAGGCTTTAAAAAGTGTTCCACCCTTATGCTCACCGTCTACAAGAAATGCTTTCACATCACCCAGATCAAATCCACTTGCCAAAAACATCTCTCTGCCCTGTTTCATTAAAAAATCTGCAGATTGTAGTTTCGTCACAATTCCACCTGTTGCAAATTCATTATTGGGCGTATGTTCAGCGTTGAGTTCATCCTCTGCTAGTCTATTGACTACTACTCTTCGTTTGGCATCGTCATATTTATTTGGATCTTTATCATAAAAAGCATCGATATCTGAGAGTATGACAAGAAGTGAGGCATCAAAGTAGTGTGCTACATGTGCAGAGAGTCTGTCATTGTCTCCAAAAACCAATTCTTCGATACTGACGGTATCATTTTCATTGATGATAGGTACCACATTATTTTTTAACAATGTATCTATTGCATTTTTCGCATGTGCGATGTGTTCAGGTTCGCCAAACACATCTGCACTCAAAAGTACTTGAGAACAGAGTAAATTAAACCTGGCAAACTTCTCCTGATACATTTTGAGAAGGAGTGGCTGGCCTATCGCAGCCAATGCCTGTTTGTTTGCGACTTGACTTCGATCAAGTGGTAATTGAGTATAACCTGCAGATACTGCACCTGAACTCACCAAGATCACATCATAGTGATGTGTTTTCAGTTCGGCTATCAATTGTACCAGTGCCAGCATACGTGGTTTAGCAATGGCACCATTTTCTGTTAAAACATGGGAACCCACTTTAATGACTATTCTTTTCATTAGACCTACTTACTCAGCTTCTTGTTCTACTTTGACCATTTTGACAAAATCACTGATCGCATAACGCAGTGCTTCCGTATTTAAGTGTGCTACAGATGAGATAGGAAGTACAAAAAATGGTTTCTCTTCTGGCAGTTGTAGACCAAAATCAGTCTTAAATCCATAACTTAGATAGTTTGTATCTGCTTTATATTTCTGTAGTGTATTATTTGCTTCCAAACCTATGTCCGCTAAGAATGTTTCTGTCAAAGCATTCACTTCCTCTTGTGAAAGTGAATCAATTTTGGTAATAGCGATCGCATGCTTTCGTGTAGCAAGTGTTTCAGAATAACGTTTTAATTCAACCAGAAGCGTCTCATACTGATACTTCATCTCTCGGTAATTTGCCGCATCGATCATCAGAAGCAATGTTTTTGTTCTTTCAATATGCTTCAAAAATTCCAAGCCCAAGCCTCTACCATCACTGGCACCCTCAATAATACCAGGTATATCAGCCATCATGAAAGAATCGAAGTCACCTACATGCACCACACCGAGTTTCGGTGTCAGTGTTGTAAACTCATAATTGGCTACTTGAGGTCGTGCATTGGAAAGTGTAGAGATCAATGTGGATTTTCCTACATTTGGATATCCTACTAAACCTACATCTGCAATGAGTTTCATTTCAAGTCTTACATGTTTGGTGATCCCTGGAAGTCCAGGCTGTGCATAGGTCGGTCTTTGGTTACTTGAACTTTTAAAGTGCATATTTCCTAAACCACCCTTACCCCCTTCAAGGAAAAGAACCACTTCTCCTTCATTGACCAGGTCAAGAAGCTCTTCACCTGTCTCCATATCAACGACTGTTGTGCCAGGAGGAACCGTGATAATGGTGTCGTGTCCCTTGCGACCATAACACTTACGTCCTTCTCCGGGACGACCATTCTCTGCTTTAATATGGTTGCGTCCACGAAGTGCCGAGAGAGTATCTGTATTATTGTCTACTTTGAAAAACACAGAACCTCCGCGTCCTCCGTCACCACCATCGGGACCACCTTTAGAGACAAACTTTTCTGTCCAAAAAGAGATGGCACCCGCACCACCTTTACCAGAACTAACTGTTAGTTCTACACTATCTACAAACATTTATAACCTTTAATCTTGTGAAAAAAACTACCATATATACCTTATGTATATGAGTAGAGTATATGAATTATGAAATTATACCTAAATTAGGGGAAGAATCGCTATAATTTTTATATTTGATCTAAAAGGCAAATATATGTTTCATCGAACATCTATCTCATTCTTCATCATTGGAAGTCTATTATTCTATCTTACAGGTTGTAGCTCAAAAAAAGAACCTGTACATCAAAATGGATATTATCACAATGGTATCTATTTTGGTAAAGACTTACCTGTAAACTATCAAAAAGGTATTATTGATGGGTGTACCACATCTAAAGGCACGTATTCAAAATCACATATGCTTTTTAATAACGATCAAAATTATAATAATGGTTGGTTCTTAGGACGTAACAGATGCAAACATCTATTGGTGATAGAAGAGTATGAGGAAAATATGGATAAATAAGCCCGAACCAGTCGGACTTATAAAGGGATTATGCAGGTACTACTGAAACTTTCTTTTGAGTAGCAGATTTGTTATCAAACTTCACTACACCTTCGATAAGTGCAAATATAGTATGGTCTTTACCCATTCCTACACCATTACCTGGGTGAACTTTAGTTCCTCTTTGTCTGATGATAATGTTACCTGGGATAACTGCTTCACCACCAAACTTTTTAACGCCTAAACGACGTCCAGCTGAATCACGATTATTTTGAGTGGACCCTTGTCCTTTCTTGTGTGCCATCTGATCTCCTTATGCTATTTTAGTAATTCTAACTCTTGTAAAGTCTCTTCTGAAACCTCTTTTAAGTTTTGAATCTTTTCTTCTTCTTTTCTTGTAGATGATAACTTTTTTATCTCTACCTTCATTGATTACTTCACCTTTAACTACAGCACCCTCTACGAAAGGAGCTCCTACAGTTAATTCACCGTTGTCTAGCGCTAGAACTTCTTTAAACTCTACCGCCGCTTTTGGCTCAAGATTCATGTTGTCAAAACAGATGATATCACCCTCTTGAACTTTAAATTGTTGGCCACTTGCTTTAATGATTGCGTACATTGCAAAACCCTTTATATCTATTGTTTTTTAAAAAGTTCGTGATTATACCCAAAGTTGTTTTAATATTTTTTTAAACTAAACGACTTTCCTTAGGTATTCCCTACTTTTGTCTCTAGTAAGTATAATCCGCTCCGGCAATTGCTATACAATCTATCTCAACCAGTGCATTTTTTGGAAGTGTTTTAACTGCTACTGTGCTACGTACTGGTTTATGTGTACCAAAATAATGCGCATAGATCGCATTGACTTTTTCAAAGTCATTCATATCTGCCAAAAAGATCGTTGTCTTGATCACATCATTAAAGTGTGCTCCAGCTGCTTCAAGTACATAAAAAAGATTTTTCATCACTTGATGTGTTTGGTTCTCTACATCATCTGCAGCCATCACACCTTCCGGTGTCAATGCGATCTGTCCTGAGGTATAGATGAATCCATTTGCCACCACTGCTTGTGAGTATGGTCCTATTGCTGCGGGTGCTTCGTTTGTCGAAATAAATTTCATTTACTTGTTCTCCTTAATTTCTTTCATAAAATATATATGATGTTGAGTAATCAGAAAATTCAAAATAGACCTTCTTCTCCCCTTCATCTTTTTTACCGTTAAAGTTTAGATCATCAATTCCATACCCGTAACGATAAGGTCTTTGCTTACTGTCACTGCTTCCATACGCGGTTGAAAGTTTATCTATTTTGATGAACTTATGTACCAGTTTATCACCGGCATAGATATCAAGTACACCATTGGTTCCTGTCCAGTTTTGCAGTGAACGGCTCAAACTGTTCTGAGTCTCTTGTGTACACCCGGCAAAGAACAAAATCATTCCTGATATAAATAATGTTTTAAGTTTCATAGTGATCCTTTATCATATTTTAACACTATTTGTTTTAGGTTTACGCCTCTGGCATTCCAAATTTTTGTGTCATAAGCTCACCTTCATCATTAAAATAAAGATAATAGAGTTTATCTTTTGTCACAGAAAGCCCGGCAAGATAGCGCAATGCCAAATTTGCCTGGAGAGATCCGATGTGCATCACGATAGGAGCTGTAATACCGCCAGGTTTATGGTCAGAGATATTGAACACTTGGAAGTTTGCCTGATCAAAGAAACAGACCTGTCCGTTAAACTCTTCAACACTTGCATAGATCCAAGGTGTATGGGTTGCTTTGGCATGCTTGTCTATCTCACTTCTTACAGGAAGGTTATCTGTAGCATCAAGTATCAGGTCATACGTGTTTCCCAATTCTTTGAAGGCATCAAAATCCATATCAAAAGCAAGTGCTTTGACAAATGGGTTTTTAGATTCTATCAATGCAGCTACAGCTTTGGCTTTGTTTTTGCCTTCATCCTTCAGTGTAAATGCTATTTGTCTATGGATGTTATGATTTGAAACGATATCGAAATCTACCATATGTATCTCACCTATACCTGATGTACCCAGTGCCATCGCTAAAGTAGATCCCAGACCACCAGAACCAATGATGGCTATCTTTTTATTTTGAAGCGCCTTTTGTGTAGCCTCACCCCATAATTGTATCTGTCTGTTAAAATATTGCTCTGGTGTCATATCAAATCCTTTTTATACATTTTTATCAAAGTCTTTCTCTTGGCAAGAAAGAACTAACCCATTCTTAACTGCAACTCTTTTTCAAACGCCCATGCTTTTCTGTGTTCCAGCACATCTGCTTTATCTATCACCTCAACCAACATGGATTCTTTATCTTCCAGCATCATTTCTACGTCACCCTCGGGAGAGACAAGCATCGTATCACCATAAAATTTCCATTTGACTTCATTGTCACTGTATTCACCCAAACGATTGGCTCTTAGTATATAGCATCCATGTAAAAAGGCTTTTGTTTTGATGATCTCTCTCCAACGGTTATGAGATCCAAAGGTTGAAGCAGTAGGAAGCAGTACAAGGTCGATCTTTTTTTCAGTTGCTCTTTGCCAAAAATGGTCAAAATGAAGTTCAAATCCAGCCATGACCATCACTCTGAAGCCTTTAATATTGAAAGTCATCGGATCTTTAAGTGATTGAATAGGGTTGGCAAAAAACTTTTTTTCATTCCAGTGCGTATAAGGAAGAAGAATTTGCTGTTCATAATATCTTGTCGTCTTAGGTGTGATCTTCACAATGGTTTTATGATATCCATCTTTTTTTGTGACAATGATAGGTGCAACAAAAACAATATCATATTTTGCTGCAAGATTTTTAAGAAGTTCTGTATGTTTACGTGTCTGTTCTTTCACCATATTGGGTGACATTGTGGCAAACTCTTTAAAAAAATGATTCAGAACATACTCACCAAGAAGCATCACCTCTGCATTTCTCTGCTTGGCTTGTTTCAGATAAAACTCAAGTCTTGTTGCATTCATACCCAATGTTGGTAATTGAAGTGCTGCTACAACAAGTTGCGCCATTACAGGGTATCTCCCGTATTTTGGTTGGCTTGTTCTATCACTGTAATTTTCGTTTTGGCTTCTTCTATCAGTGTTTGTGCCTCTTTTATATTTTTTAAACCCTCTTCATAGAGCTTGACAGACTCCTCAAGTGTGATCTCGGGGTTCATCAGTTTTTCAAGCAATTCTTTTGAATGTTCTAATTTCTCTTCAAATGTTTCATTTTTCATTGTAATACATCCTTGATATGGTCTTCAAATTTGTCTAACTCCACTAAAAAGGCATCATGTCCATAACTACTCTGAACTTCCAAATACGTATGCGACTGTCCATTACGTTCCATCATTTTGGCGATATGTTCCATCTCACAAGGGAAAAAGAGATAGTCAGATGAAAAACTGATCAAGTGTACATTAGCTTTAATACGTAGAACCGCATCATGCAACGAATCATATCCACGACTTAAATTAAATGTATTGATCGCTTTTACTATATATAGATAGGAAAGCGGATCAAATATACGTGAAAAGTTATTGGTATTGTACTCCATGTATCTCTCTACTTCATAACGTCCAAAGAGTTCAAAAAGTCCATCATTGTTCACATAGTTACGTCCAAACTTATTATCCATGGAGTCCGGTGCTAGGTAAGAGATGTGTCCAGCGATACGCCCTATAGCCAATCCATCCAATCCTTCCTCTTTGAATGCATCTTTCTCATAGTTACCATGATTAAAGCGAGGATCTCTTCTGATCGCTTCAACCGCCACTTTGTTAAATGCGATGGTCCATGGTCTTGTCGCATATGTTGCGGCAAGAGAGATGATCTCATCTGCAAAGTTAGGGTAGTCTACAGCAAACTGCAGTGCCTGCATACCCCCCATAGAACCACCTATGATCGCACGTACATGGTAAATACCCAACTGCGAAAGAAGATGCATCTGTGCACGTACCATATCTTTGATGGTCACTACAGGAAACCGCAATCTATAAGGGTCTTCACTGGGATAATTGTTACTCATTGGTCCTGTCGAGCCAAAACATGACCCTATCACATTAGTACAGATCACAAAATATTTGTTGGTATCGACCGCTTTACCATCACCGATCAATCCATCCCACCATCCGGCCTTTCGTTCACCTTCATAGGTTCCGGCTGCATGATGGGAACCACTTAGGGCATGACAGACTAAAATAACATTGGACTTCTCTTCGTTTAACGCTCCATATGTCTCATAGGCGATCTCATACGGTTCTAAGATACGCCCACTCTCGAGGTAGAGAGGAGAGCTAAATTGTGCTGTTTTAGTTGTGATTTCCATAGACTGCTTTTTTATTTATTGGACATTTTTGAGCTAAGCCAAAAATCCTATTGTCACTATGACATACAGAATGATATACTAGCGATAACTTCAACTCCTGGCTCATGCGACGGGGTCACATACAAGCATCAAGTCCATTAATTATATTATTTTGTCGTATTTTATCTAATTTGCGCTTTATAACTATCCAAGTGCTTTTGCCAAATCATCGATAAGATCTTGTGTATCTTCTATACCTACGCTCAGTCGTACTAAACCTCCAGGAACACCAGCCTCTTCAAGCTCCTTGGCTGAAAGTTGCTGGTGGGTTGTACTTGCAGGGTGAGTGATGATCGATTTACTGTCACCAATATTTACAACCACCGCAAAGATCTCTGTAGCATCAGCAATACTCTGTGCCAACTCTTTACTCTCGACTTCAAATGAAAGAAGACCACTTGCCATCCCCTCTTTAAAGTACTTTTGAACTAATGGATTTTGATCACTTGACTTTAACCCTGGATAATTCACTTTTTTCACCTTTGGATGTGCCTCTAAAAACTCTGCTATAGCAAGTGCAGAACTGGAATGCTGTTTCATTCGTAGTGGCAGAGTCTCAAGACCTTGAATATGCAACCATGAGTTAAATGGACTTGGTGCACCACCAAGATCACGTAGAAGTGCCAAACGTACTCTCAGTGTAAAAATAGGAAGAGGTACATCAGAGTACACAAGTCCATGATAACTCGCATCTGGAGTGTTAAAGTGATCATAACGTGCATTACCCTTGATCTTCTCTACCAGATTCTCGCGCTCAACGATAATACCACCGAGTGCTAACCCTTGTCCTGTCGTATATTTACTTGTACTATGTACGCTCAGATCCACACCATGTTCTATGGGTTTACATAACACTGGTGTTGCAACAGTATTATCCACACAAGTCAAGATACCGTGTTTTTCTGCGATAGCCACGATAGCATCAAAATCAGCCACATCTATACTCGGATTTGTAATACTCTCAAAAAGTATGATCTTTGTTCTCTCATCAACCAAAGCTTCTATCTCTGAGGGATTTCTCACATCAAAGTAACGTGTCTCGATACCAAAACGTTTGATCGTATGTCCGGTAAGTGTCGTTGTTCCACCATACACTTGTTTTGCGACGATGATATTATCACCCGCTTCAGCCACGTTTGCGATAGCGTAAAAAATAGCCGACATTCCAGATGCAGTCCCGATCGCAGCCACTCCACCTTCCAATGCCGCAAAACGTTTTTCAAACACATCCGTAGTAGGGTTCATAAGACGTGTATAAATATTTCCAAGCTCTTTCAGTGCGAAGAGATTCGCTGCATGTTCCGTATCTCTAAACTCATACGCTGTACTTTGGTAGATAGGTACTGCCATAGTCCCTTGTGCATCTTTCTCATATCCTGCATGGACGGCCAGTGTTTGTTCGTGCATTACAATTCCTTATTTCATAATATAGGTAAATTATAGCTTGTGCTTGCTTGAAGAGAGGATTAATTGGAAGAAAAGATATCGTATTTATAGACGAAAGGAATCCCCGTATCACATACGGGGATTATGATGAGAATCTTTAAGAAGAATAGTTTGGAGATTCTTTGGTGATCGTCACATCATGCACATGACTCTCTCTAAGTCCGGCAGAAGTGATTTCAACGAATTCCGCTTTTTCCCAGAATACTTTGATCGACTCCGAACCGCAGTACCCCATAGATGAACGAAGTCCACCTACCATTTGATGCACAACATCCGCAATGCGCCCTCTGTAAGGGACACGTCCTTCAATTCCTTCCGGAACAAGTTTATCTGCTGCAGTACCTTCCTGGAAGTAACGATCTGTACTTCCTTTGGTCATCGCACCGATACTTCCCATACCTCTATACTCTTTGAACTGTCTACCGTTAAAGAGGATCATATCACCCGGTGCTTCATAGGTTCCTGCAAGAGCAGAACCCAACATCACTGAGCTGGCACCTACAGCTAAGGCTTTTGCTACATCACCTGAGTATCTGATACCACCATCAGCGACCACAGGTACACCTGCTTTATTTGCTACTTGTGCCACTTCATCAATTGCTGATATTTGAGGTACACCCACACCTGCAACGACACGAGTCGTACAGATCGATCCAGGTCCGATACCCACTTTAACTGCATCAGCACCTGCATCAATAAGATCCTGTGCAGCTGCCCCAGTTGCAATATTTCCTGCGATCACATCGACATCAAGTGTTTTTTTAATGAGTTTCAATGTATCGATGATACCTTGTGAGTGCCCATGTGCAGAATCAAGTACGATCACATCTACCCCTGCTTCTACCAGTGCAGTCGCACGATCAATCTGACCTACACCGATCGCTGCACCTACCCTTAAACGTCCATGCTGATCTTTATTTGCATTAGGGAATCTCTCTTTTTTCTCGATATCTTTAATGGTCACAAGCCCCTGAAGTACGCCATTGTCATCGATGATAGGCAGTTTTTCTATCTTATGCTCTTGCAATACCTTTGCTGCTTCCTCCAGAGTGATACCTACTTTTGCCGTTACCAAAGGAGCTTTTGTCATCACATCAGCAATTTTCAAACTCATATCAGTGATAAAACGCATATCACGGTTTGTGATGATCCCTATAAGTTTCAACTCATCATCCACTACAGGTACACCAGAGATCTTATATTCACCCATCAAAGCATCCGCATCTGCCACAGTTTTATCTGGACCTATGAATATTGGGTCGATGATAATACCGCTCTCAGACTTCTTTACTTTCATAATTTGCTTAGCCTGTGTTGCTATATCCATATTTTTATGAATGATTCCGATACCACCCAGGTGTGCCATAGCGATCGCTGCTTTGTACTCAGTGACGGTATCCATCGCTGCTGAAACAATAGGTGTGTTCAATGTTACACGCTTGGTCAAATTACTTTTTAAACAAACTTCTTTAGGAAGTACAACTGAATGTTGTGGTACTAGTAATACATCTTCAAATGTTAATGCTCTTTTTTTAATTCTCATTTTTTATTTCCTTCGTTTATTTAATATAGTTTACAGCTTTTTCCATGCTTGCGGCACCGTCAAAAAGTGTTTTTTCGTTAAATGCTTTGGCAATGAGTTGTAACCCTATAGGCATTCCCTCATCATTTTTAGCAACTGGCAGTGAAATGGCAGGCAGTCCTGCAAGATTGATAGCGATGGTATACATATCACTTTTATACATTTCAAGCGGGTCTTCAGACGATCCTATCTTCGGTGCAACCGATGGGGCAACCGGTGAAAGTATCAGATCAGCCTCTTCAAAAATAGCGTTGAACTCATCTCTGATAAGGTGTCTTACCTTTTGTGCTTTGACATAATAAGCATCATAATATCCTGATGAAAGGACAAAGTTACCAAGCAGGATACGTCTTTTCACCTCTTCTCCAAAGCCTTCGGATCGTGTATGATAGAAAAGTTCTTCGGTGGTGTTTGATTCAGCCCTAGTTCCATAACGTACCCCGTCAAAACGTGCAAGGTTGGTTGCCGCTTCTGCCGTAGCCAGAATATAATAGGTCGCGATGTCATACTTGGTGTTTTGCATATTTTTATGTACGATCGTATGACCTGCTTCTTCAAGTGCCTTGACTGTCTGAGCATAGGCTTTTTGTGTATCAGTATCTGCTTCAGAGATATAGTTATCGATCACTGCAATCGTGAGTTTAACATCAGGGTCTATGTTATTGGCGATATCTTCTATCTCAAAATCTGCTGAAGTCGAATCTTTTTCATCATGCCCTTTGATCGCATCATACAATATTGCTGCATCTTCAACATTCTGCGTGATAGGGCCTATCTGATCAAGAGAAGAAGCATAGGCTGCAAGACCAAAACGGCTGACTCTTCCATAAGTAGGCTTCATCCCTACTACTCCACAGTAGGCTGCAGGTTGTCTGATAGATCCACCAGTATCTGATCCAAGTGCAGCAATAGCAATGCCTCCGGCAACAGCTGCAGCCGATCCGCCTGAAGATCCTCCAGGTACACGGTCTGTGCCATGCGGGTTCTTCGTAGGGCCATAAAAAGAGCTCTCTGTGGTTGAACCCATGGCGAACTCATCCATATTGGCTCTACCAAATGCCATCATCCCTTTTGATTTCAGGTTAGTGATAGCTGTCGCTTCATAAGGAGCGATATATCCTTGAAGAATTTTAGAACCAGAAGTCACACTCCACCCTTTGACTTGAATGTTATCTTTGATAAGGATCGGTACCCCCTCACCTGAACTTTCAAATCCTACATAAGCATTGAGTCCACTCTCTTTGGCTTTAACTTCAAGTTGTGCTCTTATCTCTTCTAATTCTTCATTAGATTTTGTTAGCGCTTCTTTAAGTGTTATCACGAATTGCTTCCTTTTCTCTTATAATATTCTACTACTGCCAAACCTATCCCCACCAATCCAAAGATAAAAACGATCGAACCAACGATCACTTCCATTTGTATCGGTTGAGTCATATCGAACATCAGGCAACAACCTTGGTACATCTCTCACAGGCACACTCATCGCTGCTGCTTGTAAATCTCCAACATCTCGGACATTTTGAAGCAGTTGCCTTATGTACTGTGAACGTTTTGCCCTCAACTTCAAACGAAGCGACCTCTTCACCCTCACTACTTGATTTCATCGCCGACACAACAAACCAGTCTTCAAGGTCTTTACTGTCCTTAATGTCAAATGCACTTATATCTCCTGCGATCTCCACTTCAAGCGTAGATTTCATCAATTTCTCTTTTTTGAGTTTGTCTACCGCTTCAGAGAATTTTTCACGTGCCGTGATAAGTATGGTATCATCAAAACTTGCCTCAACTGTTGGCACTGCAACATAGACTAGATCAAATACATTCTCCATCCCATCTTTGAAAAGTGCCGGTGCATACTCCAGGATCTCATCTGCTGTATAGGTCAATACCGGAGCCACGAGTCCCAACATCGCTTTTGCAATGTGTGCCATAGCAGACTGTGTAGCTCTTCTAACAGGATCATTTTTATCTTCACAATAGAGTCTGTCTTTTGTGACATCCATATAGATACCTGAAAGTTCATTGGTAATGAAGTGGTTCAATGTTGCAAATCCTCTAAGAAAATCATAGGCATCAAATGAACTTTTGACCGATGCAAATACCTCTGCTGCCTTAGTGAGTATCCATCTGTCCAATTCACCATAGTCATCAGTACTCACATAGGTTTCAAGATCATCCACATTTGCAAGTAGAAACCTGAACGTATTTCTTATCTTTCTATACTGTTCAGCTGTCTGTTTCAAAATATTGTCAGAGATCTTCAAGTCTGACTGATAATCAGAAAGTGCTACCCAGAGTCTGAGAATTTCTGAACCATACTCTTTAACGACTTTGTCCGGAGCAACGACGTTACCTTTGGACTTACTCATCTTTTCACCCTTCTCATCCACAGTAAAGCCATGAGTGATGAGTGTTTTATATGGGGATTTACCTTCGATCGCAGCACTTAGAAGCAGTGAACTTTGGAACCAACCTCTATGCTGGTCACTTCCTTCGATATAAAGTGATGTTGGATACTCTCCTGCATCATAGTTACCGCTCTTGATCACTGAGTTCCATGTTGAACCGCTATCAAACCAAACATCAAGGATATCATTGATCTTCTCTAGGTCATCAGGGTTATATTTACTTCCTTCAGGCAATAGCTCAGCAATACTCATCTCATACCATGCATCTGCACCTTTTTCATCAAAGAATGATGCAATATGTTCAAGTACATCTTCATCCAAGATCACCTCTTTAGTACTTTTACTTCTAAAGAATGCGATCGGTACACCCCAGCTTCTTTGACGGGAGATACACCAGTCAGGACGTCCTTCGATCATCGGCTTGAGTCTGTTCTTAGCTGAAGCAGGGAAGAAAGCTACATCTTCAATCGCATCAAGTGCTGTTTGACGAAGAGATGTATCTTCACCTTTTGCCGTATCGTCTACAGAGATAAACCATTGGTTCGTTGCTCTATAGATCAAAGGTTTTTTCGTTCTCCAACAGTGTGGATAAGAGTGAACAAACTTACTTTGTTT
Source organism: Sulfurovum xiamenensis (assembly GCF_030347995.1). Lineage (NCBI taxonomy): Bacteria > Pseudomonadati > Campylobacterota > Epsilonproteobacteria > Campylobacterales > Sulfurovaceae > Sulfurovum > Sulfurovum xiamenensis. The sequence continues at coordinate 212,525 of NZ_JAQIBC010000001.1, forward strand.
TAGTAGGTTCTCACCAAGCAGTTCCAAGATCGGCTCATTCGCTTTAAAGATATGCATTCCCACAAACTCTTGAGGGTTTGGAAGAAGATGAAGACCTACCACAGATTCATCATAACACCCTCTTTCATCTACAGGCATCACAACATCAAGGCCATACTTAAGTCCTACTCTATAGTCATCTTCACCATGTCCCGGAGCCGTATGGACACACCCTGTACCACCATCCATTGTTACATGATCACCCAATACGACTTTTGAACTACGTCCATTGAGTGGATTGATCGCTAAGACTCCTTCCATCTCTTTAGCCGTTAGCTTTCTACTTGCATGTCCGCTTACCACGCCCTCTTCGATCATAGTATCATATCTAGCTTCTGCCACGATGTGCCCATCATCAGTCAATACATACATCTCTTCAGGATTGATCGCGATACCTGTATTTGAAGGAAGCGTCCAAGGGGTTGTTGTCCAGATCACAAGACCTGCTTTACCCTCAATTCCCATCTTCTCTTTAGCAGCATCACTAAGTTCAAAGTGTACGTAGATAGAGTAGTCTTCTTTATTTTCATATTCTACCTCTGCATCTGCCAAAGCTGTTTGAGCTGCCCATGACCAGAAGATAGGTTTGTGGCGTTCAACCAACAACCCTCTCTTGGCTACTTCACAAAGTGTTCTATAGATATTTGCTTCGAACTTAAAGTCCATCGTTACATAAGGGTGATCCCAGTCTGCTATAACACCCAGAGCTTTAAACCCGTCTCTTTGTATATCTACAAACTTCGCTGCATGCGCACGGCAAAGCTCTCTGAATTTTTCTGTAGGCATCGCTTCTTTCTTGCTCTTACCCAGTTTCTCTTCAACTTTCTGCTCGATAGGCAGACCGTGACAATCCCAGCCCGGAGTCATACGTACCGCTTTACCCTGGAAATAGTTATATTTTAAAATGATGTCTTTAAGTATTTTGTTCAGTGCATGTCCAATGTGAATGTCACCGTTGGCATAGGGAGGTCCATCATGAAGTGTAAACATTTCAGCGCCCGCGCGTTTTGTTTTCATCTGTTCATAAATATCGGCATCAAACCATGCATTGTACTTTTTAGGTTCATTGTTTGGAAGATTCCCACGCATTGGAAAATCGGTTTTTGGGAGGAGGAGTGTGTCTTTAAAATCCATGTTTGATAATACCTTAGTCTTATATTATCCCGTGATTGTACCTAAAAGAGCATTAGAAGCTACTTTTGATACAATTATCTTATGAAAAATATAAAAGAACTTACAGAAAAAATTATTCAAAAATTGACCAAAGAGGGACAAACCATCTCTTTTGCTGAGAGTTGTACTGGTGGTCGGATCGCTGCAGCATTCACTGCAATCTCGGGAGCTTCAGAGGTTCTCCATGGCTCATGTGTCACCTACTCGAACGATATCAAGCATCAATGGCTCGGTGTCACTCAAGAAGTACTCGAAAACCATGGTGCCGTAAGTGAACCTTGTGTCTCACAAATGCTAGATGGTATACAAAAAATGGCAGATTCTGACTATGCTATAGCTGTTTCCGGTATAGCAGGCCCTACAGGCGGTACAGAGTTCAAACCTGTAGGAACCGTATATATCGGGGTACAAACACCTTTTTCCAAAGAGGTGTTTCATTGTAACTTTGATGGCACAAGAGAAGAAGTTCAAGAACAATCTACCCTGTTTGCTATCGAGAAATTGGCTGAAGTATTGGAAATTTAAAAACATTTCCCATAATTCCCTTGACAATCAAAGGTTTCTGAGCTATAATTCCGTCCACTTATTCAAAAAATGAGTGCAAAAAAACGTGTGACCTTTTAGCTCAGTTGGTAGAGCAACTCCCTTTTAAGGAGTGGGCCCATGGTTCGAATCCATGAAGGGTCACCACCATTATTTTTTATAGGTGCGGCGGTAGTTCAGTTGGTTAGAATACCTGCCTGTCACGCAGGGGGTCGCGAGTTCGAGTCTCGTCCGCCGCGCCATAATATCTTATGACCTTTTAGCTCAGTTGGTAGAGCACCTCCCTTTTAAGGAGTGGGCCCATGGGTCGAATCCATGAAGGGTCACCGCCATTATTTTTTATAGGTGCGGCGGAAGATAAGTTGGTTAGAATACCTGCCTGTCACGCTGGGGGTCGCGAGTTCGAGTCACCTCCGCCGCGCCATAATATCTCATGACCTTTTAGCTCAGTTGGTAGAGCACCTCCCTTTTAAGGAGTGGGCCCATGGGTCGAATCCATGAAGGGTCACCACTCTATACGATGTTTGGTCGCTTAGCTCAGTTGGTAGAGCAACTCCCTTTTAAGGAGTGGGCCCATGGTTCGAATCCATGAAGGGTCACCACTATATACGAGGTTTGGTCGCTTAGCTCAGTTGGTAGAGCCACTCCCTTTTAAGGAGTGGGCCCATGGCTCGAATCCATGAAGGGTCACCGCCATTATTTTTTATAGGTGCGGCGGTAGTACAGTTGGTTAGAATACCTGCCTGTCACGCTGGGGGTCGCGAGTTCGAGTCACCTCCGCCGCGCCATAATATCTCATGACCTTTTAGCTCAGTTGGGAGAGCAACTCCCTTTTAAGGAGTGGGCCCATGGTTCGAATCCATGAAGGGTCACCACCATTATTTTTTATAGGTGCGGCGGTAGTTCAGTTGGTTAGAATACCTGCCTGTCACGCAGGGGGTCGCGAGTTCGAGTCTCGTCCGCCGCGCCATAATATCTTATGACCTTTTAGCTCAGTTGGTAGAGCAACTCCCTTTTAAGGAGTGGGCCCATGGTTCGAATCCATGAAGGGTCACCACTATATACGATGTTTGGTCGCTTAGCTCAGTTGGTAGAGCGCTACCCTTACAAGGTAGATGTCACAAGTTCGAGTCTTGTAGCGACCACCATTTTTGACAATTTATGTTTATGGTTCTTGATGACCCTTTCATCTAGTGGCCAAGGATATTACGTTTTCAACGTAAAAACAGAGGTTCAAATCCTTTAGGGGTCGCCAATCTGTCCCAAATAAACATTAAATAGTGGTCGCTTAGCTCAGTTGGTAGAGCGCTACCCTTACAAGGTAGATGTCACAAGTTCGAGTCTTGTAGCGACCACCATTTTTGACAATTTATGTTTATGGTTCTTGATGACCCTTTCATCTAGTGGCCAAGGATATTACGTTTTCAACGTAAAAACAGAGGTTCAAATCCTTTAGGGGTCGCCAATCTGTCCCAAATAAACATTAAATAGTGGTCGCTTAGCTCAGTTGGTAGAGCGCTACCCTTACATGGTAGATGTCACAAGTACCAGTCTTGTAGCGACCACCATGTACATTTAAGTAAGGGTATGTACAAATCATTTCAAACATCTATTTGGTTTAGGTGCGGCGGTAGTTCAGTTGGTAGAGCGCTACCCTTACATGGTAGATGTCACAAGTTCGAGTCTTGTAGCGACCACCATGTACATTTAAGTAAGTTTATGTACAATTCTTTTCAACCATCTATTTGGTTTAGGTGCGGCGGTAGTTCAGTTGGTAGAGCGCTACCCTTACATGGTAGATGTCACAAGTTCGAGTCTTGGAGCGACCACCATGTACATTTAAGTAAGGGTATGTACAAATCATTTCAAACATCTATTTGGTTTAGGTGCGGCGGTAGTTCAGGTGGTTAGAATACCTGCCTGTCACGCAGGGGGTCGCGAGTTCGAGTCTCGTCCGCCGCGCCATTTTCTTCAAATATTCATTTTTAATCTCATAAATTTAAAAAATAATAGCATACACTTTACAATATATTAAGTAATCAAAAATTTAAACAACAAATGGGAATTATTGATTGACGACAGTTCTTTGCATTTTTTTCTTTTCTGAAGAAGTCTTTCCGACGTAAACCGCATCTGCTGACTTTGGGTTCGTTTTCTTGTTTGTTGCATCGACAAAGAAGAAAAGGAATGAAGAGAAACTTACATAATAAAGTATGATTTTATAATTGAAGTATTCGTTGCTACTGAAATCATAGCAACGAAAAAAAGAAGATTAATCCCTAAGTCTGATACGCACAGACTCTTCATGCGCCGTTAACCCTTCTGTATTTGCGATCATGGCACACGCACCACCGATCTCCTGTATCCCTTCTTTACTCATGGAGATAATAGAAGATTTCTTCAAGAAGTGCTCTACACTTAAAGGTGAATAGAATTTCGCCGTTCCACCTGTAGGTAGTGTGTGGTTTGGTCCTGCCACATAGTCACCTATAGGTTCTGGTGTATTTTCACCCAGGAAGATAGCACCTGCATGTTTAATCTTATCCAGTAAACTCATTGGATCATTCGTGATCACTTCCAAGTGCTCAGGTGCGATCTCATTCATCAGTTCGATCGCTTCATCCATATCTTGGGTCACAATGATTGCACCTCTCTCCTCGATGGACTTTCTGGCTATCTCTTCACGTGAAAGGGTCTCAAGGAACTCTTCTACTTTATCACTGACCCTATTCGCAAGTTCTCCATCAGTAGTAATGAGGATAGAACTTGCCATTTCATCATGTTCTGCCTGTGAAAGAAGATCAATAGCAATATAGTCTTCTCTTGCACTCTCATCTGCAAGTATCCCTATCTCAGATGGTCCTGCAATCATATCTATGTTCACTTCACCGTAAACCAGTTTTTTTGCTGTAGCCACGAAAATATTTCCAGGACCGGTAATGACATCCACTTTGGGAATGGTCTCAGTTCCATACGCCATTGCACCGATCGCAGAAGCACCACCTACTTTAAAGACTTTAGTCACTTTACAAAGGTGACAAGCTGCCAGTAACAGTTCATTGATCTCATCATCCGGTGTAGGCGTACATACCACTATCTCATTCACACCTGCAACTTGTGCGGGGATCACATTCATCAATAGTGAACTTGGATAAGCTGCTTTTCCACCAGGGATGTAAAGTCCTGCTCTATCTACAGCAGTGACCTTTTGTCCCAAAATCGTTCCATTGGCCTCTTTGTCCATCCATGTTTTTGGCATCAGTTTCTGGTGATAGCTTTCTATACGGTCATACGCAAGGTGCAGTGCATCACGAAGGTCAGGATCAATCGCATCATAGGCTTTTGCCATCTCTTCTGTAGAAACCAAAAGTGCCTCATCATTTGCCGGTTCCCATCTGTCAAACTTCGCTATCTGACTTTTAACGGCACTATTTCCTTGGGTCTGTATCTCTTTCAGTAACCCGGCTACGATGCTTGTCACACCCTCAATGTCCATTTTACCACGCTGAAGTAATTCATCAAAATTTGCATCAAATGTATCGTCACTACTGTAAAATATTTTCACAATATATCCTTATCTATATCTTTATATTTTCGTTCATATCTCGGGAGCATACTCTCATTGCCTAACACACCACCTTGATGGATGTAGAGTGTAGGGAGAGAAAAGACCTCAGGATATGCAAGTAAAACTCTCCATCCCAAGGGGTCATAAAGGAGGTCGAACTCCACTCCCGTTTGTTGCTGTAATTTTAGCCAAATTTTATAGTTTTCTTTATAAAGTTTAGCAAAATGGTGCTTTTTCTCCAAACTCAATATCACAGGATGAAGATTTTCATCCTTTTCCAACGCTAAAAACTGTTCTTTGAGATAATGCTCATCTCCAACACATGCGGTTGTATATACTTTGTGTGAAGGAAGATATTTTTGTAAAAAAAGTGCTGTTGTACCGGTACCGGAAGGCAAAAATATATTTAATGGTGTCACATCATTATCTTCTTGCCATGATATGATCTCTTCAGCCAATGCCTGTAGTCCAAATTCTGCCTCTTTTTGCCGTCCACCTTCTTCTATAAAAAGAACACTCTCAGGATAGTTGGAAGAAATATTCTCTTTTCTGATGATACTCATGCCATTCTCCAGTGCAGCCTTGTAATTCCCATGAGGGTGCTCTTTCAAATAGTCAGCAATATGGTCTACTGCATACTCAAACTCCCATCCTTTCATCTTTGCCAATACAGAGAGTGAATACATGGCATTGGACTGTGCAGAGCCATAAGAGACAAGTTTAGTTACATTAGGAAAATCATTTTGAAGAAAATAGTAAAATTTTCGTGCTTTATTGCCGGAAAAATCAGCGTCTATCAGATCATCCCGTTTCAGATAAAAATGATGATTATCAAAAGTGATTGATTGGATCGGAGAGGGAAAATGTAAGGTTTTCATTTCTAAATTCCCGGGTAGATCCCCGGGATAATGAACATTATGTTAGTTTCTATTTAAACAGTTAAGGTCATCAAATGCTCTCTCAAGTCTTACAACTGTTGACTCTTCAGCAGCACGTAACCATTTTCTTGGATCATAATACTTTTTGTTTGGCTTATCTTCACCTTCCGGGTTACCGATCTGTCCTTGCAAGTAATCATGATATTTAGCAACATAATTACGTACACCATCCCAGAATGACCACTGAGTATCTGTATCGATGTTCATTTTAACCACACCATAACCTATCGCTTCTCTGATGTCCGAGAGTTCAGAACCTGAACCACCATGGAAGACAAAATTGACAGGTTTTTTAGCGGTATTGTACTTCTCTTCGATATACGTTTGAGAATTATCAAGGATCTTTGGTGTAAGTGAAACATTCCCCGGTTTATACACCCCGTGCACATTTCCAAATGAAGCAGCGATCGTGAACTTGTCAGAGATCTTTGAGAGCTCTTCATACGCATACGCTACCTCTTCAGGCTGTGTATAGAGCAATGCATTATCGATATGGGTATTATCAACCCCATCTTCTTCTCCACCTGTGACACCAAGCTCTATCTCAAGTGTCATACCTATCTTTGACATACGCTCCAAATAGGCTTTACATGTAGCGATATTCTCTTCTATAGGCTCTTCTGAAAGATCTAACATATGAGAAGAAAAAAGAGGGACACCATGTACTTTGTAATGTGCTTCACTTGCATCCAACAATGCATCTATCCAAGGCAGAAATGATCTTGCTGCATGGTCCGTGTGAAGCACAACAGGTATACCATAGGCTTTGGCTACTGTATGTACATGCTGCGCACCTGAGATACACCCTAATATCGCTGCCTCTTCTGAAGGCAATCCTTTACCTGCATAGTATGCACCACCGCCATTTGAAAACTGGATGATCACAGGAGAATTAACTTTTTTAGCAGCTTCGAGTACAGCATTCACTGAAGGGGTACTCACCACATTCACCGCAGGTAAGGCAAACCCGTTCTCTTTTGCAATTTTAAATAATGTTTGGAGATCATTCCCTGTCACTACACCCGCTGGCACTACATCTAGAACTTTTGTAGACATTTACAATTTCCTTTTTATGCAATTATTTTATTTTAATGTTTGCATTTTTCATGAGTTGAGTCACAACTTTTTCTTGTGCAAGTTGCATCTTGATGTTATTTTTCACTGCATCAAATGGTGGTATTGTTTGGGTACTTTTTGCATCTTCGGCTGCTTTTTTCATCTTATTATATGCATCTTCTGCTTCTTTGTCAGTCACTTCGGTTGTTGCCATTTTTTTCTGCATCCAGAAACCTGCAAGTGCCGCTTCTTTTTCTTTATCGCTTAAAGATTTTTTTGATTCTGCCGCTACCAGTTTAGCCGGTGCCATCATTTCAATCAGTTGTTTTTTCTCAGCCGCTGTAAGTTTTTCCCAAGTCTTCTGACCTTTGGTAAGTGTATTAAGTGCACTGTTTGCTTCTTCAACAGTAATGGTTATACCATTCACTGTACCCGCAGCGGTTGCAGCTACTGCATGATGTGTTGTGAATGCCAGCGTAAGACCTAATAGTATAAGAGTTTTTTTCATTCTCTATTTCCTTTTGTATAATGTTGTGTGTATTCTACCTAATATTTACCAATTACTCATTAATAAACGTTCTTACAATACTTCTATCTTTGCATCTTTGATAAGTTTATCGACCAAGGTCTTCTCAATAATTTGGATTTTAAGTTTATCCTTAATGCTTTCAAATGGTGGGATATTTTGGGTAGTATTATTCTCTTCGGCTTGTTGTTTTAACTGATTATACACTGTCAAAGCCTGTTCATCCGTGACATTGATCTTACGTGCTTCTTTTTGCATCCATGCACGTGTATAGACTGCCTGTTTCTCTTCTTCAGACAGCTCTTTTTGTGCAGCATCCAGTACCATCATAGGAAGCGCCAGTTCCTGAATGAGTCTTGAACGTTGTTCCGGTGGCAAATGGTCAAAGTTGGTTACCTTACCCTGTGTACGCTGATCAAGATAACTGTCTGCTTCTTTTTTTATGATCTTATGCCCATTGACCGTAGCGATCACTGCTTTAGAAGATCGTGTTTTTGGCTGTTTTGGCTTTGCATCCAGGTTTATATTACCCAGATCCACCATACCTGATGTCTCTTTCGTCTTTAACATATCTGTTAAACTGTTTTTTAAATCATCTGCAGAGACTGAAGTCATCATTAAACTAAACGATACTCCTACCCCCATAAAAATTTTTGTCATACTCTTTTCCCTATTTTAATGGCTAAAATTACTTAGTTGCATTTACCTCTTCTGTCATATCAACAATTTTGGCTTTACTTTTAAGTTCTTTTGCAACTTCTTTAATTTTAACAGTAAACTGCTGTTGCTTTAGTAAAGTAATGATATTATTTTTAACTTTCTCATAAGAGGCGGGTTTTGCTTCCGTTTTTGTTTCAAGGTAGATCACGTGATAACCAAACTGTGTTTTAACAGGTTTTGTCGTTATTTGACCTTTATCAAGTGCCCACACTGCTTTTGAAAACTCTGGAACCATCTGACCTTGGGTAAATGTACCAAGATCTCCACCATTAGGTGCAGAAGGTCCTGTAGATTTCGCTTTAGCCAACTCGATAAACTTGGCTTTGAGTGCTTCACCTTTCAGTGACTTTAATGTATCAATAATATCTTGTGCATCTTTTTCATTTTCAAGTAAGATATGTCTTGCATGCATCGAAGCTTTTTCCATAAATTTGTCGGTATTTTTATCATAAAATGCTTTTGCTTCACTCTCACTTACGATGGCATTATCCAACTGTTCTTTCATCCACATGTTTACCATAAGTTCATCTCTTATCTTTTCCATGTTTCTTTTAAATTCAGGTTTTTTATCTATACCCTCTTGTGCTGCAAGTTCTGTAAAAAGGACCTTTTCTACTAGTCTCTCTGTAACCATTTTTTTCTCAGCTGGTGGAAGTTCCATGAAATTTGCCTGAGGTGCAGAGGCAGCTACAAATGCTTGTGCATCCTGCTTAGTGATATTTTTACCATTGACTGTTACAAGTATATCTGACGCCACTACTGATGTTGCCATGACAGCGACAGCAAGAAGTGAAGTTTTTGCTAGTTTTAACATATTGAATTATCCTTAATGACTTAAATTTACCCAAGAAGTATAACCCTCTTGGGTAAATCATTTATTAATGTGTTACTATTCTAATTACTATTTTATTAGAAGAAGGCAAATCAGTATGGCAAAAGTCAAAAAAGCAACCAAAAAAGAGATAGAAGAGATAAAAAGTATCTTTCTTGAACACTATCCTGATTCTGTCACTGAATTAGAGTATCGTAATCTTTATGAACTGCTCATTGCAGTCATGCTCTCTGCGCAGTGTACAGATAAACGTGTCAATATCATCACCCCTGCTCTTTTTGAAGCCTATCCTGACCCAGTCTCTCTTGCCAATGCTGATCTGGATGAAGTCAAATCATACATCAATACCTGTTCATTTTTCAACAACAAAGCCAAAAACCTTATCAAAATGGCACAGAGCGTCGTCGAAAACTATGGGAATGAAGTACCACTCGAACGTGATGAACTGGTCAAACTTGCAGGTGTAGGTCAAAAAACAGCCAATGTCGTCATGATAGAGTACACAGGAGCCAATCTCATGGCTGTAGATACCCATGTGTTCAGGGTTGCACACCGTTTAGGACTCTCTGATGCCAAAACCGCTGTAAAGTGTGAAGAAGAGTTAAGTAAGAAGTTTAAAACTGACCTACACCTGCTCCATCAGGCCATGGTACTCTTTGGACGTTACAGATGTAAAGCGGTCAAACCTGAGTGTGAAGGATGCTTTATGGAGGCCCATTGCAAAACGAAACAAACCTTTAAAGTGTAAGAATTCTCTTAGTCATTATTCAATCCCTTTTCTGTTCTTCACTCACTGATCTTATGATCTGTTTCACTACCTTAAACGTACGCTCTACAGATTCTAGATTCACCATCTCTCTGGTAGAATGAGGGTAACGGATCGTTGGCCCGATGGAGGCAAACTTCATGTCAGGGTATTTCTCTGCGATAACGCCGCATTCAAGTCCTGCATGTATCGCCATCATCTTTGTTTTACCGAACACGGATTGCACTTCTTGGCTTACAAGATTGGTAAAATCACTGATATCCGGTTTCCACGCAGGGTATTTATCTTCAAGTTTTACGTGGAAACCGTAAGTGTTAAAGAACGCCAATGTTTCTTGTGAAATATCTTCCAGCTTCACCGCATCCATGGCACGTGCACTGGTTTCCACAAGAAGTCCCCCTTTCTCATCAGCAGTGATAATCGCCAGGTTGATACTGACGTCAGGAATGCCCAGCTCCTCATTCTGTGCATGTACGCCGTGCTTGAATCGATGTATCATCTCTATAGTTTTTTCACCCTCACTCAACACTTTCGGTCTCTCAGTCAGTTCACGTACCTTGACCAACGCTATGTTCTCCAACTTCGATGCACTACGTACAATGGCCACTGCATTGGCTGGAATAGAATTTCGGCGTTCCCCAGCATAGATACTTGCCAACTGTGTGACCTGATGCTCATGTAAATACTCACCCAACACTTTGATTGCCGAAGGGATCCCTTTATCGATATCTACACCTGAGTGTCCACCGACCAGTCCTTTGACCGCCACTTCATAACAGTACCCGCTTCCATCCACATAGTTGTCTTGTTTTGAGGCTGTAATATCCACACCGCCTGCACACCCTATATACACTTCTGCTTCATCTTCACTGTCCAGATTTAGCATGTATGGGCTCTTCAGATCAAAGGCAACTTCATTTGCTCCTATGAGCCCCACCTCTTCATCTGCAGTCAACAGAAACTCCAACTCTTGGCCTTCATCCATAAGCTGCATCATCATCGCTATGGCCATACCATTATCTGCACCTAGTGAAGCCCCTTTGGCTTTCATCCAGCCATCCTCTATATAGGTTTCTAGAACAGGAGCCTTACCCATACAGACCATGTCATAATGTGCCTGAAGACAGAGTGTCGGTCTGCCTTTTGAGAGGTAAATGTTTTTAACATCATCAACTTCAACTTCATATCCTCTTTCTTCAGCAAACGCAACTAAAAATTCCAATAACCTATCTGCTATTTTACTGCAGTGCGGGATCTGTGTGAGGGTTTGAAAGTGCTCGATAATGGATGACATATAGACTCTTTTTTCCAAATTATAGTAAAATCATATAAAAAAACAGGGAGTCTGCATGGAACATTTTTTTACCTGTCCCTATTGCTGGGAACGCATCTCCATGATACTGGACAGTTCGGAGGAAGAGAGTGAGTATATTGAAGACTGTGAAGTCTGCTGTCGTCCTATAGAACTTCATTTTAGGTTTTTGGGGGAAGTGTTAGTGAGCTTTGAGGCCAGAAGAATGGAAGGGATCTAACCTTCACCCTCCAGCTTTTCAAAGCGGGAGATGAAGAGACCATTTACCTCAACTTTTTCCACAAACATTTCATACGGACGCACCCACATTCCTTGATCCCCATATAAAGCCTTATAGACCACCATCCACTCTTCAGTCTCTGAGTGTTGTGCTGTCATAAACACCTCATAAAGGTTTCCTTTATAGTGTCTATACATTCCCTTTTCCAATTTCATTCTAAACATCCTTCTCTTCAACTATTTACTTTAGTCTATACCATTTTCCATTAAAGATACTATAATATACTAATCATTATAGATTTTATGTAAAAGGATAGAAAATGAAACAGTGGCGTTTAGATTTTAGAGTGTGGCACTGGGTACATGCAACGGTTATTTTAGGCCTGCTTGGAACAGTATTTTTACGTAAAACCTTTTTAAGTTGGAGATCGAACTCTGAGCTGCTTACTCAAAAACTTTCAGAGATCAATATTGAAGTCACAGCTGATCAAGCTAAAACACTTGCCACAGCTATCCGTGCACCTATGTGGGAGTGGCACATCCTCTTAGGGTATGCATTTGCAGTTTTACTCCTGTGGAGACTCTTGCTCTTTTTTACCCAAAGTGGCAAAAGCAACTATCAAAACTTCAAAGAAAAGACCTTCCATAAAAAAATGGTCACTATGAGTTATATCGTTTTCTATGCTGTCTTGATTTTTATGGCCATTACAGGATTGACCATTCACTTTTATGAAGCACTTTCTCTTACAAAAGATACAGCCCATGATATCAAAGAGATACATGAACTTGTTTACAATGCCGTATTGATCTTTGTTCCATTACATATCATCGGGGTTATTGTTGCTGAAAACAGAGATGAAAAAGGGGTCATTTCAGATATGATCCATGGAGGAAGTAAAGCTTGATATGTAAAAACATCTGAGTCATATGAACATATGAACCTGATTCCCATATAGATTATGGGAACAAGTTAAAGTCCTCAAAACTTATAAGGAATAATAGGTCGCACTTTTATGGTGTACCACCAGTGCCGTAGTACTCTGTTCCGGTACTATCTGGAATGTCTCAGAGAGTTCGATACCAAACTCTTCAGGTTTTAACATATCAAACAACTCTCTACTCTGTTCAAGGTCTGGACATGCCGGGTACCCGAATGAATATCTAGCCCCCTGATAACGGTTCATACGCACATCACGCAACGTATTGCCTTCATCTTCCGCAGTGATATTCAGATCCAAACGTATCTGTTTATGTACGACTTCAGCCAATGCCTCAGCCAGTTCAACGGAGAGCCCATGTACCATATTGTACTCCAGGTATTTACCTGCATCGTAAAGCTCTTTTTCATAGGCAGAGAATTTAGCACCTGCGCTGACACAGGTAAGCGCGATCACATCGTGCCTGTCATGTCTGAAGAAGTCAGAAAGTGCCCGGTGAGGTTTTCTGCCTTGTCTAGGAAAGGAGAATTTTGTCACTGCCCTGCCGATAACTTTATTTAAAGGTTCACGGTTGGCATTGGCATCGACATTCCACCCTTCACTCTCATCGAACAGGTATAATTCCTGGTCATCACTTCTACATGGATAATACCCATAGATGATCGTCGGTTCAAATAGCTCTTTTTCGATAAACTCTTTTTTCAAACGTTCAAAAGCAGGATAGACCGTCTCATCCATGAGCTTTTGATACGCCTCTTTATCCATACCTTTACTCTTATAGCCCCAGTGCATCTTGAAGACAGAACGTGTATTGATCCACTCGTAGATCATAGAGAGATCCAAGTCTTCTTTTTGTAGTACTCTTCTTCCCCAGAATGGCGGTGTTGGTATTGCCACTTTCTCAGGCATCTCTATCTCTTCAAATGGTGGTATCACCACCTCTTTTACCTCTTTCTCTACACGTTCTACCATATCTCCAGCCAGACGTGTATCCAGTCCTACACTTGGGTCTTCATTGAACTTCTCTATACGGCTCATAGCGATAACGCCGTCAAATGCATCACGACAGTAGAATATAGGGCCTTTATAGATAGGTCTACAGAAATCATCCACAAAAGAACGTGTCAGTGCTGCGCCTCCCAAGAGTACAGGTATCTCCATACCCATCTCGGCCATCGTTTCAAGATTCTCTTTCATCACCGCTGTGGATTTCACCAGAAGACCGCTCATCCCTATAGCCTGTATGGATTGTTTTTCTATCACATCAAGGTACTCTTGAAGTTCAGTTTTGATCCCTACATTGACCACTTTAAAACCATTATTCGAAAGGATAATGTCTACAAGGTTTTTACCCACATCATGGACATCACCTTTGACTGTACCGATCACCAGTGTGGTATCCGTCTCTTTTTCCTGTTTGGTAAGATAAGGGTTGAGGTAGTCTACTGTAGCTTTCATCGTTTCAGCCGACTGAAGTACAAAAGGAAGCTGCATCTGCCCTGAACCAAAGAGTTCACCCACCACTTTCATCGCGTCAATAAGAATTTCGTTCACTATCACATCCGGGTGTATCTCATGACGTGCCTCTTCCACAAGTGGCAGCATCCTTTCTTTGTCACCATCCATCAGAAGTTTTTTGATCTTCTCTTCATGACTCATCGCCTCATAGGCTTCATCTGCACCCTCATCTTCCACCACCGCATCTGCAAAATGGTCGATGAATTTAAACAATGATTTATCATCTGGTGTAAAAAGCAGCTCTTCACAAATCGCAATATCTTCCGGTGTCATTTTAGCGAGTGGAATAATATGCTTCACATTGATGATCACGGATGTCATACCTGCTTGTACACAGTGATGTAAGAAGACCGAGTTCAGGTAGAATCTCGCATGTTTTTCCAGCCCGAATGAGATATTTGAGAGTCCAAGAGTAGAACCTACCTCAGGATAGATCTCATGTATCTCTTTGATGGCTTCATAGGCATTTTTCCCGGCAAACCTGTCTTCTTCTTCACCCGTACCCACAGTAAAGGCCAGCATATCGAACATGATATTCTGCGGTTCCAGCCCATGTGTGTTCACGGCAAGATCATACATACGTTTAGCCACGGCTACTTTCTTCTCTTTGGTTCTTGCCATTCCCTCTTCGTCGATCACAAGACAGACAAGTACAGCCCCATACTTTTTGGCCAACTTACAGTAGGTTGCAAAATTCTCTTCCCCATCTTCCAGGTTCGTTGAATTGATGATAGGCTTTCCACCGATACACTTAAGCCCCTCTTCTATCGTATTGGGTCGTGTTGCATCCGGCATAAGAGGAAGCGGAATCTTCTGATTATAGAGCTCCATAACCGCTCTCATATCCTTGGCACCATCACGTCCTGCAAACTCCACGTTGACATCAAGCATATGTGCTCCATCACGTACCTGTGCCTGACCTACGGTCAGTGTACCTTCATAATCACTGGCCAAGATCAGCTCTCTAAATGCCTTTGAACCTGTCGCATTGGAACGCTCCCCTATGAGCAGTGGTGCCGGTTCCTGAAAAAGTTCAACAGTGTTAAATAGAGATGCCACACTTGGTTTGATACTTCCTGTTGGGACTTTGGGTGTCACCACCTCTACAGCCTTTTTGAGTGCCTGGATATGCTGAGGCGTAGTACCGCAACATCCACCTAAAAAGCTTACGCCATCATATCCTGTAAACTCCAACTGCTTTTCTGTAAATTCATCCGGCCCCATAGGATAATAGGTATACCCTCCACGGTTTTGAGGCAGTCCAGCATTGGCATGGATAGAGATAGGTCTATGCCAGAGTTCAGAGAGTGTTTTGAGATGTTTTTTTACCTGATCCGGTCCAGTACCACAGTTAAATCCAAGCGATAATATATCAAACGGTTCAAGTATGGTAACTATCGTCTCAGCATTGGTACCTATAAGCATCGTACCACTGAGTTCAATGGTCACAGAAATCATGATAGGAAGCTGAACTTCTCTCTCTTCATTTGCATCCTGACAGGCATGAAGTGCTGCTTTGATCTGTAGAGGATCCTGACAGGTTTCCAAAAGAAAAACATCACATCCACCATCGATAAGTCCAAGCGCAACAAGTTTATACCCCTCATACATCTCGTCATAATGAATATGCCCTAGAGAAGGAAGCTTTGTTCCAGGTCCTATAGAACCTAAAACAAACTTCGGTGATTCTTGTGTACCGTATTCATTACATACCTCTTTGACGAGCTGCGCACCTTTTTTAGAAAGTTCATAGGCCCGTTCACCCATATCATATTCATCAAGTACCCATGGCATAGTACCAAATGTATTTGTCTTTAATAGATCGGCACCCGCCATAGCATAACGCTTATGTATACGTCCTATAAGTTCCGGTGCTGTATCATTCAATAACTCATTACACCCCTCTTGAGATATACCTTTGTCATCCAACCATGCTTCAGCTGGAACTTTAAGGTCTTGTATCTGTGTACCCATTGCACCATCGATGACGAGTATACGATCTTGTAAAAGTGATTTGATTGTTTCTGTAATAGACAAAAAACGCCCCTTTATCATAATTCTGTAATTGTAGCAAAGTATGAAGAAAATATGATTAAATCTTAGTTGTAAGGTAGTGTATTATGTCCATATAAGCTATAGATAGATAATATATAATGTATCATATATAAGGCTAAACTCATTGTGAAGTGAGGGCAGAAAGTTATGGGTCTCAATGCAGATCGCCAAACTGCCAAATGTATTTGATCTGCATTTTTACTTCATTGTGTCCTATAAAACCTTTAATACAACATATCTATTGTCCATGGAGAAAAAATGGGAAAAACAGTTAAAAATATTATTACCGGTCAAGAGATCACAAAACCAGATCCTGTAGATGTAGAAGTGCCATTTGATGGTGGTGTTATGATCACGGAGACAGACCCGGCAGGTATCATCACTTATGCCAACCGTAAATTTCGTGAACTTACCGGTTATACGAAAGAAGAACTCATTGGATCACCACACAGCATAAATAGACATCCAGATATGCCAAAGGCTGCATTCAAAGAGTTATGGGAGACAATAAAAGGTGGAAATTACTGGGAAGGTTTTGTCAAAAATATGACCAGTGAAGGTAAATATTACAATGTGGTTGTATGGATCAAACCTAAATTGGATGATGACGGAAATCTCATCGGATATATTGCAGGGAGAAAGATCCCAGATAAAGACCTTATGCAAAGAGCTTTCGATAAATACAAGGTCATGAAAAATGATGAAGTGTAGTTAATGGGACAACCCATTAACCAAAAAGTATATCAAAGGCTATAAAGCCTTTTTTGCCTCTTGCAATGCTGCAATCACTGCATCAATATTTGCTTTAGGAATATGCACTTTCCAATCCGGTTCTTCAGCACCTGCCTGCAGTGAAATACCGATACTTGCTACACTTTCACTCTTTGGACCATAAGGTTCTGCTACTGTCGTAATCGTGATCTTTCCATCTTTTGTACCACTCAAACCCATTTCATCTATTTTTGTCACTGTGCCACTCATATCTTCTCCTTTAAATTATTTATATCAAGATTATATTACAATGAATTGACTATTTTTTACCTTTGAGCAAACCCATCATTTTGGCTTGCAGACGTAACCACATTTTATGATCGATAGCAGGGAAACCAGCATAGGTTTTACCCCCTTCAAGGGACTTGGTGACACCACCTTTTCCTGCGATAGTTGCGAAGGCACCCACTTCCAAATGTCCCGCAGTAGCACTTTGTCCACCCATGACTACATTTCTGCCTAAAGTCGTAGAGCCTGCAAGACCTACTTGGGCAGCACAAAGGGTGTGTTCACCTACATCACAGTTATGTGCGATCTGTATCAGATTATCCAGTTTGGTACCTTTACGTATATAGGTGGTGCCAAATACAGCTCTGTCTATGGCACAGTTTGCCCCGATCTCTACATCATCTTCTACAACAACATTACCATTCTGATAGATCTTCACATGTTCACCAAGCTTTGTATGTGCAAAACCGTACCCATCACAACCAATCACTGTACCGCTATGAATGATACACTCAGAACCGATCTTTGTATGATGATACAAGGTCACATTGGGATGCAATAATGTTCCGGAACCAACAGTCACATTATCTCCAAGGTAACAACCCGGTAAAATGACCACATGATCTCCAAGTGTCACATTTTTACCAAAAGAGACGCTCTTATCTATATCACATCCCTTTCCTAGGGTAGGTTCTGATGTACCACTCTCAAGTTTATGTGCAAAAAATTTAGAGGCAAGTGCCAGTTTAAGATATGCTTCATCTGTGACCAGTGCGATCGTTCCGGAAGGCAGCAATCCAGCATGTTTTTCATCGATCAATACCGCAGCAGCCTTGGTATCTGCCAATTGTGAAGCGTATTTACTGTCCGTAAAAAAACTGAGTTGTGTGGAAGTAGCTTCACTTAAGGTATGTATCCCTTCTATAGTGATATCTTCACCATGAAAATCTACACCGATATCTTCTGTTATTTGAGAGAGTGTGTAAGTCATAAAGTGGTCCTTTTAACTTAAAGTAGATGTCACTCTCCTGTAAGCAAGGAGAGTGAGAGAGGTAGAATAATTTTTATCTTTCTATGGCAACCACACCGCCGCGTACTATCTCATAAGGATTGTAGCGTTGAGCTGCCTCTATAAAATGCTGAATACGTACAGGTTCGTCTGCAACCATGGCAATGATCATCTCTTTACCCACATTGGCAATACCACCATTATAGGCTGCACACAATGCTCCGATATCACTTAGATGTTCGGTAATAGGGAACTTCACCAGTACCATCTCTTTTTCAACCATCTCTTCATGCTCGATAACCTTATAGACAGGTATGAGCTTATGCAGTTGCTTAGTGATCTGTTCCATAACCTTGGCAGAACCATTCGTTTCGATCGTAATATGTGACATTTCACTGTCAGGTATGGGTGCCACAGTGAGTGACGCAATGTTATAGCCACGCGCTGCAAAAAGTGATGTCACACGTGCAAGTACAGAACTCTCATTCAATACGATAACGGAAATAACACGTCTTTCATTCATAGCATTTTCCATTATTTCTCTCCTTTTTGCGGTAACATCATATTAAACAGTGCTCCTCCAGCTGGTACCATAGGAAGTACATTTTCAAAACGGTTCACGGCAACATTCATGAAACACACTTTGTCCTGTGCTATCGCATCTTTGATCGCTGCGTCAAACTCTTCTTTTGTTGTAACGTCATACCCTATTCCACCGCACGCTTCTGCCAAGGCTTTCCAGTTTGGTTGGAATGTCAAGTCTGTTTCAGAGTAGCGTTTTTCATAGAAGAACGTCTGCCACTGTCTAACCATCCCTAAGAAATGGTTATTGAGTATCAGGTTGATGACCGGTATTTTATACTCAGCCGCCGTTACAAGTTCTTGCATATTCATCAGGATCGATC
The DNA here is from genome assembly GCF_030347995.1 of Sulfurovum xiamenensis. Classification (NCBI taxonomy): domain Bacteria; kingdom Pseudomonadati; phylum Campylobacterota; class Epsilonproteobacteria; order Campylobacterales; family Sulfurovaceae; genus Sulfurovum; species Sulfurovum xiamenensis. The sequence goes on from NZ_JAQIBC010000001.1 coordinate 231,641, forward strand.
CGTCACCAGTGACATTGATAACTGTCTTGTCCGGGAAGGCTTTTTTAGCCCCGAGTGCTGCAGGAAAACCAAAGCCCATGGTTCCCAATCCACCTGAATTGATCCATTGGCGCGGTCTGTCAAACGGGTAATGCTGTGCTGCCCACATTTGGTGCTGCCCGACATCTGAAGTTATGATGGCATTTTCACCTACCAGTTCACCGATACGTTCTATGGCCCATTGCGGTTTGATGACATCATCAGAATCAACATAGGATTGAGGGTGAAGCTCATCATAGCGTTTGAGTATCTCTCTCCATGCCTGGAATCTGTCCGTATCTATACCATCAAGAAGCGGTAACATCGCTTCAAGTACCTCTGTTACATCACCTACTATAGGATAGTCAACATCCACAAGTTTACCGATATTCGCTGCATCAATGTCTACATGGATAATGTCTGCATATTTGGCAAACTCGGAAAGTTTACCTGTAACCCTGTCATCAAATCTGGCACCCAAAGAGATCACCAGGTCTGTTTCTGACATTGCCATATTGGATGCATAGTTCCCATGCATCCCCAACATACCAAGAAGCAATGGATTCTTTGCACCCATTACACCTCTTGCCATCAATGTTTCAACGGTAGGGATCTGTGTTTTTTCAGCCAATTCACGTACAAGGTCACTTGCATTTGAAAGTACAGATCCACCCCCGATATAAAGCAAAGGTTTCTTTGCTTTTTTCATCGCTTCAACCGCTTTTTCTATCTGCTTTTTGTTTCCTTTGTATGTTGGCTTATACGTAGGAATATTGACAGAGTCAGGATAGACGAACTCACCAATATCTACGGTAATATCTTTAGGAATGTCGATAAGTACCGGTCCTGGTCGTCCAGAACGCGCGATATAAAATGCTTCTTTCAATAAACGCGGAAGTTCTTCCAGCGAACGTACCAGAAAGTTATGTTTTGTACAGGGTCTGGATATACCTACAGCATCTATCTCTTGAAACCCGTCTGTACCGATCAGCGATAAAGGCACCTGTCCAGAGATAACAACCATAGGAATTGAATCCATATAGGCTGTTGCAAGCCCAGTGACAGCGTTTGTAAATCCTGGGCCGCTTGTCACCATTGCAACACCTACTTCACCTGTAGCTCTTGCATAACCATCTGCTGCGTGAACCGCTGCCTGTTCGTGACGGTTCAAGATATGCTCAAACCCTTCTTGTTTGTAAATTTCATCATAAACGTGCATGATCGCTCCGCCGGGATAACCAAATACGGTCTTAACACCCTCAGCGATGATCGCTTCACACACCATTTGTGCACCACTCATTTGCATGGTCTACACTCCATTTAAATTTTTTTTGATTATATCTAAAAAAGATTAGAGTTTAATGGGTCTCGTGCCCGCAAGCTTCTATGGCCACACCCTCGCGCAGACCATCATCTATCACAATGCAACTTCCAAACCCCAATAATGTGAAGAGTTGTTTATAGATAAGTATACCTGCAGCAATCAGATCAGAACGTCCGGTACCTACAGCGATCTCTCTCTTTTCAAATGGCATAGAGAGTAATTTTTTCAAGTAAAAGTCTAACTCATCTATCTCAAGAGAGATACCGTTGATCTTTGATGCATCATAGGTTTCATAGTTTTGTCCGAGTTTCATCGCAGCTACGGTAGTGGGTGTACCGGCTGTGGCTACGAAAGTATTGACTTTACCTTTTTTCTCATAAAGATGGTTACAAAATCGTTGCATCTCAGCCATCTCTTCAGGAAGGACTTTGTCTATGTTTTCCAATGTTTCATGGGTTTGTGCAATAGTTACAATCCCTAAAGGAAAACTTTTAGAGATCGTTTCATCTCCATAATGGAAGATAAGTTCGGTAGAACCTCCACCTATATCAATCAGTACAAAACTCTCTGAAGTATCTTGTAATACAGAGAGTCTATGCTTTACTGCAAGTAAAGTGAGTCTTGCTTCTTCTTCACCCGAAATGATATCAAAATGCACCCCTGTCTCTTTTTGGATCTGAAAGAGGACTTCCTCTGAATTTTCTGCTCTACGTACAGCTTCTGTTGTCACAGCCCTTACTACAGAAGAAGAGAAATCGATCTGTTCTTGTGCTTCCTGTATGCCTGAGATGACCCTTTTTACAGCCTCGTCATTGATCAACCCATACTGCGCTAGACCATCTGCCGTCTTCACGATCTTTTCAAATTCAGCTATCTGTCTGCCCGTGCTACATTCATACTCCAATACACGTAAAGTATTTGAACCTAGATCTATCGCTATCATTAATGCTCTTCTTTAAAAGCAAACCCACCCTCTTTGAGTTGCTCTCTTATCTGTTCCTGATGCTCCACACCTTTGGTTTCCAAGGAGACAGAGACATTTGCATCACCGAATTCCAGATCTATAGAGGTTCTATCATACCCTATCTGTACAATGTTCGCTCCTACTTTTGTGAGTATCTCGGTTAATGCCTGTAACGCCCCCGGTTTATCTACAAGTGTAACAAGCAGTTTCATCTTACGTGCAGACTTCATCAATCCTTTTTCAATGATCAGAGAAAGCATTGTCACATCAATGTTTCCTCCACTCAGTACCACAGCCACTTTTGAACCTTTAGGCAAGTCTATCTTTCCATGTAAAAGGGCAGCAACACCTACGGCACCTGCCCCCTCTACCAACACTTTTTGTTTTTCTAACAAAAAAAGTATGGCAGCAGCGATCTCATCTTCACCCACTGTCTCAAACACATCTACATTTTTTAGAATATACTCTAAAGTGATCGGTGACGTATCTCTTACGGCGATACCATCAGCGATCGTCCTTACCGAAGTCGTATCTATAGGTGTCTTTGCATCATAAGACTGTTTCATCGCAGGTGCTCCTGCTGAAGAGATACCGATGATCTTGCACTTAGGATTCAGTGCCTTACTTGCCACAGACATACCTGAGATCAGTCCCCCTCCACCTACGCATATAACCATAGCATCAAGATCTTTCATCTCTTCAATTATCTCAAGTGCAACTGTACCTTGACCTGACATGACTTCATCATCTTCAAAAGGGTGTACAAATGTATAGTTGTTCTCTTCCCCGAATTTGACGGCATAGGCATAGGCTTCATCATAGTTAGAGCCATGAAGTATCACATTGGCACCAAACTCTTTCACGCCCATCACTTTCGTAAGCGGTGTGGATTCTGGCATGACAATGGTTGCTTCGATACCAAAGTGTTTTGCTGAAAAAGCCACACCCTGTGCATGGTTACCCGCAGATGAAGCAACAACGCCACCTCTGTCACCTGCTTCTATCAAAGAAGCAATTTTATTAAATGCTCCTCTGAGTTTAAATGCACCGGTACGTTGAAGATTCTCTTTTTTAAGGTACACTTCATAGCCACTCATTTGGCTTAAAATAGGGGCATACGAAAAGGGTGTACGGTGTACAACATCCGATACTCTTTCATAGGCTTTTTGGATACTTTTTAAGTCTAACATTATCTTTCCTAGCTATTATATTGTCCGAAGTATATCAAAATTAAGGATAAAGCATGGAATGTGAAATGCCGCTGGTCAACTCTAATCGTGAAGAGATGAAAGAAATCTTTGAAAGTGTCAAGACGATCGCGATCCTTGGTCTTTCACCAGATGAAAGCAAGGCAAGTAATATGGTTGCAAGATATCTTAAAAATGCAGGGTATAAAATAGTCCCTGTATATCCCAAAGAAGATAAGATATTAGGGGAAAAAGTCTACCGTTCACTTGAAGATATCCCTTTTGAAATTGATATGGTGAATATCTTTAGAAAACCCAGTGCATTTGATGCGATTGCAGATGCTTGCATTAGAAGAGGTGACGTTAAAGTATTTTGGGGTCAACTTGGACTAGTGAACAATGCTGCAGCACAAAAAGCTAAAGAGGCAGGAATGAAAGTGGTACAGAATTACTGTAGTAAAATTGAACATCAAGCCTTAATCGCATAACTTGGACCACTATGAAAAAAACACTTTTAATCATACTTACGTTACTTGGTACAGTTGCGCTTCAGGCAGAACTTTTCACAGATCATTTTGAAAATGGTGTGGTCAAATCACAGATCGAATATCTAAAAGGTACAAGAACAGAAACTGCAGAGGGCGTCAAAGATGGACTAGAAAAGGTCTATTATAATACCGGTCAACTGGCATTTGAAGTGAAAAATGTTAAAGGATTAAGAGAGGGACCGCTCAATTGGTATGACAGAGAAGGAAACCATCTTGAAGTGATCCATTATCAAAAAGGTAAACGCCATGGCATCAATCAAATATTTTATGCTGACGGTACACTGCGTATAGAGGTCAATTATATTAATGATCAAAAAGAGGGTTCTGAGAAGTACTACTTCAGTACAGGTAAACTCGCCTCTGAAGTCACGTTTAAAAACGGCAAAAAAGAGGGGTTACAAAAAGAGTATAATGAGGACGGAATACTCGACAACGATGTTATGTATAGACATGGATATAAAGAGGGTGAAAAACGATGGTATGACAAAGATGGGAAAGTGACCAGAATGGAACTTTATAAAATGGACAGGCCTATCAATATCATGAAAAAAGTACAAGCTAAAAAACCCGATACGACCATTGAAGCACTTCATGGTTTAGATTTTAACCCGAACAATAGAAAAGTCAAATAGTACCAGGGAGACAGACTCTGCTATACTGAGATACAAAAGTACCGTTAAGCAGTAAACTGTACCTCTCATACATCCTTTAACCTGTAACAATAAACATTCATAGGATCAAATGGATGCATACACATTTTTCCTCTGTAAACTGACGTACTTATTACCCCATTAAAACCTCATATTCTCATAGTTATTCGAAAAAATTATAATAAATATTCTTAGGAAAAATAATAATCATTTATTATATTAGAAGATTTGTATTTTTACGATAATTTAAAGTTTTATTAACAACACACATGCAAAAATAAAAAGTAATCAATTTTTAAAAGGAGACTAAAATGATTTCAAAAATTCTAAAAAGCACAGTAACCTTGTCACTTCTTTCTACTGCTGCTTTTTCTGCCGCTGATTATGACAAAACGCCGCCGTTTTCGATGGATAAATTAGAAGCAGTAAAAATAAAAGGGAAAACTGCCTATCAACCCAAAGCAGACTATAGCATGTTTGTAAACTATGAACTTGGTATGCACTGTGTTGGTTTTGATATGAGCTACTGCTGTGTCATCCCTCCATACAACTCCATACAGTCACAAGCGATCAGAGTAGGAAAAGGGAGCAGCCTTCCTAAGCTTATGACACCCAATGACAATGTCAAACTTTTTGCCTATACCAGAGACAACTCATACTCTGAAGGGAATAAAATGAAGTACTGGATGGTAGCGAAAGATGCCGATGGGGATGGGCACCTTGATAGTCCGGGTGATAATGTTGCCAACTATGTATGGACACACCTCTTTATCTATAAAGATCTTGAAGGTACCATGCCTGCAGGTGTCACAGAAAAAGACAGACTTAGAGTAGGTCGTCAGATCCAGGTCAAAGTGGATCATGGTCCTTCCGGTGCACCTATGACCGGGTATATGACCTATGCCGGTAAAGATGGCGGTAATGTTGTGATGACCGATACCCTCGTGCCTCCAGTAAAAGATGTTAAACTTGTCCTAACTGCTTCACACTTATGGGATGCACTGGGTCTGCCTTTAACAGCATTCAACGATAGTACAAGAAAAGGTTCACTTCGTACGGTCACAGAAAGAGATTTCCAACCCTTCCAGTACTCCACTGTTGAACTTCATACAGATGCAGGACAGCAGATAAAACAGCCTGATGGAAGCGCGGTTTCTTACTTCGGTACAAACCCGGTGGATATTCCTAACTGTTATTCCTGTCACTCACGTACCGGTAAAGCCGCTCAAATGGCCAGAGATGAAGGTCTTAAACAAGGAGATCAAGAGTATGACTACTGGAAATCCTACCCTGATACATCCGAGTATATGGCAAGACTTTCTGAAGGTTCTATCAACATCCTTTCACTCCACGATAAGCATCATGGTACGACATTTCTTTCAGACTATCGTCCGGATGCGCCTGCACAGCGTTTAGGTAAAGTCGGTTTTGTAAATTGTACAGACTGTCACGGGGATAATGTTTCTGGGAACCTACAAGAGCCAAGAGTAACGGCTAGCGGTTACAAAACGGTGAAAGCAAAACCTCTTTCAGAAGCAGTACACGGATTCCACCTTGCCATGGTGCCTATGCCTGATGCAGCTGGTAGATCACAATCATGTCAATCCTGTCACCCAACACACTTCCAAAACCCTAATATGAATGATGACACGAACCCGTTCCGTGTAACAGACAGATATGGTGAAGCAAGATTCTCTAAAGGTGATATCAGAAAGTCTGGTGGTGGATGTTATGTAAGACGTGATGCACACTCCAACCCTAATGCAAAACCTCCATTCTTCCTTAATGCTTATGGGAAATGGCAGCTTGAGAACGTTGCGACCAAAGATGAGCATGGCAAAGATGCTGGTGAACTTCGAGGTCTATACTGTACGAACTGTCACACGAAAGTGGCGCAAGCACTCTATGCTGCAGATGACTTGACCAATGATTCCAAACAAGAGGGGAAAACACTTAGAAACAAATCTCTTAAAGAAATGGTAGCAGGTATCACAGGTGGAGACATGAAGAAATTTGCTTCCTGGGCAGACCCTAAATCAGCTGGTGAGAAGGATGAAGTCCTTAGTTACTACACAGATCACAAGTCTGCAACATTGGTTAAAAATGTAGGTAAAGACGGTAAACTCGATCTCAAGCCTTGGAACCATAAAACAGGTGGAGATGTACCATATTCAGCAGCTTCTGCTGGTAACGACTGGTGGTTGTCCGCTTCTGAACCTCACTGTGCGGATTGTCACTTAGCACCGTTTGTTGAGCAGGATACCGGTGGTAAATACTTCCCGATCGATCAGCCTAACAAATATTCACTCTATAGATACTCTAAAGCACATGGTAACCTTGCATGTCAAACGTGTCATGAGTCGACGCATGGTCTTTATTCTACAAGATATGACGGTGATGAAAGATCCGTAGATGTGACAACACACCAGCAAGCACTTCAGTATAGTCCTGATGGTAAATATACCGGACCGGTTACCTGTACTGCATGTCACACCGTCAATAATAATGGGGTACCTGTTCAACTTGAAGGAACGGAATATGCAAATGACTATTGGGCTTCAGTTACATTGGCTCACTTCATGAGAGAAGGAGACCAAAAACTTTCAGTCAAAGAATTGGTGAAAAAATACCCTTATAAAAAATCTGCACAAATCGTGAAAGAGGGTTGGAAGTAATTCCCATTCTCTTTGAACTTACTATGAAGATAGTAAGTTCCATTGCCCTTCTTCATTGAAGGGTTGCTTCTCTATTCTCTATTTCTATGCATCATACAATTTTCAGAAACAAAATATATCCTCTATCTCTGTTTAAGACTTCACTTCACTCTTTATTACTATTTTTGAGTCCTATCATAATATTGCGGGTATAAATGATAAACCCAAAAAGTTGTCCTAGAAGCAAAACAGGATCTTTTCTGAAAATGGCATAACTTAATATCATGAATGAACCGGTCAGACTTAACATCCAAAAACCAAGTGGGAGATGAGATATTTTCATACGTTCTGAGTAGATCCACTGGTAAACAAATCTAAACGTAAAAAGAATTTGTCCGATGCTTCCCCAGAGTAAAAGAAACAAAGGGATATCCTCATTTTTAAAGAGACGATGCATATCGATCACGTTATTGTTATAGGCATAAAGAACAATAAATAGAGGGAAAAACCATAAAAAGATTTGTAAAAAATAAGGGATCTTTCTCCAAGATCCTTGAAGCTGCATATTTCTTATATAGATAAAATAGGTGATTGACTGTCCCAACATGATAGCAAAGTCATCACGTAACCACCCATATACAAATAATAAAAAAGAGGCCATAAGGCTCAATTCCCAAAAGAGTTCCGGGGTGAGTACTTTTTTCACTTTTTCTGACTGTATCCATTGTACAAGAAGACGTGCCGAAAAAAGAATTTGTGCACTGAATCCTATAACATAGACAAAGAGTCCATACGAGAGCCATCCACTACTCATACACTAGGATTACTTTCTTCAACTTTATAGGTAATATATCTGCTTTTCATCCAGCGGTAGGCAAAGGCATCCTGAAGAGGCTTAATGGAACGATTAAAGATATTAAATTTTGATACCCCTGCCGTTCGTTCAAAATGTTGAACGCTTTTTTGCTGTATCTGACCGCCTTGAAGTTTGATCAGAGCAGGAATAAAACGATGCATCCCGTCAAAAAAAGGTATTTTTTTTGCCACATCAGTTTTCATGACCTTCAGAGGGCATCCGGTATCGATCACGCCATCATCGATCAAGGCACGTCTGATAGAGTTGGCAAAAGAGGACTGTACTTTCTTACTTAACGTATCTTTTCGTTTACCCCTAAATCCAATAACTGCCTCATACTGGTCTATCTCTTCAAGGAGTAGATCAAAATCAAACGGTGTGGTTTGCAGATCTGCATCGATATACCCGACAAGCTCTGTATCACACACATCAATCCCTGCTTTAATAGCCGTACTCAATCCATAGTTTTTATCGAATTTTATATAGCTGAAATCATCTTTTTTACAAATTTCCATTATTTTCTCAAAACTGCCATCCGTAGAGCCGTCATCGACAAATATGACCTTACTTTTGGTCTCACTGTGAGCAAAATATTCTGTAAAAACAGCCTCTATCCTATCTAGATTGTCCACTTCATTGTAGACAGGTACAATGATACTCATTCTATAGTTACTTTTCATATCATACTATTTCCATATGTTTTTTAATGTAGATTCCCAATATTATAACGTACTATAATATAAAAGCTCTCAATGATTTTCCAGGCATATATATTTACTACTTTTATGGAGGATTTTTATGGATCTTCACATAGGATAGAGATAAAATTTCAACCATTGAGAATGATGTTAAAGAGAATAAGGATATACTTTTCGTCACATACACCATCATACGTTTTAGACTCAAGACAGAGTTCATTCTATCTCAAAAAGTTAAAACGATATGTATTTTATCTCTATCTCTACTGAAGGAAAAAAGTACAAGTCATGATAAAACATCTCTCCATTCCCTTTTTCATACTTATCCTGGTGGCAGCTATCGGCATCTATTTTCGTCCTATTTGGATCATCGATGAAACACGTTATCTAAGTGTCGCATGGGAGATGTGGGATAAAAGCTCCTTTTTGGTTCCACTGCTCAATGGTGAACCTTACCACCACAAACCTCCATTTATATTTTGGTTGGTGCATTTGAACTGGTCACTTTTTGGTGTGAATGAAACCACTGTACGTTTCATACCTATGTTATTTGGTTTTGGGACACTGGTACTGGCCTATAGACTCTATCTTGCACTCTGGAAAGAAGATCTTCAAGGTGCCCAGAACACCCTTTTGATCTTGGCAGGTACCTTGATATTTACTTTTTACAATTCACTGTTTATGTTTGATATCATATTGACATTTTGGGTATTTCTCGGTGTTTTGGGTATCGTACAGGCTATACAAAAACAGACCCCTCTCTCCTTTGGTCTTATCTCACTTTCATTTGGCTTTGGCATACTGACCAAAGGACCGGTTATTTTAGTCCACTTGCTTCCACTCTTAATACTGGCATCCTATTGGAATGCTCAAAAAATAGATAAACGTGTATATCTTAAATTTTCCTTAGCATTTTTAGGGGGTGTTGTCATTGCACTTTGCTGGGCGATCCCTGCAGGTATCGCAGGTGGTGAAGCCTATCAACATGCTATTTTTTGGGGGCAGACAGCCGATAGGATGGTCAACTCTTTTGCACACCAAAGAGCTATTTGGTGGTATCTTGCTCTATTACCATTACTCCTTTTCCCATGGTCGTTCCATAAGGCATTCTATACTTCATTCAAACAGATCACGATGGATCACGGGTTGAAAATGCTGTTGATCTGGATGTTCTTTGCACTGCTGATATTTTCATTTATCAGCGGCAAACAGGTGCATTATATCTTACCCGAAATCGCTGCATTTTCCCTCTTTGCTTCAAGGGTTCTCACGACTACTGATCCTGACATGAAAGGCTATACAAAGTCTCTAGGGTATACCTACCTTTTCTTTGCTATAGTATTTGCCATTGCACCTTTTGTTGCACCAAAATCCATCACATTTCCTGTGGATCACACTGCTTTTCTGCAGTCGGCATTTTTACTGTTCGTTCTTGGATTCTATCTGTTAAAAAAGCATTTCAATCTGCAACACAATGCCATAAAGGCTATGGCATTAAGTATCATAGTGGCTGTTTTTGCCGTACATTTTTCCATTCACAATTTTTTAGCCGCACAAGATATTTCGGACTTTTCACGAAAAATATCATCGTTGCAACAAAAAGGTATACCAGTAGCACAAGATAAAAAATACCATGATCAGTTTCATTTTTTAGGAAGACTCCATGATCCTATCATCGTCTTATCAGGTAAACAAAAGATCTCTAAGTTCATAAAAAAGCATCCAGATGGCATGATCATTACCTACCGTAAGAAAAAGCATATGCATAAGATAGATCAAGAGCTTATTACTGAAAAGACAAGCTTCAAAGGCAAATACGCCATCCTCATCAAGGCTGCTCTCTACGACAACCTAGATCGTGCACCTTGAATCACACTGATCTCTTCTTCAAAAATACACCACTCTCCACATGCTCCGTATGTGGGAACTGATCAAACATCGCTGCTTCAATCACATCATGTGTTTTGGTCAGTGTTGCAAGATCTCTTGCAAGTGTTTCAGGGTTACATGAGATATAGATAATATTTTCTATATTTGAAATAAGCGCTATGGTCCCCTCATCCAATCCTGCTCTTGGCGGATCTACCAAAACCGTACTGAAGTTATAACTTTTCAGATCTATCCCTTTCAGTCTGGAAAACTCTCTTACCCCATTCAAAGCTTCTGTCATCTCTTCTGATGCTAGTCTTGCAAAAGTGATATTGTCAATAGCGTTGAGCGCACAATTCTCCAGTGCTGCATGAATGGATCGTTTACTGATCTCTGTGGCCAATACTCTATCAAAGTAATGAGAGAGAGGCAGTGTGAAGTTCCCCAGACCGCAGTAACTCTCTAAGAAATCCCCATACCCTACCGTTTTGGCTTGCTTAATGGACCACGCAATCATTTTGACATTCACAGCAGGGTTTGGCTGGGTAAAACCGCTTTCATACTGTACATAAGTGAATGTTTGACCCTCTATATCCAACGTTTCTGTAACGAATTCATTCGAAAGGATCACTTTTTGTTTACGGCTACGCCCCATGATCTTACAGTTAAGTTCTGCTTCAAGTTTCTTGGCCTCAGCACTCCACACATCATCAAGTCTTCTGTGATACAACATCGTGATAAGACATTCATCGGTAGTCGTTGCCAAAAATTCCACGGCAAAAAGACGCTGCTTCAACACATCTGTCGATGCATTGATCTTTTCAAGCAGCTTCCACATACGTTTTTCTATAGCTTCGATGACTTTGGGACACTCTTCTACAGTGATCGCACCATTTTTCTCGATGTTCCCCATGGCATAATCACATCTCTCACCCTCATGCCAGATACGGAACTCTGCTCGGGCCCTATAATGGTCGGAAGGCGAATTAAAAACCTCTAAGTCACCCTGATAAAAAGGCTCCAAAAGCCCGGAAACCCACTGCTGTTTCTGCTTTAATTGTTCCTCATAGCCTATCTCATAGAGTCCGCAGGAACCACAACTTCCAAAATGTTTACAATTCAAACTTCATACCTTTAATTTGCATTGGATATAATCACAATAATATTATAATTTCGTAATTTTACCCAAAAGGTCCAAAATGTCTATAAGTGTTGTCATACTCGCAGCAGGTCAAGGTACAAGAATGAAGTCCACGACCCCCAAAGTACTTCATGAAATCTCCGGAAAACCTATGCTCTTCCATGCCATTGATGCCGCACAGAAGATCTCTGATGATATCACTGTGGTACTCTACCATCAAGCGGAACGGATCCAAGAAACCATAGAGGCATACTACAGCGGTATACATTTTCACATGCAGGATGCCGTACAGTTTCCAGGTACGGGTGGGGCTATGAAAGGTGTCACGGTCAAACACTCTAAAGCATTGATACTCAATGGTGATATGCCGCTCGTCACGATGTCTGCACTGGAATCACTGATGCAGGGAGATGCTGACATCAATATGTCTGTGATCAAACTGGACAATCCTACGGGCTATGGACGTGTCGTCATCAACCAAGGTAATGTCGTGGAGATCGTAGAAGAAAAGGACTGCATTCCTGCACAAAAAGAGATACAGACTGTCAACGCAGGTGTCTACTGCGTCAAAAAAGAATTACTGGAACGCTACATCCCGCATCTCAATAACGACAATGCCCAAAAAGAGTACTACCTAACAGATATCATCAAGATGGCAGTAGATGAGGGGAAGATCGTCCACCCTGTCATGGTGGATGAAGAGGAGTTCAAAGGGGTGAATTCCAAGCTCGATCTGGCACATGCAGAAGAGATCATGCAAAGACGTATCAAAACAGAGTGGATGAAAGCCGGTGTCTCTATGCGTTTGCCTGAGACCATTTACATTGATTCACGTGCCACTTTTGAAGGTGAGTGTATCTTGGAAAATGGTGTCAGCATCCAGGGTGCTGCGTATATTATTGCTTCACATATTAAAACGCACTCTGTCATAGAAGATGCACATATAGAGAATTCCGATGTCGGTCCTATGGGAAGGGTAAGGCCGCATTCAACACTCATTGATACACATATCGGTAACTTTGTTGAAGTAAAAAAATCCACACTGACAGGAGTCAAAGCCGGACACCTCTCCTACATGGGTGATGCAACTATAGATGCAGGTACGAACATCGGTGCAGGTGTCATTACCTGTAATTACGATGGAAAGAACAAATACCCAACCAAGATCGGTAAAAATGTCTTTGTGGGTTCTGATACACAACTTGTCGCACCGGTGACCATAGAAGATGATGTGATGATAGCAGCAGGAAGTACCATCAACAAAAACGTTGCACAAGGTGAGCTTGCCATCTCTAGAGCACCGCTAAGAACGGTGAAAAATTTCTTTTATAAATTTTTCGGAGACAAATAATATGCAAATTGATCTAACGGGTAAATCAATACTCTTAGGCGTTACTGGCAGTATCTCTGCCTATAAGGCCTGTGAGATCGCCCGCCTATTTGTCAAAGCAGGTGCAGAGGTACATGTAGCCATGAGCCCCTCTGCCGAGCGTTTTGTCTCTGCACTCACATTTGAGGCCCTGACACGTAATCCTGTGTTAACAGAGAAGAGTGAATCTTGGGCCAGTGAGCTCAATCATATAGAGTTGGGTAAAAAGTGTGATGTGTTTGTTATCGCCCCAGCCACAGCTAATACCATTAACAAAATTGCACAGGGTATCGCGGATAATATTTTAACGCAAACGGCATTGGCATTTAAAGATAAGATTCTCATCGCTCCTGCAGCCAATACACAGATGCTAGCAAAAACTGCTACCTGTAATGCCCTTGCCTTTTTACAGGAGAATAATTATACGATGATCAATCCCCAGGATAAACTCCTTGCCTGTGGAGATGTGGGATCTGGTGCACTGGCAGAACCGACTGAGGTATTTTTTGAAGTCGCCAAAGCACTATATCGTGATCCATTTTGGGAAAACAGATCTGTCATCGTGACAGGTGGAGGTACGCGAGAAAAGCTGGATGAAGTACGCTATATATCAAACTTCTCATCAGGGAAAATGGCCAAAGCACTCTCTGTCGCACTCTATTTGAGAGGTGCAGATGTTTCGTATATCTCTACGATGGGATTCGATGACCTGCCCTCTGCCATTACAACCATAGAAGCTAACGATGCACAAGATATTTTAGAGTCCACGCAGCACGCTATTCAAAAAGTCACAGCAGAAAGCAGCCACAAGATGAAAATACCTTATCTTTTTATGGTAGCAGCGGTTGCAGACTTTACACCTAAAGCACCGCAAAGTGGTAAACTAAAAAAATCCATGCTTGGCGATACGTGGAATATTGAACTCAAGCAGACTACTGATGTACTGGCTTCGATCGACAAAAATGCTATCAAAACGGTGGGATTTAAAGCTGAAATGGATACACAGGAAGGATTAAACAATGCCATAGACCTTTTAGAAAAGAAAGGTGTGGATGCAGTGTGCTACAACCTTTTAAAAGATGCCAAAAGCTTTGGTGGTAATGAAAATGAAATCACCTTTATTACCAAGGAAACACAAGTTTCTCTAGGTCGTGCAGATAAACTCACGCTCTCTACTAAGATACTAGATGAATCCAAAAAACTTATCAATGAAGAAGAGACTAATGTCTGAAAATACAATAAAACATCTTGCTATCATTATGGATGGTAATGGAAGATGGGCAAAAGAGCGTGGTCTGAAACGTACCAAAGGACATGAAGCAGGGGCAGAAATCATTCGTGATATTACGATGTACTGCGCGAAACACCCAAGTATAGAGACCGCTACATTTTACGCTTTTAGTACCGAAAACTGGAAACGTCCTAAACTTGAGGTGGAATACCTCATGAAACTGCTTAACCGATATCTCCAAAAAGAACTGGAAACTTATCAATCACATAATATCCGTTTTCAAGCTATTGGCAATATTGAAGCCTTTAGTAAGTCTTTACAGGATCGTATTAAAACAACGGAAGAACTCACCAAAAACAATACCAGTCTTACACAGGTGCTTGCATTAAATTACGGTGGTCGTGCAGAAATAACCTCTGCGGTCAATAGCCTTATTGCAGAAGGTAAGACAAGTGTAACAGAAGAGGATATCTCTGGAGCATTGCAGACACCGTACAGCGATATAGATCTGCTGATCCGTACCAGTGGGGAAGAACGTATTTCCAACTTCCTGTTGTGGCAGATCTCTTATAGTGAACTCTATTTCACCCCTACACTCTGGCCTGATTTTTCAAGTAAAGAGTTGCAGAAAATTATAGAAAATTTTGAACAACGTAATAGACGTTTTGGAGGTATTAAATGATAGAAACAGTGACAGGCATCCTGGTTTTTATATTTGGCATTATGATAGGATCTTTTTTGAATGTAGTCATCTACCGTATACCAAAAGGTGAAAGTATTGTTTTCCCCGCATCCAAATGCCAAAGCTGCCAAACCCCGCTTAAGTGGTATCATAATATCCCTCTCTTTTCATGGATAGTCCTGTGTGGTAAATGCGGTTTTTGTAAAGAGAAGATATCTGCACAGTACCCGATCGTTGAATTCCTGACAGGTATTATTTTTATAGCACTCTATTTCAAACTAGGATTGGTCTGGTACCTGCCTTTTATTGCTGCTTCATTTGCCGCACTGCTTGCGCTTGTGATGATAGATTTCAAATATATGGCAGTCCCGGACAATGTAAACTTTGCAGCACTCATTTTTGCCCTTGTACAACCTGGATTTCTGATGGCACTTCTCTATGCAAGCATTGCTGCGGGTGGACTTTACCTGATAGGCCTGCTCTCATCACTGATCGCAAGAAAACAAGCGATGGGTGGTGCAGATGTCATTGTTGCTGGAACCATGGGTGCACTGCTTGGATTCCCAAACTTTTTTGTTGCACTCTTCCTCTCTGCCCTGTTAGCCATGATCCCTGCACTGATATGGAGAGATAAAGGCGTACCTTTCGTACCTTTCTTAGCTTTAGCTACCTTTATTGTATATCTCTATGATGTACAAGCCACACAACTCTTGGAAACAATCATTTATGGTTAATGTCAAAGGCTATATATCATCAAACTTTACCAAGTCATTTTTGATGATATTCCTGCCATTTTTCATTATTATATCTCTCGTATTTTTTGTCAAAATATCAGCACTGACCTCCAAAATACAGATCAGTTTTGCAGAATTGATCCTCCTTTACAGTTATTCTATACCAGAAATTATTTTTTATACGATACCCCTCTCTTTTGTCGCCGCCTTGGCAAATGTACTGATCAATCTCTCTCAGGGCAATGAACTTATTGCCCTCTATGCACTCGGACTGAAAGCAAAAAAGATACTCAGCAGTCTGCTGCTGCTCGGTCTTCTTTTTTCACTCCTATTGGCCAGTATCTCTTTTCTAGCTATGCCATTGAGTAAACAATTCTATAAAGCCTTCAAAGAAGAGAAAAAAAATGAAGCAAAACTGAACATCATTCCTGGTGAACTGGGTCAAAAATTTGGAGACTATTATATGTATGTCAAAGAGAAAACAGGGGATACTTTTCATGATATTGTCATCTATAACCGTACAAATAAAGCAGATGAACAGTTCTTTTCATCTCAAACAGGTCACATCAATAACAATGAAAATCTGACTTCTCTACTTCTGCATAAGGGATATGGATATACCTATGCAAAAACAAAATTACAACAGGCAGAATATGAAACCATGGAAGTTTTTGACAGGTCTAAAAGCCAAGGATTTCAATTTCAAAGTATCCTCTCCTATTGGAGTGAAGGGAAAGAAAGCAGAGAGAAGGTAATGCATAGAATCCTATTTTATGTTTTCACAAGCCTTATTCCTTTGCTTTCAGTCTATCTTGTTGCTTCTTTTACCATGATTAATCCTCGTTATCAACAAAACCGTTCATTTCTTATCATCTTTGTCACGACACTGTTCTTCTATGTCATCGCGTCGTCTTTAGAAAAATGGGGAAATCCTCTTATCTTGGTCCTTACTATCAGTGCTGTTACCATACTAGGTCAATGGCTCTTTAAAAAACGTGTAGCCAAGTACTTCTAAGGGGCTTTCTATGCGTGTAAAAGCTGTGATCAGTTATGATGGAAGTCACTATCAGGGCTTTCAAAAACAAAAATCTACCAAAATGACCATTACTGCTGCTATAGAGAAGGCACTTGCCTCTTTACAGATAGATTCACCTATCGTTGGAAGTGGAAGAACAGATGCCGGCGTACATGCTACCGGTCAGGTCATACACTTTGACCTACCGGATTTCTGGAGCGATCTGGAGAAACTCAAACATAATTTAAACCGAAAATTGACGGATATCTCTTTCAAACATATCTCGGTTGCAGCCAATGATTTTCATGCACGTTTCAGTGCGAAAAAAAGAGTCTACCGTTATGTATTTAAAACACACAAACCTTCTGTTTTTGAACATAAATATATTTCATATTATGAAGCATTCGATCCTGCTCTATTGATCAATGCACTCAAAATATTTGAGGGCGAACATGATTTTAATTTCTTTCATAAGACAGGTACGATTACACATACTACTATCCGGAAGATCTATCGTACCGATTATGTCGAACGTAACGGATATCACTTTATCTATTTTCAAGCCAATGGCTTTTTACGCTCTCAGGTACGTATGATGGTGGATGCGGCGATGCGTTGTGCCAGGGGGGATATGAGTATCACACAACTTCAAGAACAACTCACATGCCAAAAAAAACATACCACCAAACTTGCTCCTCCGGAAGGACTTTATCTCTCAAGAATTGTCTATGGATGACCCTTTTCTTTTTCTATCTACAATTTTTTGTTAGAATGTCATAACAATACAGCAAGGATATACCTTTTGAAGAAACTCTTTATTTTTACCGCCATATTATGCTTTTCTCATGCGAATAACGAAATGGAAGCACTCTACCTGCAAAATGGATGCAATGGATGTCATGGAATGTATGGAGAAGGTATGGGTGCATCCCCCAGACTGCAAGGGGTAAGGGAAGAGGTATTATTGAGAAGACTTAAAGATCTACAAAAGGGAAAGACCCGTTCTGCTTTTGGTACGATCATGGTATCATTTGCCAAAGCACTTGATCAAAATCAAACCATAGAGATGGCAAAGTATCTATCAAATCTGGAAACAAAAGTGGATGATGAGCGTTATGAAATAGAGTATACACCCGCCGGAGATGGCGGATCATAAGATAAAAGATGGCTACTTAATGTGTAGCAATTTCCGGTTGTACCATCTCTTCTGGCATGCCTTCTACTTGTAGTGTTTCCACTTCTTTTTTCACTTCAGTTTCAACACTTTCAGTAATAGTTTCAACAGGCGTAGTCTCTACAGCTGTTTCTGCTTCAGTCTGAGTAGTGTTTGTTTCTATGTTCTCTTCTTTCTCTGTTTCTACTGAAGCTTTCATCTCTTCGAGTTCTTCTATCGTTTCATCAAGTTCTTCTTGCACATCAAAGAGTTCATCATCGAGTACTTTAACTTGTGCAACATTTAGCCCATGTTTGTACACAAGTTCTCCACCCTCTTCACCTTGTTCAAAAATACCTGCAACAAATACGATAAGAATGAAGATATATATGACTCTTATAATACTTTTATCTGTAAGCATGGAGATTAATTTGAAAAGTAAAAGAACCCCTGAGGCCAACATCAGGTAGGTCCCTAAATTTTTGTGCGCAGCAAGAGCTTCTTTAGCCGCATCATTCAATGTAGGGTAAGCTTCGCTTCCATCCACCAGTCCTGTAAAATATGCGCCAATCGCTGCGAACACAGTGAAAAGAATCAAAAAGAAAGACATACCGCTGATTGCTTTCTTTCTCAACACTAAATTGACGAGCTCCAACAAGAGGATCACAACTGGTAGAGCGATCACGAAATGGTCTACCACAGGGTGCCATAAAACAGGGATATCAAACGGAAATTCTACTTTTGGTAATGAGATAGCTGGTAATTGCATACTATTCTCCTTTTCTAATATATTTTTGAAGAGAGGTTAAAAGCTCTCTGATGGTACGCACTAAAGCTTTGGTATATACTCAAGATTATAGTGATTGATTATAACACAAATGCATTAAAAGGGCTTAACTACTACCATAATCACAATAAATATCATAAGCAGGGTCGGTATTTCATTATAGATCCTGAAGTATTTGCTGCTTTTATAGTGTGGATCATCGATCAGTGTTCTTCGAATACTCTCTAAAGAGAAGTGATAGGCTATAAGAAACGCAAGAAGCAGCAATTTGGCATGCATCCATCCGCCACTTGAGAAAATGCCTGAATTCAGATAAAGCATAAACGCACCGGAGATGATCGTTGCCCACATAGCCGGCACACCTATATATTTAAAGAGTTTATACTCTTGTATCTCCACAATATCTGTAAATGCTTTCGTATCAGCATTTTCACGATGATAGATAAACAATCTCGGCAGATAAAACAACATCGCCATCCAAGAGACAAAGCTCATCACGTGAAATGCCAAGATCCAACTATAATATGCCATATTTACTCCCATACCTCAAAATCTTTTTTAGTGTATATCACTACTTGTAGCTTCTTATAATAACCAAGATGTGCATAGTGTATCTTTAGACGACTACCATTTTCAGGGGCAAGTTTCTTCTTTTTAAAATAGACTGGAACCTTTTTCTCATTGACATACAAAAAATTATTTTTATACATACCTGAGATCCCTTTAAGCACTTCGTTCTGTTGTATCTTTTTTGACATAAATGTATCACTACTCAGCATATATTGTTCATTATCTACAGCACCATTGTCTTTGACTCTATAGGCATGGGTGATCTCTTTTAATCCGTGATATGTTTTGATACCCTCTACAAGAAGATCATACCTATGCCCCTCTTCCAATCTGTCTGCACAACCGTATAAGTAAATACCTCGTCCATGTATACTCTGTTTCACTACGGCACTACGACCTCTTTTTAATACCACTACGACATTTTCAAGTTTGATCTTCCCTTCCAATGCTTCTATAGTATAGAGATCCTCAATACTCCTTATCTCTACTTTTTGTACATTTCTTTTTTTCTTTTCAGCGATATAAGGCGCTGTATCAAAATAGGCATACACAGGTAAATGGTCAGAATATCCTTTTGCCCTGTGTTTACCATTTTTATACTCCCACTTGTTGATGTACCCTTTCTTTGTAAAAAGATACGATCTCTTAAAAACTTTAAAAGAGTTGTTGACATAATCTACACCCTTCTTGTCAAACATCTGTTTGGGAAGTACGATCTGATCCAAACTGGATTTTTTTCCATAAAACTTATGGCTCCAACGCTGATCAACCGGTAACTCCTTCCACAATGTATAATGCACCCCTTTATCTGCTTTTACCATTTCGTCTTCTTCGACGAGATAGTCACCTACTTTGGTTTTCAGCACATCATTGAATGCTGTTTTACCATGCGTGTCGTTGATCTTATTCTCTAAAGTTAGATAAACATTATGATCACTGTTAAAATCTCCCAATATGATATACTCTTTTGTCTCTGGCATCTTTGCGATACGAGACTGCAAAGCCTTCGCATACTTGATACGTTTACTCTCATACCCTTGATAGGCCTTGGATTTCCAATGGTTCACAAACAATGTTAAGGGTTTCCCTTTTATATCTACCTCCACTTCCAATATATTTCTCACACCTGCAGCCACACTCACCTCAATGTCACTTTGTCTTTTTATAGGATAACGAGATAAAAGAGCCACCTGAATAGATGCATTCTTTTTATGAGTGATTGCCGAATATCTATAGGGGCATCCTACTCTCTTTAACCGGGTCATCAGCTGTTGAAGTATATGAGCATTCTCTACTTCCTGAAGCCCCAGTATATCTGCATCAAGATCACAGATGACCTCAGCAGTATGGTTCAGTTTGATGTCCACCATACGTTGTGTCCAATTATGTTTTACCGTGTAGTCATCATACTCCGTACCGACATACTCTGCATCAAAAAGGTTTTCCACATTATAAGTGGCTACTTTAAAAGGTTTGGAAAAAATTAATAGTGGCAATAAAAATAAAAGCAAGTATCGCACATAAACCCCATAGTTTTAATAACATTCTATCGAAGTATAAAAAAGAATATGATAAGTATGACATATTGCCATACAAAAAGTATAAACATTGAGATTCAAAACCTAATAAAGTTATATATTTTATAAGGTTTTGAAAACAAAATATTTCTGATATACTCTTTGCACTAAAATATTGTAATAGAAGAAGTTTTTATTGTTAAAAGGACTAAAAACTAAAACCTTAAAGGTTAAAAAAAGAGGAATGATAATATGGGAATGATAATTATATTATTTTTAGCAGGGGTCCTAATAATATCTGTAATATCCTTTATAAGAATATTTATATATATTCTAGATAAACAAATCGGATTAAAAGAAATACTATTAGGAATGATAACATCGGTTATAATATTTGGTCTAATTTCTTTAAGTTATATAATTGAAGGACAAGCTTCGGCGTTTAGTCCTGCTTTCAGGTTACCAATTATTATGGTTATTATTCCGTTTATTATCCATACTTTGACTGAGAAAAGTAAAAATACAAAGTTGGCTTATTTTTCACTAGTTCTTTTAGCGAGTATTGGAGTAACGACAATATTAGGAATAGCTTTAATCGACTTATGGCTTGGATTACTTGATCATTTAGGAATAGAAAAATATTATTAAGATTGTTAAAAAGCCAATTTTAATAAATTTTTAAAACCTTATAATCTAACATATTTTATATAGAAGGTTTTATAAGGTATGAGAGAAATTAGAGAAATATCTATCTAAACGGTTTAACGGAACATTTTGCTCAGCATCTCCATAGCCCCATTAGATCCACCTGTATTGGCAAGCATTTCATCCATAATCGTACCTTCTCCTCTTGTTGCCAGATCTACAACCTGGGGTATGACATTGGCTAAAGCACGTGCTGAACTCTCTTTGGATAGACCAAGATCATAAGCAAAGGTAGCCACATTTTCAGCACCCAGCAGTGTCGTGATCTGCTCCATGGAGATAGCTTTGTTCTCGCCGTTTCCTAACCATGATCCCACGATCTCACCCAGACCATTTTGAGACAACCCGCCTACAAATTTCACAAGATCAAGTCCTCCTGCTCCATTTCCTACAAGGGTATTGAGCGCATTAACGATATGATTCTCATCAAGTCCAGCGGTTGTATCATCACCATTGTTTTGTATCATAGAAGCTGCCGTTTTCAATAAATCTGCTAATTCCATATCTTTTCCTTTTCTCTTTCTCTACCCAGTATATTACAACAAAACAATTGCATCATCCAGCAATTCTATCTTTTTAGCTTCGATAAGTTCTGTCAGCGTACGTTTAAAATTCTTCTTACTCATGCCGAAAACCTTTTTGATCTCTTCGGCATCACTTTTATAGGTATAAGGCAAAGTGCCATCCGCTTCTTTCAATAATTGCAAGATAGTGCCTTCAGCTTCACTTATCTTTGCTTGTTTTCCAATGGGCTGTAACGAAAGATCCAATTTATAGTCTTTTCTCACTTTTTTGATATAGACTTGTTTACGGTCACCTACACGTATCTCTTCAAAGATCTCATTATCAAAAAGCATCCCCTCATACTGGTTGTCCGCTACAACTTTAAAACCTAGTGGTGTCTTAGCCAGAACAATGGCATCCAACTTTTTATTTTGATGCAGGCCACTCATGTCTCTGTTGAAATATTTCCCTATTTTCTGCGTACCATAAAGACGGCCCGTTTGTTCATCCAGACAGACACGTAAAAGATACTTTTTGCCGATATTAAAATACTCTTTTTGTTGGGAAAGAGGCACAAAGAGGTCTTTAGGGAGTCCCCAGTTTACAAATGCACCATAAGACTTATAGTCCACCACCGTAAAATAGCCATACTCACCCAATTTGGCATAAGGCATTTTAGTAGTCGCTACAGGGCGGTCTTCACTGTCTGTATAGATGAATACATCTATCAGTGCACCAATAGGCATCTCATCTTCCATGACGTATACATTCGGAAGCAGTACTTCACTGTCATCTTTTGCTTCTAAAAACAATCCGTAATCCGTATCTCTAGCAACTTCGAGGGTATTGATTTTTCCGATCTCTATATGTAAGTTTTTTGATTTTTCATTCATTTGTGTTATTCCGTTTCTTTGTATTGTGATATACTCACAATGTGATAGTGACATTATAGCTGAATAATGCACTAACCTGTACTATAATTTACTGCAGAAAGATAACTATCCTTCTACATATAAACCCCATTAGTATTTGTAATCAAACATCACCCAGTATTTATTCGTATCTACATAACTCGTTGCAGCATCACCTTTCGCATACATTGCACCTTTGAGCATCATAGGGGCCCTATAAGATTCAATAGAAAAAAGAAGAAAAATGCTTTATCATAGCAAGAAGCATGAAAACTTATTGCGTGATACGCTCCAAATGTGTGGCGAAATCTTCAGGAGGGATAAATCCTGTCAAACTTTTTTCAGGCAAGTAATTATTTGCTTTATCAAAAAAGATGATGTTTGGAGTACCGAAGAGTTCAAACTTCTTCAGTAATGCTTTGTCTGCATCCGTATTGTCTGTAAGATCTATCTTGATAAACGTGAATTTTTTAAGAT
Organism: Sulfurovum xiamenensis; assembly: GCF_030347995.1. Classification (NCBI taxonomy): domain Bacteria; kingdom Pseudomonadati; phylum Campylobacterota; class Epsilonproteobacteria; order Campylobacterales; family Sulfurovaceae; genus Sulfurovum; species Sulfurovum xiamenensis. The sequence goes on from NZ_JAQIBC010000001.1 coordinate 255,205, forward strand.
GCTCTTGTACACGTGGATCGGGAAATGTGATCTCTTCGAGTTCTGTACATGCAGTACAAGACTTTTTCCCAAAGTCCACCACCACAGGCTTCTCTGATTCACGTACCTCTTTCATAAGTCGCTCAACACTATAGCCTCTGTGACTCTCTTTGTCTGCACTCATAGATGCAGTAGGTGTGACACTGGTTTGCACCTGTGTAAATTTTTCAAAAGGTCTGATCATTGAACTTGCACCACTGATACCGCCGATGAAGAGTGATACCCCGTAGAGTAAAAATACCATAGCCAATAGCTGAAACAGTTTCTTTGCACCATGTGTTGCACTGCTAGGATTAAATACTCCCATATAGAGTGCTGAACCTATCAACAACAATGCCCACAATATCATCGTAAGACTGTCCGGAAGTATACGTGAAAGCATAAAGATACCAAGACCCAGCATCATCACACCGAACGTTTGAGAAACCGCTGTCATCCATCCACCAGGTTTTGGCATAAATTTACCTGCTCCCAGTCCGACAATAAGTAGTGGCATACCCATACCTATACTCATGATAAAGAGTGCTGACCCTCCCAGAAGTGCATCACCCGTATGGGAAATGAACAGTACAGCCCCGCCAAGCGGTGGTGCAACACACGGCCCGACGATCAATGCAGAGAGCAATCCCATCACAGCCGTACCCAAGATACCCTTACCTTGGGCATTGTCACTTACACTGCTTAATTTCGACTGCCATGAAGCTGGAAGCCCTATCTCATAATATCCAAATAGGGAGAATGCTAAAGCCACGAACATCGCTGCAAAAAGCGTCAAGACCCAAGGTGTCTGCATCGCGGTCTGGATATCTGCACCGACCAGTCCCGCTATGATCCCTACCGCTGTATAGGTCAGCGCCATAGAAACGACATAGACCAAAGAGGTGAAAAATGCCTGGGCTACGCTTGGTTTTTCATTTCTTCCCTGCTGCGAAACGATAATCGAAGACAAGATGGGTATCATAGGGAAAATACATGGTGTCAAAGATAGCAATAAACCAAAAATAAAGAAAAGAAGTAAGATAAATATGGAGCTTTCATTCACTAGTATATCTGCTATTTTCGCTGTATTACCCTCATTGACGAGTTTAGATATCTTATCAAACAGACCGAGTTCTGCTCCTTTGAAATCAAAAGTTTTTTTAATCGGCTGATAACAGATGCCTGCATCTGAACACCCTTGAAACTCGATCTCAAGTGTGTAATCACCTTTAACTTTGGACGCGATCTCTTTGACAGGAATAGTGACAAGTACCTCTTTCTCATACACCATATCACCATCAAAATCATGTGCTTGTGGTTTTGTAACGGTCAATGCAACAGAGGAAGGAGAAATGATTCTATATATTAGTGAATTTTCATACACATGAATTTTATCTGCCATGTTGATCTTGGTTTCTATCACTTCATCTTTGAGTACTGCACTCACTTGGAATGCTTCATCCGGCGATAAAAACTTCTGTTTTTTCAGTACACTCTCAAACCCTGCAGATGCAAATGTACTGAAAAGGAAACTCAATAAGAGTAACTTTTTTACTAAATCATTCATTATTTTCTCTTTTATATTAAACTTTTATAGTATTCTATTGTACTATTCGTGTATACGCTGTGTAATATTACCAATAATTGGTTAACAATAAAGGTTAAAAATGGCAAATCGTCTTAAAAATGAGCACTCCCCTTACTTACAGCAACATGCTGATAATCCTGTAGACTGGTACCCTTGGGGAGAAGAAGCCTTTGAAAAAGCACGAAAAGAAAACAAGGCGATCTTTCTTTCCATAGGGTACAGTTCTTGTCACTGGTGCCATGTGATGGAAGATGAATCTTTTAAAGATGAAGCGACTGCGAAGATACTGAATAAACACTTTGTTGCAGTCAAAGTAGACAGGGAAGAGCGTCCAGATATAGACAAACATTTTCAGGAAGTTTACCAGCTGATGAACCAGCGTCCGGGGGGCTGGCCTACGTCCATCTTTCTCACACAAGAACGAAAGCCTTTTTACTCTGCTACCTATATACCTGATGAGCCACGTTATGGGATGATGAGCTTTTCAAGCCTACTCGAAGTCATCGCTGACAAATACAGCAAAGAAAAAGCTCTGCTTACCGAAAAAGCCGATGAGATACTCCGTTTTCTCAATCCTAAAGAAGATAGAATACAGGCTACAAAATTGGACCTCAGCATCATAGGAAGGGTTTCAGACCAGGCCAAACAACTCTTTGATAATACAAACGGCGGCTTTAACAAAGCGCCTAAATTCCCTCAAGCCTCGATGCTTGATCTACTCTTAGACCTCTACCGTATCACAGAAGATAAAGAGACACGTGACATGGCACTACACTCACTCACCTGTATGGCAAAAGGTGGATTGAGAGATCTTGTGGAGGGTGGTTTTTGCCGTTACTCTACCGATAATGAATGGCTCGTACCTCATTTTGAAAAGATGACATATGACAATGCCCTGCTGGCAGAAGTCTACCTCAAAGCCTATCATGTAAGTGGAAAGGATTTTTACAGATCTGTTGCTTTTGAAACGATAGATTTTATGATAGAAAAAATGAGTGAGGATGGTCTTTTCTACTCTGCCTCTGATGCCGATACGGAAGGAGAAGAAGGCAAATACTTTGTCTATACCTATGAAAAAGCGTTAAAGTCTTTTGATAAAGCAGGTATCCCTAAGGAGGAGCACGCTGCTCTTGCCGAGGCACTGCATATCACAAAAGAAGGAAACTTTGAAGGTAAAAACATTGTACGTATAGAGGATCCCACACATAACGATATCCCTTACTATGATGAAGCGATACAGGCACTTAGAAAACGTAGAGAAAAGCGTACTCACCCTTTCATAGATAAAAAAGTCCTTGTTTCATGGAATGCTATGATGATCAAAACGCTCTTCAAAGCCTCTCGTGCAGATAATGCTTATCTAAAACCAGCGCTCAGATCCCTGGATGCATTACTGAAGAGTATGTACATCAATTCTGAACTCTTTCACTCTACACTGATGGGTAAAAAACCAAAGATCAAAGCATTTTTGGAAGATTATGCCTATCTTGCAGAAACGCTTATTGAAGCCTATGAAAGTACACTTGATGAAACCTATCTTATGACGGCAACCAAACTGACGAACAGTGCCATTGAAAAATACTTTGTCCAGGGAAAATGGAAGTTCTCACGCGGAGAGTTTGAAACCAATGCGGACATCTATGACAGCTCCTATCCCTCTTCCGTTGCTACCATGCTCTCCGTGCTTTACAGCATCTCTTCTTTGGTAGATGTCGTCTATAAAAAGTTTGTCTTTAAAACACTCGAGATCTACTCTTATGATATCATGCGCCAACCTATCTCTACTCCACGTATGAGCCGTATGGTGATCCGTTATCTCAAAGATGATGTCATTATCAAAGCAAAAGAGGATGTCCTGAAAAAACATATAAAAGAGCTAGATACCCTCCCTCATCCTTTCTCTCTCTTGAAAAATGACACCAATGACGGTTTTATGCTGTGTAATTCCAACAGCTGTTTTGGGCATGAAAAAGATTTTAAAGGCATCATAGAAATTTTAGAGAAACGTTAATGCGCAGTCTCTTTGTTCTTTTATTTCCTCTGTTTATACTTGCACAAGAGGAACTGCAAACACGTACACAAGTACTTATGGGTACTTTTGTAAGCATTTCATTACCACCAAAATACAATCAGGAGATCACCCGATCATTTGAACTGCTCAAACGTATAGAAAATTCCCTCTCTACCTATGATGAGACTGCTGTACTGGCAAACTTGAACAAGGACCATCATGTAAAGTATGATCCTTATCTGGCTGAAGCCCTTACACTTTCAAGAGATTATTATGAACAAACTAATGGTTATTTTGATATTACAATTGGATCGATCTCCAAAAAACTCTATCATTTTGGCGAAGAAAAAACCTATTCACCCTCCAGACAAGCATTGCAAAGTGCGCATCTGGATATCCACGGTATCCAGATAGATAACAAGCAGATCATCACAGATAAAAACATCACCATAGACTTGGGTGGTATGGGGAAAGGCTATGGTGCAGATAAGCTTTCCCAATACCTTAACGAAAAAAATATTACAAAAGGGACCATCGCTCTGAGCGGAGATATCAGATGTTTGGATCGTTGTGAGGTTTATCTTCAGTCACCCTACTCTGAACAGACATTTGCCAAAATCCAAAGTAAAAACCCTCAGCTCTCCATTTCTACAAGCGGGACCTACAGGAGATTTGCCACCACACAATCAGAACATCACCTCATCAATCCAAAAACAGCTTCACAGGGCCGTGAATTTGTGTCCGTATCACTTTTTACCACTGCAAACAATGCAAAGATCGATGCCTATGCCACAGCACTTTCTGTCATGTCCAGAACAGAAGCATTGGCATTTTTAAAAAAAAATAAAGAGATTGGTTTTGTACTGGTAGATAAAGAAGGAAAGATACTTTATGGAAATTTAACCAATCTCCTTGACATAGAGTGGTTAGATTATAAGGAAAACCCGACCAGTCCAAGTATAAGTAAAAATAACAGTACAAAACCTGAAAGTGCTACGAGTTTGATCCATCCCGATACCACAAGTCCAAAGGCAATGGCAAAATAAGAAAAGATATCAAACAATGCAAAAACAAAGAGAAACATTGCCACGATCAAAGACAATTTTTGTGAAAATTTGGTACTGAATAACATAAAATGTGCTGTGACAAAGATCAGTGTTCCTATAGCAAAAAGATGCGGCGTAGCTACTTCTATCAGACCTTCTACACTCTTTTCTACAGGAGATGCTATGATATTTTTCAGTGTACTTATCACAGTGTCACTGCACTCTAAGCCCTGAGAAAGTAAAAAAAGCCATATTCCGCTCATTAAGATCAAAAGAACATAAATGAGCATATATCTGATAGGAAGACTATAGAGTGCTATATTTTTCATTTGAACAAGAGTTTCTTTAAAATGATAATAGCAACTATAGAAGCCAGCACATGCCATAGTACAAAACTGATCAACCACATAGCAGTAAATGACGGACTGACAAAATAGGCAAGTAACAATGTCATAGGTGCTAACATTCCCATGATAAAGAGAAGATGTACAACCCATTTTGTCATCACTTTATCCGAATAAAGACGAATATAGATAGAGGAAAGTATTAAGAGTGCAAAGAGTGTCATAAACAGATCAATATGCACTTGAAGCAGCAGTGAATCTATCAGTATTGGTTCTACAAAGTTCTCTACATCCCCAAAAAGTGTCACTGAAGCACTATCGATATCCAAACCGATAACATACGCGTGAAGCACTGCATCAAATCCAAGATAGAGAAATATCGCAAATACAACACTGCCCATCAGATAACTGAGTAAGGTAGAGTGTGCCAGATCTTTTGTCACTAAAAATTTCATAATCGATTACTTCAAAACAATTTCATAAATGGCTCTGGCTACTCTTGCACCTTCTGTGATCGACCTAGCAGAAAGAGTGGAACCACTGATCGTAGGGATATCTTTTCCTACGGTCAGTGTTGCCGACGCATCTCTATTCTGCAGTTGGCCCATCCATGTTTTGTTCGGTATGTACTCCGGTGGTTCGCCAAATGCCATAATTTCCGTAAATTTCAAGGTACCGCAGTTATCAAATGCATAGAGTACTGTGGCCTTCTTTCCTCTTACTTTTCTTGCTATCAATACCGCATATCCTAATCTTTCAGTTTGACTTTTAATATCGTAATAACGGTAAATTTTAGTTCTCACAGCTGCTTTCGCTCTGGACTGTACCTGAGAAAACTGTTTTTTTGTCAGTATAATCTGTTTTGGATCTATGGTAGTCACATCGGTAAATGAAGATTTGATCACATCATCTACAGACGCTTTGCTACCGGCAACACTGCTTTGGGACAGCAGTGTCCCGAGTAGCAGTGTAAACAAGATTTTTTTCATTGTGTATCCACGTATTAAAATATAAAGCCTAGACCGAAAGAAAATGTATTAGTATCTACATTATTCACTTCTTTCATCGCGTAGTCAGCTTTCAAGACCACCTGATCTGCAGGGAAGAAATTTAAACCGATTGTAACAATTTCTGTCTGAAATGTATCTTCATTTGATCCATTCACTGTCTTTTCTACAGGGTTAAAGTCTTGATACTGTGCAAAAACCGGTAATTTATAATCAAGTCCTACTAACGAAGAGACATCATAAGATGCATTCACATAATAACCACTTGCTTTTTCAACTGCATTACCACTTAACTTCTCTGCACCATCCAAGTTTGTCTGTGTGTAAAGCCCGTACATTGAGAATGGACCGTTATCATAGCTTGCATGGATATCAAACATTGTAGTGGTGAGTCCAGATACATCCTGAATTGGATCAGTTGCTTTTGGATCTTTAAGGTTTGAACCTTCGCCATAATATACAGAAGCACCAACCATCAGTCCATTGATACCAGTATAATCCACTCGTCCTACAAATGCAGGTTCAAAAGATGCATCCTTACTCGCACCGAGTCTACCTTCTCTTATCCATTTACTCTGAGTATCATCGCCTCTTGTATATTCACTGTTTAGATTCAATGCATTGATCATACCCACTGTATAGTCAATATCTGCACTGTCGAATCTACCATAGACCAATGCTCCATTTTCATGCCAAGTACTTGGAAGAAGGTGTTTTTCAATATCTGGTCTTTGTACTGTGTTGAAGAGTGTCGGTTCATGTCTGAGGTTTACCAGCCCCATTGGTGTAAGTACATGCCCGAGTCTTAAGTTAGCTTGCTCACTAAGTAAGAAGTCAAGATAGAAAAACTCTACAACTACTTTACCACCATTTCCAGCATCAGCACCATGCTCAAACTCTATCTCTGTGTTCAGTACGATCCAGTCATTGAATTTGTATCCAAAATAGGTAATGAATCTATAGACATCTGCAAAATCATCTCCATTATCAGGATTTGCATAGAACATCTCGCCATATCCACCTATAGAGAGTGGGTTTTTAGAGAAATAGACTTTAGAAGCTGCTGGTCCCATACCGCTGTATGATTTTTGTGTGTCTACCAGTGTAAAACCACCTGTTTGTGTAGCAAGTACCTCTTCTGTAAGTACTGTGTTCTGTTCTTCTAATGCTGTCACTCTCTCCTCTAGTGATGCTGCTTGAACTCCTGTTGCCAATATAGCTGCTAGGCTTAATGCCGTAGTTACTCTTTTCATTTGTATTCCCTTTTCTTTTTTTCATTTAAATTGATAATTATTATCTAAATTATTACCTAGGCGGAAATTTATCAAAAGAATTCTTAAGAGTTTATTAAATTGATAACAATTATTAAAATAAAAACAAAAAAATACTTTTGAATCATTTTCACCATTTCCTGTACCGTAGTTACAAATCAATATCATGTTGAAAATGAAAATATACCGCAAAATCTTTGTAGAGAGGTAAGATTACATATTCTATGCTACAAAGATACAACATGCGTTACACACTTACTCCCCACCACTATGTCATAATGGCATTATCATCATTAAAGGAGTCGATCATGACATGCAATATAGGAAAAGTAGATAGAATCATTAGGATTGTACTGGGTGTAGCACTACTGGGTTGGGGTATCATGAATAGCAATATCATTGCTGATGTGGTTGGAGGCGTACTTCTCTTTACTGCGATCATCGGATGGTGTCCACCCTATGCCCTGTTTGGGATCAATACTGGATGTAAACCGAAGAAAGATTAAGTTTTAAACCCTGAACTGTGAGACTTGAAACCATAGGATACAATTTTACATTTCTATCGAAGAAAATATACTTTTATGGCATATAATAATCTTATAATAGATATAATTTCTTTCTATGAAAGAAAGTTTAAATATATTTTACGGAGATCTAAAAAATTCTTTTAAAGATCTCCTTCCCATTATCATTGTCGTGGCGCTGTTTCAAGGTATTATCATCCGAACTGTGCCTGATAATCTCACTTCGATCATCATAGGTCTTACAATCGTCGCTGTAGGATTGGCGCTTTTTATCCGTGGTCTTGAACTGGGTATCTTCCCTATAGGTGAAGGATTGGCCATAGACTTTGCTAAAAAAGGCTCGGTCTTTTGGCTATTGCTTTTTGCTTTTACCATAGGATTTTCAACCACTGTCGCAGAGCCTGCACTTATCGCTATTGCAGATAAGGCTGCACTGATATCTAATGGTCTGGTAGATGCATTCTGGCTCCGTATGACCGTGGCGCTCTCTGTAGGTTTTGCCATTGCATTGGGGACACTTCGTATCTTATTGGGTCATCCTATCGCCTACTATATCATTACAGGGTACATCTTGGTCGTACTCGTAACATTTTTTGCGCCTAAAGAGATCATAGGACTGGCATATGACAGTGGAGGAGTCACCACTTCTACGGTCACAGTGCCACTGGTTGCTGCACTGGGAATCGGTTTGTCTTCAAGTATCAAAGGCCGTAACCCTGCCATAGACGGTTTTGGTCTCATCGCTTTTGCATCTCTGACACCTATGATATTTGTACAGATTTACGGCATTATTGTCTATAGTTTAGGAGAGACAAGCAGCGCAGCACCCGTTGTTTCAGAAGTAGTTGAAACTGTAAGGTCTGCAGCAACTGCATATACATTTTCTGCAATGGATACCTTTATGGAACTTCTGGGTGTGATCAAGGATGTTGCCCCTATTCTCATAGTCATATTCTTTTTTCAGTATCTCATTATCAAAAAACCTGTAGCACACTTACATAAAATAGCTACTGGTATCATTATGGTGATCCTGGGACTGTATGCATTCATCGTAGGACTTGAAATGGGGCTTTTCCCTATAGGAGAGACGATTGCCTTTCAGCTCACAGATATGGGCAACAACCTGCTTATTTATCTGTTTGCATTTCTCATAGGTTTCTCTACAACGATGGCAGAACCTGCTCTTTTGGCTATAGCAATCAAAGCAGAAGAGATAAGTGAAGGGAAAATTAAACAAAATATACTTAGAATGATAGTCGCATTTGGTGTAGCTATTGGGATTGGTTTAGGCTCATACCGTATCGTTGCCGGTGATCCGATACATTACTATATAATTGTAGGCTATATCTTTGTTATTATATTTACCTATTTCGCACCAAATTACATTATACCTATTGCCTATGACAGTGGTGGGGTTACTACTTCAACGGTCACTGTACCATTGGTGGCAGCACTGGGCTTGGGATTGGCAGAGAACATAGAGGGACGTAATCCATTGATAGATGGATTTGGTCTCATTGCCTTTGCCTCCCTGTTTCCAATGCTTACTGTGATGGGGTATGGTATTCATGCAGAGTATTATAAAAAGAGACAGAAGGTAGAACCATCCAATATTGAAGGAGAAGTATTATGAAATTTACAGCACTGATCGTCATCATACAAGATAAAGATGAAGAAGCCGCTATCGAAGCTGCCAAGGGAGCAGGAGCAGGCTCTGTGACCATCCTACATGGAAAGAATATCGGGCTTGAAGAGAAAAAGGTATTCTTTGGTCTTACACTTGAAGAAAATGTCTCTGTGCTGCTTTTTGTCTTACCAAGAAAACTCTCACTGCAGGTCATGCGATTACTTCGTGAAAAGTTCGATCTGGACAACCCGGAAAACAGTGGCTTGGCATTTACGCTACCATTAACGCATGTTGCAGGTCTTGATACAAAAGAGTTACACAAATTTGAACATGATATCAAATCGATGATATAAAGGAGAAATAGATGTTAGTAGAAAATGTAATGACACCTAAAAAAAAATTGATAGTGATCTCACCGATGTCTACAGTAAGAGAAGCACTAAAGTTAATGAAAGAACATAAAGTACGCTCTGTTATTGTAGATAAAAACACAGAAGATGGTGCCTATGGTCTTTTGACCTTTAAAAATATTTTACAAAGTATTGTTGCAGAAGATGGTGACATAGATCTGCTGAATGTCTATGACATCGCTACAACGCCGGCCTTCTCTGTCTCTGCAAAACTGGATGTAAAATATGCGGCAAGAATGATGGTACAAAACAGTATTAAACGTTTACTCGTCATTGATAATAATGAACTTTACGGTATCCTCACCATGACCGATATCATTGGTATCCTTATGGACAGCGTAGAATAACTTTATTTTTTTACGACAGGAAAAGTAAGTATAAAAGTACTTCCTTCTCCTTTTTTAGACTCCAGGTCTAATTTTATTTTGTATTGTTTACAAATAGCAAGTACGATATTCAATCCTATCCCAAAACCTCCACGTTCATCATTTTCTCTATAATAACGTTTAAAGATATCCTCCTGTACCTTTTTATCTATACCGACCCCCGTATCTTTCACTTTTAAGACATGATCTTTCAACGTAATACCAATGCTATCTCCTACATCAGAATATTTAATGGCATTAGAGAGTAAATTATCTATGAGTCTATATGAAGAGGTTTTAGGCATCAGCACTTCTGTAGGTTCAAGATCCAATGATATATGCAGACGTTTGGAATCAATGAGTTCCTTCACATACTCAACCCTCTCTTTTACCACATCGGAAAAACACAATACTTCTGAGGGCTCTACCTTCCCCTCAAGTCTATAGGTGAGAGAACTGTACATCACAGAAAGCCTTTTGGCACTGGCTTCCAAACGTTGCAATTTTTTAGGCTCGATATCTTTAAGAGACTGTATCGTCATCAATATGGCTGAAATGGGTGTATTGAGTTCATGTGTAGTATCTGAAATAAAATTATCCAATGACTCTATCTGTTCTCTAACAGGTCTTAGAAACAGGCGGCCTAAAAAATATCCTACGATTCCCATCAGTATGAATGATAATACCAGATAGCCTATGATCTTGATACGTAAACTCTGTACATTTTTTGAAAGCGCATTCTCTTTTAACACGATATAATGCACACCTAAATGGTCGCTCTTATCTTCCATAACTGTGTAAGCACTTCCATCTTCAATAAAGAAGCTTTGATCCGTTACTTTAAACTCATCGACTTCCGAGTATATAGGTTGTTTGTCCTTATCATAGTATCCTACTTGAAAACGGCAATGTTTTAAATGTTTTAAAAAGTCATGTTGACTCGCCAAATCCATCTCGTTTTTTGCACCATCGTCCATAGCCTTCATCACGATGGATGATGACAGCATGCGTGCCTGGTACATCATTTCAAATTTCATGGCATTTTGCATAGAAACACGGTTATTTTCAAAGAAAAGGTATCCTATGATAGCAAGTAAAATAAAGACTGATATCAAATAAACAGCTAAAAAACTAAAAAGTGATTTACGCTCATACGATGTTAAAACGATAACCTTCTCCTTTTATGTTCTCAAAATATTCTTTATCAAACATCTTTCTCAGATTTTTAATATACGTACGTATGGTCGCATGGGCAGGAATATTTTCATCATCCCAGACATTTTCTATGATCTCATCACAAGAGATGATCTTTCCTATATTGCGGATAAAGTACTCCAGTACCTGTGATTCTTTCTGTCTCATTTCGATCACACCGTCTTTTAGAAAAATTTGATGTGCTTTGGGAATAAACTTCATTCCGTCAAACTCTATCTCTTCTTGTAATCGGTAAAGTCTAACAATATGTTCAATCCGGGCATTTAATTCTTCAAGTTCAAAAGGCTTTTTCAAGTAATCATCTGCACCCAGATCAAAGCCTTTTTTGAGATCCTCTATCCCTGAAAGAGAGGTGATATATATCGCTGGTGTTGTATTACCGATCTCACGTAGATAGGAGAGTATTTCAAAACCGTCAATATTGGGTACATTCACATCTAAAAGCAGCATATCATAAGAACCGGAACCTATCGCGTCAAGTGCTTTTTCACCATCAAAAAAACTCTCTACTTGATACCCTTTTTCTACAAGAAACTCCTCCATGATCTCCTGTAGTATCACATCATCTTCAAGTAGTAAGATATTCATGCTAACCCTTCTTTTAATTCAATGATATATTTTATCATACTCTTTGTGTAGATGAGTACACAAAGAGTATATGCTATAATCCCGCATCAAAATGACCAACGATTCAGTACAGGGAGACACACCATGCCAGAACTTAAAAGATCAACATCAACACTCTATATACTCATCACTCTGCTGTTATTTTCTGGGTGTACACAAGTCGTAACAGCACCCATCTCTGTTGCAAGTTCTGTCGTAGGTACGACTGTAGATGTAGCGGGTTCAGCGGTCAATGCAGTCACAGACTCAGACGACGATGCGTGTGAAGATTAATATCTCTGGGCATTCTTAAATTCAGAGATCTCACTTTCCACCATCTCATCTATCATTCTTACATAGAGATCATTAATAAGATTAGGAGACAGACCAAGGGAAATGGCTTGTTCTCTTACGTGGGCGATCACATCTGCTATCCTATCTTCTGCTTTGACCTCTTCCACACTGGTTTTAAAATGTGCGATCTGTTTAATATACTCATTGCGTTTAGCAATCAGTTCTACTATCTCTCTATCCACACTATCGATCTCACTTCTCGCTTCTTCAAGTGTGCTACACTTTTTCATTTCCATATTCTATCCTTAAATCGTATCGCTATCATAGATGTATTATAGCCTAAAATATCCAAAGTAATATTTTGGATATAATAGTCAAATGAAGAATAAAAAGTATTTATTATTTATTTTGTTAAGTAGCACACTTTTAAGTGCAGTGGAAAATGACAGTAATACAACAAAATGTAAAACATGGATCTTTTTACCTTATGCATTTTCCAGTGATGCTACAGGATTTGCAGGAGGGATAAGTACAATGAGAAGAAGCTTGTTCCAACCTCAAACTAGATTTACAGCCACACTCTTTACCGGCCTTCCACAAGATGTGACCATCAATGAGCAGCCGGATGAAGCGACCTTTTCCGGAGGATTTATTTCCTTTTCAGACTATAAACTTCCTTACACCGATCGACTCTTTTTTTCTTTTATGGCTTTCAAAAGTTATTTCCCAAAAAACCGCTACTATATAGATGGCTCACATACATCTCATAAAGATGATGTCTACATAAGTTCAGGTGATTCAGATTTCTTTACCACTACCTTCAGATACACACTTCCCATAGGAGAAGGAGTGGACAACCCTGAAGGCCTCTATAGACTGGAAGGAGGTTTTTGTGTAGGTAGAGAGGATTGTGGAGGCAGTGTACCTTTCATAACCGGTAGAACTTCTGTAGGGATAAAAACATTTTTCCAAACAGACAATACAGAGAATACAGAGATGTGGGAAGATTCTATTTGGTGGGAAAACGGGACATCTCGCCCCACATGGAATACCAATGGGCTGAGATTTTTTCTTACACATGATAATACGGATTTTGATATTAACCCCTCTAGAGGATACCAGTTCCAACTGCAATACTCAAAAGATTTTGGCTGGGGAGACTCCCTTCAGAGTTGGGACTTTTTAGAGTTTAAGTATAATCACTACTTTGAACTTGACACTTTTTCTTTCACAAAACAAAATGTCCTGGCTTTAAGTCTATGGACAGGGTACTCATTCTCCTGGGATAATGATACAGAGATCTCTCCCGGGTTTGATGCACATCGTCCCCCTATGTGGGAAGGGGCAAGACTGGGTGGATTTAATAGGATGAGAGGCTATGATCAAGATCGTTTTTCAGACAAGGCAGCCTTCTACGCTGCTGCGGAATACAGAGCTATCATCGACTACAATCCTCTGAAGGACATCTCCTGGATACCAGCAAAAGTAGATTGGTTTCAGGTCGTTCTGTTTGCAGAAGCCGGAAGGGTACATGATCAATACACGATTGATCTTGTCAATGACATGAAATATGATGCAGGGATCAGTCTACGTGCCATGGTATCCGAATTACCGATACGGTTTGATGTAGCAACTAGTGAAGAAGGTACGTACCTATGGTTGATGGCACAGCATCCATTTGACTTTTGATTCATATAACACTTGATTTTAGTCATATTTTATAGAAGAAGTAAAACTCAAAATAAAAAATCTTTATCTCTTATTTTCAATTTTATTCCAATCATAAGAGGCTTATGCCTCCTATGAATAGTATGGATTATCAAAGCAGAGACTTACTCTACTTCAGCATCGATAACATCGTCATCGTCCGCTTTTTTTGCTTCCGGGTTCGCACCGCCTTGTTCTTTAGCATACATCGCTTCAGCTAGCTTATGACTTTTTTCAGTCAATGCTTTTACTTTTTCATCTATCTGCTCTTTTGTTGCAGAGTCATCTTTAATTACAGCTTCAAGCTCTTCGATAGCCGCTTCAATACTTGCTTTTTCTGTCGCATCAAAGTTTTCACCTAGATCACTCAATGACTTTTTCGTCTGATGAACCAATGCATCTGCCTGATTTCTTGCTTCAACTACTGCTTTTCTTTTCTCATCATCAGCTTTGTGCGCTTCAGCATCTTGAACCATTTTTTCGATCTCTTCATCAGAAAGTCCTGACGAACCAGTGATCTTGATCTCTTGAGATTTACCTGTGCCTTTGTCTTGCGCAGATACAGTTAAGATACCATTCGCATCGATGTCAAATGTTACTTCGATCTGAGGTACACCTCTTGGTGCTGCAGGGATATCTCTAAGCTCGAACATACCAAGTGATTTGTTGTCTTTTGAGAACTCTCTTTCACCTTGAAGTACGTGGATGCTTACCGCTGGTTGGTTGTCTTCAGCTGTTGAGAACACTTGTGACTTCTTCGCTGGGATCGTTGTTCCTTTTTCTATCACTTTAGTTGTCACTCCACCTAATGTTTCAATACCAAGAGAAAGTGGTGTTACATCAAGTAAAAGGACATCTTTTACATCACCTGCAAGTACCCCACCTTGGATAGCCGCTCCAAGTGCAACCACTTCATCAGGGTTCACAGATTTGTTAAGCTCTTTACCAAAGAATTTTTTCATCTCTTCTTGCACCAATGGTACTCTTGTAGAACCACCGACCATCACTACTTCATTGATATCTGAAGTGTTAAGACCTGCATCTTTAAGTACACCTTGTACTGTTTTGATCGTACTTGCTACCAAGTCACCGATAAGTGATTCAAATTTTGCTCTAGTGATCTTTGTCACCAAGTGTTTTGGCCCTGATGCATCCGCTGTGATAAATGGAAGGTTGATTTCCGTTTCAGTTGATGATGAAAGCTCTTTTTTTGCGGTTTCAGCTGCATCTTTAACTCTTTGAAGCGCCATCACATCCGCTTTTACATCTATACCAGTCTCTGCTTTGAACTCATTTGCTACGAAATCGATGATCTTGTTATCAAAGTCATCACCACCAAGGAATGCATCTCCACCTGTTGCCATAACTTCAACCACACCGTCACCAGTTTCAAGTGCAGTAACGTCAAATGTACCACCACCTAGGTCATAAACTACGATCTGCTCTGCTTCTTTTTTATCAAGCCCATATGCAAGCGCAGCTGATGTTGGTTCGTTGATGATACGAAGTACATTTAGTCCTGCGATCGTTCCAGCTTCTTTTGTTGCTTTTCTTTGCGCATCATTGAAATATGCCGGTACTGTAATAACTGCATCTGTTACAGTCTCACCAAGATATGCTTCTGCATCCTCTTTCATTTTCATAAGTACTTTTGCAGAGATCTCTTGTGGTGTATATGTTTTACCTGCTACTTCGATAGCACATGCACCAGATCTGTCTATGATGTGGTAAGGAAGTTTTTCTTGTGCTTCTTTAGCCTTATCTTCACTCATCATAAGACCCATAATTCTTTTAATAGAGTAAATTGTTTTCTCAGGGTTTGTAATCGCTTGTCTTTTTGCAGACTCACCTACAAGTACTTCACCTTTATCTGTAAATGCTACGATAGAAGGTGTCGTATTTTTACCCTCTTTGTTTGCAATGATCTTTGCCTCACCATTATCATACACTGCCATCGCAGAGTTTGTTGTTCCTAAGTCTATTCCTAATACTTTTGCCATATTGAATCCTTAACTATTCTTTTTTATTTTTATTTATTTACAGGTCGAAACCATCGCTGGTCTCAATACACGGTCTTTTATCGTATACCCTTTTTGCATCACTTGAACAATATCACCTGTTTCATGCGCATCACTGTCCACTTGCATGATCGCCTGATGTACTTCTGGATCGAATTCACCTTCACACGCCACTTCTTTGATATGGTTTTTTTCCAATATCTTTTTAAGCTGATCATAGGTGAGATTGACTCCCTCTTTCATCTTTTCAAGTACTTCTGAAGTATTCTCTTCATCTGCACTCTCCATAGATGCAAGAGCGTTCTCAAAAGAGTCCATGACGGCTAAGATATCTTTTGCAAAGCTTTCATTTGCATAAGATACAGCATTCATTTTATCTTTCTCTAAACGCTTTTTAGTGTTTTCAAAGTCAGCATGGGCTCTGAGGTACTTATCTTTATAGTCAGCAGCTTCTGCACGTGCAGCTTCAAGGGGATCAACTTCCGCAGTCTCCTCTCCTTCTGTCTGCTCTTCGAGTTCTTCTGCCTGAGGCTCCTCAAGATTTTCATTCTCTTGACTCATATACAGACCTCCTTTTGTTTATAAATTTTATAAATAGTGCATCTTCATATCTAATGCTTGCGGCAATTATACAACATTGAGTGTATCTTTGTCAAGTATTAGTTGAGTTGATATGACTAAACTTAGTAAAAAGTGCCTAAATGTCTATTTGTAAGTTAGCAAATTGATGTGTAACTTGTGTGTAAAATAAAGTGTTTTTGGGAATTGGATGGGAAAAGTATTTGTAGTTTAGTGTGTATAGAATTTATCAGCCCAAAGGCTGATAAGAGATAAAGTATTAGTTTCTAATACCAAGATCTGCTTTGATAGTGTTCCATCTAGCAAGATCTGTATTTTTAAGATATCTCATAAGTCTTCTTCTTTGACCTACTAGTTTAAGTAGACCTAATCTTGAAGAGTGATCTTTTTTATTTGTTTTAAGGTGATCAGTTAAGTATTTAATTCTCTCTGTAATAAGAGCTACTTGTACTTCTGTTGAACCTGTATCGCCGTTTCCTCTAGCATATTTAGCAATAATTTCTGCTTTTTTCGCCTGATCTAAAGCCATAATGACCTCCTGATTGGTATTTAATTTCCAAAATTCTATTTGGGAACGCAATCATAGCATAATAAGCTTAGACGAATATTGATATCTGCTATGCTTACTTTTAATATCATTTTTTAATGTTAATTAGAGTAAAATACTCCTAATTAAGAAAAAGGTTTGATTATGCTATTGACCCGTGCAAGTGAATATGCTCTACTCTCTTTAGATGCTATACGAAAATCTGACAGTCCTATCGGTGCAGAACAGTTGGCTAATGAACTCTGTATCCCTAAAAGTTTTCTTGCAAAGATTTTACAAAGTCTTGCAAAACAAGGTATCCTTGAATCACGCAAAGGTGCGCATGGTGGATTTATCTTAGCCAAAGAGGTAAATGAGATCAGTGTAAAAGATATCATTATTGCTGCTGAAGGTAAGGCACCTGCTGTGTTTGACTGTACCAGCTACATGAGTACCTGTCCGAATGGAACCATAGGAAGTTGTGCTATCTCACCTTTTCTCATCAATTTTCAAACGAAGATAGATGATTTTTTAAATGGTTTAACACTGGGCGACATACTTTAACCCTATCGCCAGTTACATCTCTTCAGGGGTCGATTCTATCGACCTACAAGTACTTCATTGTATAATACATTTATATTTTACCCTCAAAAAGGCATATTTTTATGAAACAACATGTTTACCACCTCTCACATATCGATCTTGATGGTTACGGATGTCAATATCTCTCAGAACAATGTTTCGACACCATCGACTGCTATAATGCAAACTATGGCCCGGAGGTAACGGCAAGACTGGCTGAGATCGTGAAGAAGATCGAACAAGATAAGTTTTTACATGGAGATGAGATCGAAGCACTCATTCTTATTACAGACCTCAATCTTACTACCAAAGAGGGTACCTGGATAGAGAATGAAGCTGTACGTATCGGTGCGAAACTTCAACTGCTTGATCATCATGCTACAGGAGCACCTGCTGCAGAACGTTTTGCCTGGTATAAACTTGACACCACACGTTGTGCTACACTTATTACCTATGACTGGCTGCAGCTACATTATGAATTTGATAAGAGCAGTGATTTCGCTACTATCGTAAATGCGATCAATGCCATCGATATCTGGCTCAGTGATGATACACTGTTCGAATATGGAAAAGTGATGCTTGGTATGATCTCAGGTGCACGAGAGGTCAACCGTATTTTATTTCCGGCAGAGGACAGAGCCTTTAAACTCTCTCTTATAGAAGCTGCAAAACAAAGAGTAAGCGAAGAAGATGCACCCATACAACTGGATGATGATCTACACCAGATCAAAAAAGCATTTTTTAGGCAAGGTGAAAACAACACCAAAGACAACCTGGTTGCCTTTTATGTCACAGACCTGCTTACCAAGGACAAACAACGACTTACCATCCACTACAAAGGCTATAAGGGTATACTTGGCTACAATGTAGGGAATACTTCCCTCATAGGAAATGCCTGTATGGTAGAAAATGATGACTATGACTTCTATATGGATGTGAACTTCAGAGGACATTTTTCACTGAGAAGTAACAACAAAATGGATGTCTCTGCTATGGCTGCTCACATCGGAAATGGTGGTGGACACCCCAATGCGAGCGGTGGAAAAATAGAGGGGTATAAAGATTCTTTTGTCTATGCAGAGGTACGTCAATTTGTGCAGGAGTATATAGACAAGAAGTGCGAATAGACTCTCTATCCGCTACACTGCTAGATCTTCACTCTCGCTTCTAAAGCACGTGAAAGTGACATCACATCTATGTTCTCCAGGTCTACCCCTGTAGGTACACCCTGGGCGATCTTCGTAAAGTTTATCTCAAGCCCCTTAAGCTTATCTTCTATGTAAAGGATCATTGTATCTGTAGCAATGCTCGGAGGAAATGCAAAGATGATCTCATCCACACCTCCTACTGCATAGAACAGATGTGCTTCATCCAGATCGCCTACCTCAGTAACCACATAATAGACACCATCAAACTGTCCACTCTCTTCTATGGTCAAGATGTCTTTAGCACTTTGCACAATACACAGTTTTGTATTATCTCTGTAGGGATCGGAACAAATGGCACAAAGCTCATCTTCACTCATATTGTGACATTTGCTGCATTTTTGTATGGCATTGACACCTGTTTCCAGTGCATGTGCCAGTTTCATAGCCCCAAATCCGTCTTCCATCACTGCATGATAGGCTAAACGAATCGCTGTTTTTTTACCAATGGAAGGTAAAGAACCAAAGGCCTCCACCAGGTTTTCAAAGGCTTCTATCTTGTAGTGTTTCATTAGGACGCCGCCTTCATGGCTATACTCCGTTCCGACCACTTCGGTTCCGAAGCTAAAATCATGAAACTATTCATCATTTCTTAACGCTTCTCATAATCTACAACTTTAGAGTATTCAACCACTGTTTTGATAAAGTCCACAACTTTAAGATGTTCTGGATGTATCGCATAAGCATCCAATCCTTCTTTGCTTTCAAATACCGTAATGATACTGAGATCCATCGCGCGTTCTTCCGTAGAGAAATTCACACCGACATCTATACTTCTTAGTGTCGGTACTGCCCCCATAAGATTTTCCAACATCTGTTTTGCCTGTATGATATTGGCTTTTTTATTTTCTTCTTTAAATTTAAATGTGACGATATGTACAACCATAATAAACTACCTATTATTTATATTTTTGTGATTATAACCAAATTATGGTAGAATTCGCCCCAAAACATTCCCTAGCTATGGAGATATATCAATGACAGATTTAGATTATTATGAAGTACTTGAAGTCAGCAAAGACTGTTCAGGTGCTGAGCTTAAGAAATCATACAGAAAACTTGCGATGAAATATCATCCAGACAGAAATCCTGATGATAAAGAAGCGGAAGATAAGTTCAAAATAGTCAACGAAGCCTACCAGGTACTCAGCGATGAAGAAAAAAGAGCGATCTATGACCGTTACGGTAAAGCAGGTCTCGAAGGCCAAGGCGGCATGGGCGGTGGATTTGGCGGTGCGAACATGGATGATATCATGGATATCTTTAACTCTATGTTCGGAGGCTCTGGCGGTGGATTCGGCGGTTTTGGCCAAGCGCGCAGAGACCCGGGCCAAAAATATGCACTGGACTTTGAGATAGAAGTGCCTTTAAAATTTCATGAAGCGGTCTTTGGCTGTGAAAAGAAAATAGAGATCCGTTACAAAACACCTTGTGGTGACTGTCAAGGTACGGGTGCAAAAGATGCAAAACTGGAAACATGTGACTATTGTCAAGGACAGGGGCAGGTGCTAATGAGACAAGGGCCTATGCAGTTTGCCCAAACATGTCCAAAATGCCATGGTCAAGGACAAAGTATTAAAGAGGAGTGTGGGAGCTGTCATGGTAAAGGGTATCATGAAAAAGAAGATACCGTTACTGTGAACATTCCTGCCGGTGTAGATTCTGGTAACCGCCTAAGAGCACAAGGCTATGGAAACGAAGCCAAAAACGGACAACGTGGTGATCTCTACCTTACCTTCCATGTAGAAGAAGACGAAAACTTCATACGTAATGGAAACGATATCTATATAGAAGTACCTGTCTTCTTCACACAAGCGATCCTAGGAGAAACTATCTCCATCCCTGCGCTTGATGGTGAATTGGAACTGGAGCTTAAACAAAGCACCAAAGATAAAGAACAGTTTGTCTTCAATGGTGAAGGTGTGGCTGATGTACATAGCGGAAGAAGAGGACGTCTTATCGCACAAGTACGTATGGTACTCCCTAAGAAGATCAGTGATGAACAAAAAGAGCTTCTCGAAAAACTCCAAGAGAGTTATGGTGTGGAGAGTAGACCACACAAAAGCACTTTCGAATCAGCATTTGACAGAGTTAAAAGCTGGTTTGGCAACTAGCCTTTAGCTTTTTTTATCTTCTAATAAAAGAACCGGGTCTTCTCCCTGTTCTTTGAGCATTTTCACTAACTCTTTTTTGATATTTTTATCTGTTTTTTCATCCACTACGATCTCTAACATTTTTGTGACCTTTTCATGATGCTGCTGACTTGCTTGCATAAACTCCTCGTGTCTTAAAGAGGCTTCATGCATCTTTGTTTCATGGGCTTTGTTCTTTTTATGGATCCATAGCAGAAGTAGTAAAATAAGCAATACAAGCAACGTACTTACGATGAGTATGATCTGGGACAGTCTGTTTTGATTCCCCTGGTTAGATAGAAGCCGTTCTTCCTGAAGCATAGTAAGTTCTTTCTCCTGAGCAAGTTTCATGCCTTGCAGCTCTTTTTCATACGCTAATTTACTCTCCTGTAATTTAGCTGCCTCTTGCGCTTGTAGTTTTGTCTGCTCCAGTTCCAGTGTTTTAAGTTGCTGAAGTTTCTCTGATTCGATTTTTGCTAAAGCGATCTGATTGGCCCCGACCAGTTTTTGAAGTTCCAAGGTTTCATTCGCTTCTTTATATGCCTGCTTATCAGATGCTCCAGCCTCCTGTTTTTTCGTCGGGTCTTCCATTAAACGGGCTTTAGAAACATTACTCTGTTCACATCCATAAAATATTACCAATACCACTGCCAGAAAAAAATATCTTATTTTCAAATTCTACCCTCTCTATCTCTTTTCAGTATTTTAGCCAATTTTTCGTTAGTACATAAAAAAAGAACTATTTCCCTTTAAGTTTAATAGCGTTACAATGAACAAAGGATAATTTTTTTCCTTAATAACTTTGAAAGGATCTAGTATGGCAAAAAGAGGTAATTCGATTATCAAAGGTTTAGATATCAATGAGATTATTTCAATGCTCAATAAAGCGTATGCGGATGAATGGTTGGCTTATTATCAATATTTCATTGAAGCCAAAGTCATCAAGGGTATTATGAAGGATGCAGCCATAGCAGAACTGACACAGCATGCGACAGATGAACTCAGACATGCAAATATGGTAGCAGACAGGATTCTTCAACTTGGTGGGACTCCTCTCCTCAATCCACAAGAGTGGTTTACGCATACGAACTGTGGATATGAAGAACCAAAAGATTTTGATGTAGTAAGTATACTTGAAGATTCAATTAAAGGAGAACAGTGTGCTATCTCAGTCTATTCAAAACTCGCAGATATGACACGAGATAAAGATATCGTAACGTATGACATCGTCTCAGAAATACTTGCAGATGAGGTAGAACATGAAGAGGATCTTCAGGCACTACATGATGATATCACTGAGTTTATAACAGACCTCAAAAAAAATATGCACTAAAAAGTGATGATTGAAACTTAGGCTGACAGATAGTGAGTATCTCATAATGTAATAAAATATGATGGAGTAGAAAGATGCAAGCATTGACAATCGCAGAGATGTTACCTGCATTTTTGTTAACCTTGTTTGCAGGTCTTTCTACTGCCCTTGGGGCTCTCTTTACTTTTTGGGGCGGTGAGAAAAATACAAAATTTTTATCCGTAGGTCTAGGCTTCTCTGCAGGCGTCATGATCTATGTCTCATTTGTAGAGATCCTTGTCAAATCCCAAGATGCTTTTACGTTAAAATATGGAGAGATTTTAGGTGAAAGCTTAGGCCTTGTTGCTTTTTTTGTAGGCATTGCACTCTCATTTGTCATTGATCAATTAATTCCTGACAATATCAATCCCCACCATACCCTTGATATTGAAAACAGTATAGATAACAAGGATACACAAACTATCCAAAACTATAGAGCACCACTGGCACGTATGGGGTTCTTTACGGCTATTGCCATTGCCTTACATAACTTTCCAGAGGGATTTGCTACTTTTGTCTCAGCCCTAAATAATATGACTACAGGGATATCTATTGCACTAGCCATAGCACTTCACAACATTCCAGAAGGATTGGCCATCGCTCTTCCAGTCTATCATGCAACAGGAGATCGTAAAAAAGCCTTTCTTTATGCCTTGTGCTCTGGATTGGCAGAGCCTGTAGGTGCGATCATTGGATTCCTCATTTTGGTACCTATCATGGGAGATCTGGCATTAGGGATCACATTTGGTGTGGTTGCTGGTATTATGGTCTATATCTCATTTGATGAACTCTTACCTGCTGCTAGAGTCTATGGTAATGACCATACCACCATCTTTGGCCTAGTGATTGGTATGCTTGTGATGTCTGTAAGCCTCATTCTTTTTAAACTATGAGCTTACTTTTTGGTGTAATATAACCTTGTGAGCCGATGGTTCTATACTTGAGTCCTCTGTACGATGGTCATAAGCAATGACATAGACTTCATCTCCACTTTTTAAATAATTCTTTTCACCAAACTCTGCGTAAGCTGTCGCACCTATAGAGATGAGGGCTTGTTTAGGATAATGTGTTGCTTGAAGATGTGCAGCGATGTTTTCCAGAGGTCCGAAATCTTCTTGGGTGTTCATTTTGTCGATCAACCATGTTTTCAGCTTCGTATAGAAGTAAGAGTATCCTAACAGTGGGGCATCCACACCGTAGGGATGTAAGATACCTTCACGTTTTACAAAAGAACATAAATGATAATGATCCATCACACCACCCTCTTCAAATCTGTCAATAGGTATCCATGTATCACCGATACCCTTAGAATTAGGCCCCCATGACTTTTTCTCTGAAATCTTTTTTGCCCCTTCTTTACGAATAGTACAGTCATTGAACGTAGTAAATTTTTGAGCGATGAGATCAATGACCTTTTTCCCCTCATCATAGACTATATCAAAGAGTACAGCGATCTCCGGTTCAACTTGTGCATTGGCTTCATACTCTGGAAGGGTAAGTCTGTCTGTACCTATAGAGTACACTCCTAAAAAAGAATCTGATCCAGGGAGATAAAAAGGAAATATACCTTTGGGTGCATCAGGTTCAGCAGTCATGACATTTTCGAAATCTTTGAGTTCACCTGCTTGTTCTAAATGGTGTGCAAAGTTCCCTGCCACACCTAAACATATTGTATGTTGTAATTGCATAAACATCCTTAGAAAAAATAATAATGTAGTATATCTTAGGGATGGTTATAGGGTGTTTTAAACATGTAAGGGGAAATAACGTGAAGAGTATCTACTACCATTAGGTAGTAGATATGGTAATGAACTTAGTTACCTGCTACAGCGTCTTTAAGTGTTTTACCCATTTTGAACTTAGGTGCTGTGTGTGCTGGTTTTGTATAAGTTTTATCAGTTCCTGGAACTTTACCACTTTTTTCTGCTACGTCTACTGTAGAGAATGTTCCGAAACCTACCAATGATACAGTTTCTTTTTTTACTAATGCTTCAGTTACTGAAGTGATAAATGCTTTTACCGCTCTCTCTGCTGCTGCTTTACTTTCAAACTCACCGTTTTTCTGTACCAATTCTACGAAATCTGCTTTTGTCATTCTACTTCCTTGTTTTTAAGATGGAATCATTATATCACAACTAATTCTTAAAAAAAGATAAAAATATAATAAAAAGCCCTATTTTACGGCATTTCATACACTTTTGTTAAAAAAAAGACTAAATATAATATTATATTATTTAAATAGATAATAGTTAATATATGTATAGATTATATTCTATAGCCTATATCAAGACAAGATCGCCTATAAAAGACGGTGCAAGCATCATTCCATTCATCTGACATAGATCCTTAAAAATAAAATTATGTACCTTTTTGATAATCAAATTAGTTCTCTATATAAACACGAAACACTTCAAAACCTAAACCAATATGTACAATAGCATTTGAATGTCAGAAAATAAAAAAGTGCAGTAATCGAATTTTGTATGGATATCAATACAGTAAAGATACAGGATGAAATATAACTATTTAAAAGGTTTTAGAAAGATGGTGCGTCAGAGAGGATTTGAACCTCCACACCCGTAGGGCACTACCCCCTCAAGGTAGCGTGTCTACCGTTCCACCACTGACGCACATAGACTTGTAGTTTAAAAGTACTACTGACTTTAAAAAATGAGGGTTTGAAAAGTTGTGACGGATTATATCCATCACAACCTTTCAGTGTCTTTAAGATTAACCGATAAATGGGTTAGCGTAAAGAGCGATAAGCGCAATTACCAATGTATAGATAACTTGTGCTTCGATCATTGCAAGTGCAATGAACATTGTAGTCATTAGTTTACCACCAAGACCTGGGTTTCTAGCAGTACCAGCGATAGTCGCAGCAGCAGTGTTACCCATACCAACAGCACCACCAAGTGCAGCAAGACCAAGACCGATACCAGCAGCAACTACTGAGTATGCTTTGATCATAGATTCACCATCTGCTTCACCAGCAAATGCAACAGCACCAAGTGCTAAGAAAAGTAAGAAAAACTTTTTCATTTCATATCCTTTAAATTAATAGATTTTAAGTCTCATGGACTGTTCTAGAAGTCTGTTCGGATAGCGTAAACGATAATAAACTATCGCCAACATAGACATAAATGCCTACATTTCCCTACTGATCACTTCAAATAACGGTGCAATTATATCTAAATATATTTAAAAAAGGCATTGTCTTTCGGTATAAAAATATTCCATACGATTTATTTAATTTTAACTTAAACAATATAATAAATTATGATAGAATTAAATAAGGGATATAGGAAAACAAAGCGTATAAAATTTGTTTTTCCCCTCATAAAAGGACAAGGAAAAGGGAATGGAGTTTGTAGATTATGTTGTAGCATATTGGTTAGTGATAAAATATTTAGTATTTTTTGCAGCTATTATTATTTTACTAAGTAGTATAGATGATTTTTTTATAGATTGTTATTATTGGGTCCGTCGTATATGGCGAAGGTTCACTGTATACAAAAAACATAAACCATTTAATGTTAATGAGCTTTATAAATATAAAGAAAAGCCTATTGCTATTATGGTTCCAGCATGGCAGGAGAAAGGGGTTATAGCAGATATGGCTGCCTTGGCTGCTTCAAGCTTTGAGTATTACAACTATCATATATTTATCGGTACCTATCCTAATGACCCCGAAACACAGCATGATGTGGATATGGTAGTTGAGCATTATCGAAATGTTCATAAGGTTATTACTCGTACCCCTGGGCCCACAAATAAATCAGATTGTCTCAACCACATCATTGAAGACATTTTCTTATTTGAAAAAGAACATAATATAGAATTTGAAGGGTTTGTTCTGCATGATGCGGAAGACTTGATACACCCTTTGGAGTTAAAGCTGTTCAATCACCTCATTGGTAAAAACGATCTCATCCAGATCCCTGTTTTTCCGTTTGAAAGAGAATGGTATGATTTTACTACAGGACATTATGTAGATGAATTTGCAGAAAATCATGGGAAAGACCTTATTGTGAGAGAAAGTATCTTGGGATTTGTTCCAAGTGCAGGTGTAGGAACAGCCCTGAGCAGAAAAGCCATTGATAAACTCAAAGAAATACACAACGGTGACGTCTTCTTAATTGATACACTTACAGAGGATTATAATTTGGGCTACGAGCTGTTTCATGAGGATATGAAGCTCATCTTTGTGAGAATACCTGCTGAACTGGAGTATACAACCAGAAATAGCTATGGTAAGGAAAAAAACAGGAAAAAACAGGTCCTCATCAGCGTTAGAGAATTTTTTCCTTCCACATTCCGTCAAGCGGTCAGACAAAAAGCAAGATGGATTACCGGTATTGCACTTCAAGGATGGCAACAACTTGGATGGTCTAACAGTGTGAAAACCAACTATATTCTTTATAGAGATAGAAAAGCCATTCTTACTAACCTTGCGAATGTACTAGCTTATATTCTTGTGATTAATATTCTTGGGATGACACTGTATACAAAAATCACTCAGGATATATGGTGGTTCCCACCTATCATTGAAAAAGGGGATTTACTCTGGTACCTTCTTATCATTAACGCTTTTTTCTTTCTTAACCGTATCATCCAGAGAATGTATTTTACCCATGAAGTCTATGGTATCAAAGGAGCATTACTGAGTATCCCAAGAATTATTTGGGGAAACTTTATCAACTTTTTTGCCATGTTCAAAGCATTGGCTCAGTTCTTTAAACTTAAAAAAGAAGGGAAGCAGATTCCATGGGATAAAACAACCCATGATTTCCCGCTTCGCAGAAAATTCCATAAAAAACTGGGAGATATTCTATTAGAAGAAAAACTCATTGACCAGGCTACCCTTGAACAGGCCTTGGAAAAACAAAGAAGTAAGCAGAAGGCATTAGGTAGATTACTGTTAGAAGAAAACATTATAAGCGAAACAGATCTGGCAAAAGCGATGTCCATACAAAGCAATCTGAAATATATCCATGGCATATCCCAAGATGAAGTAGACATTGAGACCATGAATAAAGTCGATCACTATTCATTGCTTGAAAATGACATTATTATCCTCAAGACTGTCGATCATGTACAACCTATTATTTCATCAGGGCAGGTAGTCGATGTAGTCGTAGATGAATGTAAAAGAAAGCTATCTGATCGTACCGAACTTTACATCACCAACGAAAGCACCATCATAACTATTCAAAAAAAGGTACTTTTCCATGATCTGAGTGAGACAGAGTTTAGCCAGCTTCGTAGCGTACTCAAGAAAAAAATGATTCCAAGAGGAATGGTGGATGAAATTTTAGAGTATAGAACACAAAACAACCAAGACTTTATTACCAGTTGCCAACATTTCGGCTTTTTACCTGATGACCAACTTACAAGGATCGACGCATGAAACGAATACTAGTATTTATACCTCTTTATTGTATTACATTCTTAAATGCCAATGTTGTGAATAACCCTGTAGATCATGTAAAAGAGGAATTCACTGAATATCGAATCTACCCCAGATTGCAAAAAGCTGATAACTACATTGCTGAAGGCAAGATCAAAGAAGCAAAAGAACTTCTGTTGAAAGTGTTAGAGATTGACCCGAAGAATGCTAGAGCGGGCAATAGAGTCGTTGTACTCTGTATGCAGGATAAAGATTTTAAATGTGCTAGGAAGTATGTTGATCTCGTAGAACCATCTACTTATCAAAAATACTACGAAGGTTATAGCGCTTTTGAACTGCAAGACTATGCTCAAGCCCTGAAAGCAGCATCTTCTATAGAAGATGCTACGACGCTTAAAAGAAGTGAACAGGAACTTAACAATAATATCATTTTAAGATCAGCCATTATGTCTGAAAATAAAGAAGCAACCGATACCGCTTTAGAAAAAATACTCCATCCGAGATATAACATGTCATCTTGTCCGTCTGAATCTTTAGAAATTATCTCTCTACTCTTTGCGCATAAACTCTTCGATGAAGCGTTTGCAGAAACCCGTTTCTACTTAGACCATTGCAAGTCACAAAAGATCCCGGATGAGAAACTTGCTATTTGGTCCGATCTTTTGAGAAAAGAAAACCTGTTTAGTCACGAAGAGAGTATCATTGCAACTATGGAAGAGGTCGATTTGAAAAATGAACATACTTTATCCATGTATATAAAAAGCGGTGATGAAACAAAAGCTATCGAAACAATGGAAAAGATATATCATGCGGAACCTTCTGATGAGAATAAAGCACGTCTGTTATATCTTTATGAAAATGCCAAGATGCAAAATAAAATCATTACACTTTATTCGGAAGTATACGAACTTAAGAAAAACCCGGAAGATCTAAAAAGAGTGCTTTATCTCAAAAAGGAGCCTGAACAGCAGTATCAGTTGCTAGAGAAGTACTACCCTTATGCAGGACTTACGAATGAAGAAAAATTTAACTTTTCAGTCTCACTGATCAAGTTTTATAAAGAAGAGCACAAGGTCAATCAAGTACTCTCTATCGTTGATGACCTCACACTGCTTGAACACTTAACGGACAAACAAGAGCTCTATTTAAGCCATCAGTATAGTGATTATCATCAAAACAAAAAAGCGATCGCACTCATGGAAGCACTCTATCAAAGTGACCCACGTCCTCAATACAAAGAAAGACTGGTGTACTTGCGTAACAGAAACATCATTCCGAAGAAAGCACAACCTCAAACAGTGCAAAAGAAACCACAGATCAAACCAAAACCTACACGTGAAGATAAACTAAGGTCTGAGACACAGTTAGCGTATGATCTCATCCATGAAAAGCGTTATGATGAAGCAAGTGTGCATATTAAAAAAGCTCTTCAATATGAACCAAACAATGCAGTAAGATATGAACAGCTCGGACAAGTGTACTATGCTCAGGAAAAGTATGAAAAGGCAGCTGATGCATTTGAGAAGGCATCAGAACTTAATCCAAGATCAGGCTATTATGAATCATTGGGTTACTGCCAAATTAAATTAAAGGACAAAAAAGGTGCTATAGAGAGTTTTAAAAAAAGTATCGATATCGTGAAGCAGGAAGAACCTGAAAACATTGACAAGCTCTATCAATTAAAATACAGTGTAGCCGAATTGGACCGAAATTTCTTTGGGTATTTGACCTATGGTATGCGGCTTGACTCCTACAATAATACCGGCGGAATATCTCCCATACTTTCTGCCAACTATGGCGGATTTTCTGCATTAGAGCTTCATTATAAACCGGAAATTTTCAATGACTATGCTACAGTCTATGTCAAAGCACTGGCTGGAGTACGAGACCAAAGTTTAGCCATTAGATCAGAGACATGGCAACCATCACTAGGACTACGTTTTCAACCATTAGAAGATGAAAGACTCTACTTCTTTATAGAAAAATTCTTCAAAGGTGGGGATGAGAGTCGTGACGATACCATGCTTAGAGCATCATGGGAACTCTTTGATGGCTATGACTTTTACCCTACTACAACAGAATACCCGTGGAAACATCTGTATATGGATAGTGTCTACTATCTGGACAATGGCACCTACAGTCTCTATGCAAACTATGAACACGGATATGTATGGAAAAGCGGATACCAAGATGCATGGATGCCTTACCTTTGTACTTCTGCAGGATACACTAACGATAACGGTCCAAAAGAGACGCTCAAAAGATTTGATGTAGGTGCAGGGATCTCCTATTTTTTCTGGCGTAATGAACGTGAATATAAATCGCATCAATATACCGGAAGAGCAAGACTGGAATACCGCCATCAATATGCGGGAGATCCGGAAGATGACCATGCACTCAGACTCATGCTTGAGTTTTTCTTTTAAGGAATCCCATGAGATAAACAGCCATTTATGAAGCATCATATGAAAGGAGGCTGACAATGAAAAGAGTATTTAAATTTGGTACATTGCTGATGTACCTTCTGTTTTTCGTTTCTTGCGGAGGTGGCGGAGGCGGCAGTGGTGTGACAACACCACCTGCTGATCCTGATCCGGCACCTATAGCTCTTCCTTTACCAAGTAATAATCCTCCCTTACAAAATGTTCTGATAGTGTACGATACTGCAGGTCCCTATGGTGAACAGGGAAAGATCAATGCACTCTTGCTTGAAAATCTCCTGGGTCACTTTGATCTAAACATTACATCTAAACCGGCTGATACATATATATCCAATGAAATTATTGATAAAAATATTACTACTGTATTCTATCTTGGTACTACCTTTGATGTATTAGGTTATTATGCTAACGGTTCAAACGAATACAATAGCTATATGAACTTCTATAAAGATACCGCAACACAGAATAAAACAGTTGTATGGATCAATTATAACCTTGATCTATTAGAAACAGAATGGGATGCAAATGCAACCAACTGGGGGGTCAGTACATTTGAAGAGTCGACTGGATTTACAAGTTTTGGTACAGACACAGATTATAATCGTGTCTGGTATAAAAATACAGAACTCTATAAGGGTGTTATCCCTTTTGCAACACCAGGTGCAGATACAACAAACTGCTATAATGAGGGGAACAATACCTATGCATGTGCGCTGGAACTTAACACCATTTTAATCTCCAATGAAAATAAAACAACTATCTTCGCTGAAACAAACTCAACATTCAATTTATCTATATCCAATGAACCCTATATTACACAGTCTGGAAATTTCTGGTTTGTAGGTGATATCCCTTTTACATATATGTCCGAAGAGGATAGATATCTAGCCTTTGCAGATCTTTTGCATGATATGCTTGGTATAGACCACAATGAAGTACACAAGGCGATCATGAGACTGGAAGATGTCAATGCAGAAACAAATCCTTCTGATCTGACAGCAATAGCAGACTATATGCAAAGCAAGAACATACCATTTAATGTTGCAACAATTCCTCAATATGAGGATCCATTTGGTGTCTATCATAATGGTCTTGATACTACGATTAAACTATATGAATCACCTATTGGTGAAAAACTAAAAGAGTATTATTTTGAGAGACGTATAGACATTGTACAGCATGGATTCACACACCAACTCTATGATTACATCAATCCATACAATGGTGTTACAGCAGATGATTTTGAATTTATGATCGTAACAGATCTCAATAACGATGGTAACTATACCTATGTAGGACCTTCGGAAAATGATGATGGTGCTTGGGCAAAACAGAGAATCATAGATGGTAGGACTATTTTAGATGTAGTTAGTATACAAGCGTTTGCATGGGAAGCACCACACTACATGGCCGGTCCAGACCACTACCGTGCTATCAAAGAGGTCTATCCGATACAGTATTCAAGGCTAATCTACTATCCGGATGAGAGTGATAAATCTAAATTTGTCGGGCAATTCTACCCCTATATCATCAGAAAAGATACCTATGGATATTATGTCATTCCTGAAAATATACACAATATAGAAGATGCCCCAAATGAAGGATACAGAACGATCACATCTACAGATATCATACGTTTTTCCAAAAAATTGAAAGTCGTACGTGACGCTGTTGCAAGTTTCTATTATCACCCCTATCTTGGAACAGATGAACTTTCAAAGATCATACCTGGATTGCGAAATGAAGGATATGAGTTTGTAAGGGCTACCTCATTGGTAGAGTAGCTGATAAAAATGAAAAGCGTAATGTTTCACCTATTGAAGCTGCCGATTCTCGTTTTCTTTCTGCTTGTTGGCTTTCAGGCAGGATACGGCAATGAACTACCCGGGCATACAAAAGCCCAATGGCTCACTGAAGCTCTAAATGCACTTGCAAATGGAAGATATCCTAATGTCAAAGCGGTTGCATGGTGGAATGAAAACTTTAATGATACAGAGTTAAGGATAGACTCATCCAAAGAGAGTTTACTGGCCTATCAAAAAGGTATCAAATCATCAAACTTTATATCACAGGCACAGATCGTTTCCAACAAACTTCAAATACCTCCACTCGGAGCTATCTATCATGCGGCAAATCCAGATTTTGGTGGAACAGAGGATAATGTTACCTCAGAGCGTATCAAATGTTTTGAAGCTTTGGCGCAAAAGAAGATCGTTTGGGCATATTTCTCCAATAACTGGTATGATCATATAAAATTTCCTCTATCTGAAGTCAAAACCATTCATGAAAGCGGGAACATACCTTTTATCAGGCTCATGCCACGAAGCAACTTTAATGAAGGCGGGCCCGATCCTGAATATACGATGCAAAAGATCATCGATGGAGCGTTTGATAAAGCACTGAGTGCGTGGGCTATGGATGCCAAGGAAATAGACATACCTTTACTTGTGGAGTTTGGAACAGAGGTCAATGGAGATTGGTTTCCATGGAATGGTAGCTATAACGGAGGAGGAATCAAACATCTTTATGGTGACAAAAACAAAGAAGATGGGCCGGAACGCTTTCGTGATGCTTATCGATATATGATAGATCTCTTTCGTGCACATGGAGTCGATAACATTACATGGTTTTTTCATGTAGATGCATTTGGAGAACCGCAAAAGAGCTGGAATAGCATCGAAAAATACTATCCTGGTGACAAATATATAGATTGGATCGGGATAAGTGTCTATGGACCACAAACAAAAGATGAACCCTACCGATCTTTTGTTGAAATAATGGAGACCATATATCCTGCTCTTCGCAGGATATCAGATAAACCCATTGCGATCTTGGAATTAGGTATCACAGAGCTAGAGTAAAGGAAGAGAAGGATTAACTAATTTTAGAGTATACACAGGAAACAAACCCTCTGTACTTTATGCATAAATGGACAAAGTATAGAAGAAAAAATTTAAGCTAAAAACTCTGGAGTTGCCAACTCGACCTTTTTACCTTTTTGTTCCATGACCACCACAGTGATCTTATCACCTTCGCTGTATCTTTCTGAAAGGTTATTAACACGTTCTTTGGCTACTTTTGAAATATGAAGCAGCGCATCAAAACCGTCTGGCATTTCAACAAAAATTCCGAAATCTACGATCTTTTTCACTTTACCCTCATAGCTTTCACCGACTTTATATTCCATTTGCTTTTTCACAGGGGATGAAGCGATCTCTTCTATATGGGCTTTTGCGTCTGCTACTTTTTCTTTGTCTTCACCTGAAATTTTTACGCCACCTACATCACGGTCAAGATCAACGGAGACTTCAAACTTTTCTATGATCTCACGGATCGTTGCACCTGCTTTCCCGATGATATCTACTATCTTGCTTGGATGTACTGTAAAATGTTCTGTACTAGGAAGTGCAGCACTTGAAACAATGTTTTTTTCTGCTTCTTCCATAATATTAAGAATATGATTCTTTCCCTGGCTGGCTTTTTGTAATGCATCTCTTAGTACAGCCAAGTCTATACCACCGAGTTTCATGTCCATTTGAAGTGCGGTGATACCCTTTGAAGTACCTGCTACTTTAAAATCCATATCCCCATCATGGTCTTCCAGCCCCATGATATCTGTCAGTACAGCATACTTGTCACCTTCACTCACTAGACCCATAGCGATACCTGCCACAAGTGCTGTAGTATGTACCTCAGCAGCACGCAATGCCAATGCACCACCACAGATAGTCGCCATAGAGGACGAACCATTACTTTCTAAAATTTCAGAGACCAAACGGATACTTCCATCATAGTTTAGATCTAAAGTAGGTTCTAATGCTCTTTTCCCTAAATTACCATGTCCAAGCTCTCTTCTACCAGGCGCACCTATAAATTTCGCTTCTCCTACAGAGTAACCTGGGAAATTATAATGTACCATGAAGTTCTCTGACTGAGCGTTTTTCTCAGTGATCAATTCATACATCTGTGCATCTTTTTTATCGCCAAGTGTCACCGTGACAAGTGCCTGAGTCTGGCCACGTGTAAAAAGACATGACCCATGTACAGAAGGTAAAAGATTTGTCTCGATGCTGATAGGTCTTACTTCATCGAGTGTTCTGCCGTCTGCACGAATATTTTTATCTAGGATCATCGCTCTAACCACTGTTTTTTTGTAGCGTTCCAGGACTTTGGATACCAGTTCTTTATCTGCCTCTTTACCCTCTGATTCTAGAGCTTCCATGATTTTCGTACGCACTTTTTTAAGTTCAGTAGAACGCTCACTCTTTGCCATATGTGAGATAGCTTTTTCGACATCCGCTGCATAATTCTTTTCTATCATTGCATACAGTGATGCATCTATTTTCTCTTCAGCTAATGGTAGGTCCAGGGGTTGTCTTACCATAGGAGTAAAGGCATCTGCATAAGCAGTTGATGCTGCATCTATAGCTTCTGCTGCCATTGCGATCACATCAACCAGTGCTGACTCATCAAACTCATTGGCACTTTGTCCCTCTTCACCCTCAGTGGCGAGTGTACGCATCTCTATCATCACTACATCTTTACCTGAACCAACAACCAAAAGATCCAGTTCACTCTCTGCCTGTTGTGTAAGTGTCGGATTGATAACGATATCATCTCCGACTGTACCAACTCTGACTGCAGCGATACTTGTGGTCACTGGGATATCTGAAACATACAGTGCTGCATTTGCCGCATGTAAAGCAGCTACCTGCATATCAACCTCTGAATCTGCACTTACCACCATCACTGTGATCGTTACAGGATAGTGAAACCCTTTAGGGAATAACGGACGTAAAGAGCGGTCAACGATACGAGATGTCAGTGTTTCAAAGTCACCAGGCTTTGTCTCTCTCTTGATGAAACCGCCAGGGATCTTGGCTGCAGCATAAGATTTTTCCATATACTGCACAGTTAAAGGAAGAAAATCCTCATCGACTGCTTTTTCATCGACTGCAACAGCTGCTATCAGTACCGCTTTCCCCTGTCGGTACATCACTGCACCACTTGCCTGCTTTGCTATTTTATTAAATTCATATTTTTCTTCGAGACTGTTTACCTTGATCTCTATGTTTTGTTCTTTCATTCGTTTTTCTTTCCTTTTAACTGTTAAATACTTTCATACTATGCTGTTTTACATGTTTATTTTCATAAAAATATATTTATTCTACTTCTTTTGGTTTTACTTCTTGATCATGGACCATGGAGGATATCTCTTCAAAATTCAATCTTTCAAAATCTTTGTAATAGTATTCTATCGAAATATAGTCTTGTATCTTATGAGGACAAAATACACCATCACACACCGTAAGAAGATTTTGATAGACACCTTTATCCAATATAGGTGTTGCAATAAAAATATTTTTAGCTCCTCTTGCGATGACCGACTTCAGTGCAACCATCATGGTCAGTCCTGTTTCTATACACTCATCAGCTAAGATAACATATTTCCCCTTGAGAGAGATCAAGTCCTTGCCTTTTCGATATTTATAGACATAAGAGAGTACTTCCTCTTCATACTTTCTGTGGGCTTCGCCATAGACATAGTCTTCATTGATCTCAAATGCATCTACCAGTGCTTTATGTATCACCACTTCTTCTGTTTCGGAGACCATTGCGATAGCCAACTCAGGGTTATTCGGTGCCAATATAGGTTCTGCGAGTAAAATATCCATCTGTGCATTAATAGACTTGGATATCTTATCTGCAAAATAAACGCCCCCTTCACTGACACCTATCACTACCGTTTCATTTTTTGTGAATAGCTCTATAGGAAGCGTCTCGATCAACTGTTTTGAGGCATCTTCTCTATCTTCAAAATAGGCATTAGGGTTTGAATCGTTGGGCATAATCTGCTCCTGGGAATTGTTTGGAAATCTCTTCTTCATCAAAAGTATAACGAAACTCTTCTATATACTTCATCAATAATTTATACGCATGATTTAACTGCTCCATGTTTTCAACATCTCCACCCAGGTCAGGGTGATTCTTTTTAGCCAAAAAATGGTACTGTTTTTTTATATCTGCTTTGCTGATCAACTTAGGCAGATGTAATATCTCTAACGCTTTTTCTATCTCATCTTTAGGATTGATATTCATTATTCTGTTCCTACTGCACCAAAAGGAATAAAGTTCAACTGCAAATAGAAAGTAGTATCCTCTGTATAGCCTGTTGGCCTAGGTACAATGTCTTGTCGAACAGAAGCTGTAGCATTCCAGCAATCACGATGATAACTCCCCCCAAATCTCCACTGCTTACTTGATGCATCATCCACATCATATGTGACACCGCCATTCAACTTCATTTGTTCATTGAGTGTATATCCAAAAGAAAAATAAACTTCATTTGCATTGATATTACCGGTAATATACGTCGGTACATCAGGTAATATTTGTTTATAGGTATGCCCCAAACTAAAATGGGAACCTTGTTCATTCAAGGTAATACGGCTGGCTGACTCACGTATTTTACCATACTCATGTGAATAGATCACATTATTATACAAACTCCACCCATTCCAGTTGTACTGCATTTCATTACTCAGATCAGCAAACTCATAGCTTCTGTCAGGGTTATAGGTCTGCGTCAATCTTTGAAAAAACTTTAAATTCATCATTTCATCATAAAAGTATTGGCTTAAATTAAATGCATAGTGCTCTTCTGGTAACCCTACCGTGAACAATGCTGTTTGGTTCACATCCAGTGCAGACAATGAAGGGGACTTGTATTCATTCCCAGGTCTAATGTATGATAAAGCGGGTTGCAGTACATGGGTAAAGCCATCATATTTTTTCGTTAGATCTGTAAAAAGTTTTACCTTATGTATATTACTATAATACTCAAAATCATCATAAAGGTACTCTCCATTACCAAAAAAGAATTTACTGTAATATAACTCTTCTCCAAAGGAGAGGTTCAAAAAATCATCAAAAAAGGAGGTCGTGAATTCCACTGGTACCTTGAGCTCTGCCTGACGCATAGTTGTACCTTTTTCTCTATCAAAATTATTGATACGGAGATCTGCACTATAGGTAAGATTATCCCATAGTAAATGACTTAAGTATTTATGTAATTGTATAGAAGGCAGTATCTGTAATGTATCACTATTATCTTCTTTTCTTGTATCGATAAAATATTTGCTATTGAATCCTGCATAATAATCATTGTTATAAAGAAAATAATTCACTCTGGATTCCTGTAAAGGAATAAGTCCAAAATGTTTCAAATGACTTTGCTGTAAATTCAAATAATCGATATCATTCAGATAAGTGGTATTGATATAGAGACCATCTGTAAATCCAGTGGGTAATTTATGAGAAAATACTTTAGAAGATTCATAGTTGAACTCTACCCCATAATGACTACCATTTGGAAGAGAATTCTCCTCTATATACTCCGTTTTATCTTTGAAATATCCTACCCTTAACTTTCCAGATGAATACGCTGAGTCAACAAAACGTAACGTACTATACATCCCTATACTTCTTGCCGTTCGAATCTGAGGGTTAAACTCTATATCCATTCTTGGAGAAATAGCCCAAAAGATAGGTTGTTCATACAAAAATCCCCCATTGGATGAATACCCAAAAGCAGGGAAGAGAAGCCCTGAAC
Source organism: Sulfurovum xiamenensis (assembly GCF_030347995.1). NCBI lineage: Bacteria > Pseudomonadati > Campylobacterota > Epsilonproteobacteria > Campylobacterales > Sulfurovaceae > Sulfurovum > Sulfurovum xiamenensis. The sequence continues at coordinate 293,094 of NZ_JAQIBC010000001.1, forward strand.
TTCTTTCTTTATCAGTAGAAAAAGCTAAATACGGTGTGTAAAACACAGGAATATCCCATAAATATACTTTTGCACCATAGATCTTTATATAGTTTGTATCACTATCGTATAAAGCATCTGAAAAAGCCATTTTCCATAAAGGATCTACTATATCACAACTGGATATCAGAGATGCACCCAACGTGTAGTTGCTTTCTTCTTTATGTGCATCATCCGAAAAGATCCACACGTCATTTTTACCGATAAGAAAGAGTTCGTCAAAAGTGACCTCTTTCGACTCTGTATGAATTTCAAGATGATTGGTATGAACTTTACTTCCTTGATATCCCAGCATTTCGATCTGACCATCAAGCACAAGTATTTTCGTGCTTTTGTCAAAATATGCAGAAGATGCTTTTATCACAGAATCTTCATAATATACGACCACATTCTCTCTAGCTTTGACTAAGTTTTTAGTCGCATCCACATGTTTTGCTGTGATCTCTATCTTACTGTTATCTGAAACAGCATGCAGTATTTGCACACCCATTACTATAGATACAAGAAAAAAAAAGATCTTTTTAGTCATTCACAACTACGCAGTTAGAGAGTTTATCATGAAGCGTTTGTCTAAGCGGTACAAAAAATGCCATAAGAAAGCCTAAGTAAAAGAGTACTTCACTTGGAATTCTTACTGAAGCACGTAAAAATGCCTTTTGAAAACCAGGAGTTTCTCCTGTTTCTAAGTCTATGACTTTGATCTTCATAAAATACTTACCTAGTGTCATACCATTTTGCCATATCAAAACAGTATGATAGAGGAGTTTTATAGAGAGTACCACCAAAAGGTTTTGAGCGATAAAAGCATTGATATTTTCAAGTGCTGCTTCATCTACCACTGTGATATTTGAAAGAACTGCAGAAAACTGATCATAAAAAATAATAATAAAAAACAGTGTGATAACAATATCATCTATCACAAAAGAAGTAATTCTTTTTTGAAGACTTGCAATAGGCAAGGAGAGAGATTCAGACATCTCCACTTCCTAGAGTGCTTGATATGCAATGTCTGTACGACACTGCTTGCCTGCAAAATGTACCTGCCCTACTAACATATAGGCACGCCTTTGTGCCTCTTTGATACTGTCACCAATACCTACACAAACCAGTACTCTACCGCCTGTTGCATAGAGTTTTCCATCTTCACCACGCGTGACTCCCGCATATGAGATATGTGCATTTTCCTTTACCTCTTCATGGTAGATATCATCTACAATGATCTCTGCAGGCGGTGTACTTTTATAAGGATAGTCTTTACTTGCCATCACGACACCAACTGCATATTTGTCATGAAACTCTATCTTGGCATTTTTAAGATCACCCGTTGCTGCCTTATAAAAGAGTTCAGAAGCCGGAGACTTAAGCAGTGGCATCAACTCTTCACATTCAGGGTCACCAAAACGTACATTATACTCAAGAATTATAGGCTCACCTTTTACCACCATCACACCGATAAAAAGTACACCCGTAAACGGCATACCTTCAGCTTCCATACCCTTCAGTGTAGGCTCTATCACTCTTTCGTTCAGCTTACGATAGATCTCATCATTGACCAGCGGTGTAGGCGCGTATGCACCCATACCACCGGTATTGGGACCTTCATCATTATTAAGAAGTCTTTTATGGTCTTGTGCAGCAGGTAAAACCACATAATCTTTTCCATCACAGATAGCAAATACAGAAAGCTCATAGCCATCCAGGAACTCTTCCACAACGATACTGGTTCCCGCATCACCAAATGCATTGCCTGAAAGCATTTCACCTGCGGCTTTTTTTGCCTCGTCATGGCTTTGTGCGATGATCACACCCTTACCCGCACAAAGTCCGTCTGCTTTCACTACGATCGGTGCATCAAGTGTCATGATAAAATCATAGGCATCCTGCAGTGAATCCGTTTCAATATATTTTGCGGTAGGAACATTGTGTCGCGCAAGAAAGTTTTTCATAAAAATCTTGGAACCTTCAAGTTGTGCAGCTTGGGCTGTGGGTCCAAAGATCGTAAGACCTCTCTCTTTAAATACATCAACAATACCACTGACCAATGGTGCTTCAGGCCCCACAATAGTCAGTTCGATACCATTGGCTTCAACAAAATCTGCCAATGCAGAAAAATCACTGATCTCTAAGTTCTCACCTAATGTGTCTGTTGCTCCATTACCCGGTGCAAAATAGATCTTCTCTACATTCTCATCTTTTGTCAATGCCAAACCAATAGAATATTCTCTACCGCCGGCACCTATTATCAATACGTTCATTTACAATTCTCCGAAAAAAGTTTAATTATCACCATAATATGCGGTCTGATTAGCAGGGATGACCATTGTGCGTAGAGGGTTTTGGAAAGGTAAGAAGGCGAACTTCCTTGTCCGTCAATGACCTTTCCAAAGTCCTATGCGTGCAAACATCGTCACTAATAAGACCCGGGCGAGCGTTCTGTGTCAAGTCGGCCCTATATAGCCAACGGTGTAGGAGAGAGTCTCTCTTTAGGGGATGATCTCTCGCTGACCAAGTCAAGCTCAAACGAAAACATCCACACACTAAGAGACTACATGTCCCACTAAGAATAAATGTTGGACCCCAAATACAGTAGTCGCATCACCTAGGCTAAATATATTATAACCTATTTGGAGTTAGAAGTGAGTAAAATTTGCTTTGCTTTTAGTATACAGGCATCTATTGTTGGTCTATCTGCTGCTTCGTAGTGTACCCCGTCAGGTAAATGTACTTTTGTCGCTTCACCTATCACAACAGCTGTATAACTATCGTCCCATTGAAAATTTTTAAAGAAACAATGAATCGTCGAGGGAGATGTGAAGATGATAATGGCATTTCTACCTGGTTTATCTTGTTTATCATAGCGAATGCAGGATGTTTCATAAATAATTTGTTCCTGAAGTGCTATCCCTGCCGTGGCTAAAAATTTTTTGGACTCAAAAGAGACTTCTTTGGGACGTAAGTATAAAATCTTTTTATCTTGAAATTGCGTGATGATATCTTGACTGAGTCTCTCAGCATAAAATGATTTGGGTTGATAGATCACATTTCCACCCAAAGATTCTATCTCTTTTGCCGTTGCTGAACCTATGGCTATACATGGATATTTTTTCCATTCAGGATTTAATGCTTCTGCACTTTTGACCGCCTGCTTGGAGGTAAAGAGAAGGGTGTCACATTTTGAAAGATCTAGCGCTGAATGTAGAAGCGAAAAACATATCATGGGTAGATGTATCGTTCCTTCCTTCCGTAGAGGGGATAAAAGATAAATCATACCATCATTTTGAGTCATGATTACTTGTTTGCCACTCTGGATAAATGCTCACCATTCAGCATCGCCACATTCATACGTTCGTCATCATAAGGATCAAAGTGTGGTGTGATGACCCAGTTTTTATTGGTATCTAGTAAAAAGATTTGATCCTCTACTTGATCGGCGATACGGTGTGCTTCAAGCAGCAACATATTAGGGCGTAAAACCATATGAAATTCTACAAAGTTAGTGGTACCGTCCGTACGAGTTTTAAGCCAATGGTGACTTGTGATTTCAGGATGATTCGAGAGGATCTTTGCAATGTTTTCCACCATATCTGCATCCAGTGCACGGTCTAAAAGTATCTCTATACCTTCTTGAATGATCTCATAGGCAGAGTAGATAATATAAAGTCCTATTCCTAAACCAAAGATCGCATCAATCGCATCAATTCCTGTCAGATATACCAGTCCCAGTGCCAGCAGAACAGCAGCATTACTCCATAGGTCTGTTGTATAATGTAAAGCATCTGCTTTGATCACAAGATTGTCTGTTTCCTTTGCAACTTTCAAAAGATACTTAACTAAAAGATAGGTAATGATGATAGAAAGTGTCATTGCCACAATGGAAGGGGTAAGAAGCGTGGTCACAGATCCACTGCTTAACTTTTTAAACGCCTCATAAATGATATAGATACCCGACATAGTAATGATCGTCCCTTCTATGACCGCAGCAATAGCTTGGATCTTACCTTTACCATAGTGGTATTCATCATCTGGATGTTCTTCTGACTTTTTAATCGCAAAAAAGTTAAACCCGGACACCAACATATCTAAAAGTGAGTCAATTGCAGAAGCAAGTACCGCCACTGATCCGCTTGCTATACCCAAAACCAATTTTAAGATCACCAAAAGTGTTGCAACCGAACTTGACACAAGTGTGGCTCGTTTTTGTGGTGACATTTTTAACGCCTGACTCATATTCATACTCCTCTTTTTTCTTTCATCATTGTCAACCCATTGAGTGTTAACAATCCCACAGATACCATAAAATAAATTATAAGAAGTATACATAATCCACGACTTACTACATCCAAGAAGGTGAAGAAAAGTGTAATACGATACAGTATACCTAGTAGGACTGTATATTTCACTATGTTGTGTAAACGTGTATAGAATGTAACAATAGTTATTTCACGGCAATTGTCACATCGATCTTCAATCGCTTTTTGCTGATGTTTATCCAAAAATGCATAAACAAACTTTAACACATAACGTGACAAAGTAATGATCACAGCTATTCGAATGATAACAAAAAATGCTTCTAACCAAAAGCCCTCTGGTATCTTAGCCCACAGTGTAAAGAGAAGTGCTTTAAGACTCTTCCCCTCTGAGAGATAATAACTACCAAATATGAAGACACCTATGAGCCCAACCCATAACAGCATCTTCAGTACAAAAAAGAGATAGTGTTTGGCTTTCTCTATTTTAGCCTCATGTGTTTCATACGAAGAGGTATTTTTCATCAACCCGAAAGCAAACTGGTAATGCAATTTAAGCATAAAATGGAGTGCTACTACAGCACAAAGAAGCACTCCAAATGCAATCACTTCTTCGTATAAATTTGGGATGTTCATATGTAATGGCCTCAATGTTAAATGAAAAATGATTTTAGCATAGTTAGATTTAAATGGCACGGGAGAGTTTGCCCGTGCACTAAAATATAAAGAAAAATTAGAGTGCTTTTGTCGCTAACGAAGCTACACGTTGTGCGAATGCTCCCTTATCTTTAGGTTCGAGTCCCTCAGAGAGTTTTGCAGAATCCAGAAGTATCCATGAGAGATCGGAAAAGAGCGATTCGTCATCAAGTTTATCGAGCTTTTTGATCATTTCATGGTCAGGATTGATCTCCAAGATCAAAGGTATCTCCGGCATTTCCTGTCCCATTTGTGCAAACATCGCTGCCATGCTCGCCATAGGATCTGAGCTGTCTTTCAGTACACATGATGGACTAGATGTCAGTCTTGTCGAGGTTTTCACCTCTTTAACCTCTTCACCCAATACCTCTTTGATCTTATCCGTAAGCGATTTGAACTCTTTAGAGATCTCTTCTTTCTCTTCTTCCGTCTTAGAGTCTGGTGCTTCAATCGTTGTAATGTCTTTAAGGTTCCACTCTTTATAGGAACCTATCATAGGAGTAACGATACTGTCCACCTCTTTATCATCCATGATAAGTACTTCGATATTTGCTTTTTTATAAGCTTCAAGAAGTGGAGAGTTTCTGAGTACTTTTTCATCATCACCTACGATATAGTAGATCTCTTTTTTCTCAGAATCACCACGGCTCACATACTCTTCAAACGATACAAGACCTTCTTCTGTCGAACTTTTATACTTGACAATATCGAGCAATAACTCTTTGTTCACATGGTCTGTGTAGATACCCTCTTTCATTACTCTATTGTATTGTCCAATAAATGTATCTGCCTCTTCACCGCTTAGTTTCTTAATAGCCTGGAGTATCTTCTTTGTTGAATTTTGCTTAATGTTGGCCAAAATTCTGTTTTCCTGGAGTAACTCACGAGAGACATTCAACGGCAGATCCTCAGAGTCAATGATACCCTTTACAAAACGCAGATACGGTGGCAGTAACTCTTTGTTATCATCAGTAATAAATACACGCTTTACATAGAGTTTTACACCTGCTTCATAATCTGCTCTGTACATATCCATAGGCGCAGTTTTAGGGATATAGAAAAGTGTGGTAAACTCATTGGCACCCTCTACTCTATTGTGTAGATAGCTCAATGGTTCATTATCTCCATGGGCCAATGTTTTATAGAACTCTACATAATCCTCTTTCTTCAAATCAGATTTTGGAAGTGTCCAGAGTGCAGTAGCCGCATTTATCTGTTCTGATTTATGGACCATTTTAGTCGTTGCTTCATCCCCTTCACCTTCTGTCTCCTCTTCAGAGTAGTTCAACATAATAGGGTATGCAATGTGGTTTGAGTACTTCTTCACCACCTCTTGTACTCTCCACTTATCTAAGAACTCTTTTTCATCCTCTTTAAGTTTAATATAGATGATCGTTCCATGCGCTTCCTTCGTCACAGGTTTCACTTCATACTCACCTGTACCGTCAGTGCTGAACATGTAAGCCTGCTCTTCACCTGCCTTTTTAGAGATCACATCTACTTTGTCTGCAACCATGAACACAGAGTAGAACCCTACCCCGAACTGACCGATAAGATTTGAATCTTTTTTAGCATCACCGGTCAAGTTTTCCATGAATGCTTTTGTACCAGACTTGGCAATGGTCCCTAAGTGGTCCATCAAATCGGTCTCATTCATCCCTATACCATTATCACCGATGGTAAGAGAGTTATCCTCTTTATCTAATTTAATAAATACTTTTCCAGACCACTCATCCTTCTTGAACTTTTCATCTGTAAGAGAAAGATAATTAAATTTATCTAACGCATCTGAAGCATTAGATACAAGTTCACGTATAAATATCTCTTTGTTTGAATAAAGAGAGTGTGTCATCAGTTTTAAGAGTTGACCGATCTCTGTTTGAAATTGATGTTTTGCCATGCTATTTCTCCTATAGTGTATTAATTTTGTGGGATTATAATATATTTTTCTAAATTTTACAAGTTTTCTGAAGGAAACTTTAGTGTTATTGACTAAAGTATTTTTGTTTTAAAATATTTCTTTATCTTGCTATAATAAAAATATGAAAAATTTATACCTTATAAGACATGCAAAATCAGATTGGAGTGATGAGAGTCAAAGTGACTTCGATAGGGGTCTCAATAAAAGAGGTGAAAAAGCGATCCCTACCATGGCAAATGCACTCAAAGAGAAAAAAGTAATGCCGAATCTCATACTCTCCAGTTCAGCCAAAAGAGCCCAACTCACAACCAAAGGTTTAGCCAAAGAGATAGGTTATACTGGAAAAATAAAATATATCGATGCTCTTTATATGGCAGAACCTCTGGATGTCATTTCCATTATTAAAGAGATCAAAGACAAATATGATGATGTGTTTATCGTTGGGCACAATCCCGAAACAACTGAATTAACAGACCTGATGCTCGATGACTACATTGACAATGTGCCTACTTTAGGTATCGTCGCTTTGAAACTTCCTATCAAGCATTGGAAGAAATTAAAACCCGAAAAAGCAAAACTGAACTTTTTTATTTACCCCAAAATGTATACATGACCTTTACTCTTTCCACTCTAGACTCTCTATAGAAAGTTTTTCGTTTGAGAATGGCTCGACAATGACATCGATCTGATCCAGTGTATAGCGTAAAGGAAAACCTATATTTGAATTTCTGGCCGTGCTTTCAAGGATAAAGTATTTCTTTCCATTGATCCAGAACCCTTTTGTCTTATCCATTCGTTTATCCTCTATAGCTGTAATGACGAAAATGTGTTTAGGTACCAAAACAAAATAGGCTTCTATCCCTAATGCATGTAGCATAGAAATAAGTAAATTACTCTTATCATCACAATCTCCAAAATTCTGCTGTATTGTTTTTTGTGCAGAATACTGCTGAAAAGTGTTGGTCTGGTAAGGGATATTGGTCACAAAATCCAATAAGGATTGTATTTTACAGAGTTCATCGGAACAATGCGCTGTTAGTGCAAATGCTTTCTCTTGTATCTCTTGGGAGGTCGTAACATAGGATCTATAGAACCCATTAGATGTACCTATATGGGTCCTGTCTACGATATCCATCGCTCTGATCGTACCGTAGATAAAGGCTATAAAAGAAATAGCCATAATAAGAAGGGATAGATGTTTTTTACTTTCGCTTGTCATACCAAAACTACACCCATTTCAAAATATATTTTCTTATTATTCTTCAGCTGATTTACAACCCTGTTTTTCACGTTCAGTTAAAAGTTCTTTACGTTTTCTCTCTGCATCTCTTAACATTTTCTTTTTATTATTACTCACCGTAATCCCCGGTACCGGCATTGCTTGAAGCTTTTCTTCTAAATGAAAAGCACTGGTATTCTTTACCATAATCATAAATTCATACAGTTCGATCAGTTCTTTATCAAGGGCATCGCATACATCAGAATTGCCTCTCACAGCTTTTTTGTCAGCTATTTGAGCACTCTCCACCGTCATAAGAGCTTCAACATTCTCCTTTTGACGCTCTGCAGTATCTTCTGCATCTTTTTTCGTTTCCTCACTGACCATCTGCACTGTATTCTTTTTCACCGTGATTCCCGCTGCCGGAAGTGCTACAGCTTTTTCTTTCATATCGACAGTACCGATAGGGTTGACCTTGGTTGTCGATTCTTCTGGTTTTGTCATTTTTTTATCACTCTGAGTAGATGGTTCAGACACTGACACAGATTTATTGATCTCTTCTTTTCTATCTGATATGTTGGCAGTGCGTATAGGCATAGGTGTTTTACAATTGTATGTTTGGCGCTCTGCCGTATACTCTGTATATTTCTTCTTTGCATCTCTTAGCATCTGCTTTCTATTGTTACTGACTGTAATCCCCGGTACTGACAGTGCTGCAGCTTTTTCTTCCAAATGAAAAGCACTGGTATGGTTAACCATCGCAATAAATTCATTCAGTCTCATCAGTTTGTTATCGATAGTATCACATCGATCAGATAAGAGAGCAGCTTTACTTACCACTGCCATTTCTGCAGTGCTTGTATGTATAGAAGATTCACAACCGTATTTTTGATGCTCTGCAGCATACTCTGCATATTTTTTCTCTGCATCTTTTAGCATTTTTTTTCTATTTGTACTGACCGTGATCCCCGGTACTGTCAGCGCTGCAGCTTTTTCTTCTAAATGAAAAGCACTGGTGTTTTGTACCACTTGGGTGAACCTATCTAATCTCATCACTTTTTGATCGATCACAGTACAAGGATTAGAAGATAAAGAAGGGGTACCTACTACAGCCATTTTATCAGCCATTTGACCACTGCAGGCGGTCATAAATGTAGCAATAGCAACAGACAAGAAAGTGTAAAAAAAAGTTTGTTTCATAAGAGATTCCTTTAAAATATTATCACCGAAGCGTCTCAAATAAACGTCATGGTATTGGTGTAAAATTACTGTAAACGCTTTTGGGTAACCGCATCCGGTTCAACTTCACATAACATTGTATCTTGTCCACAATGACGGCAGGTTGTTCTGACTGTAAATATATACCAGCCATTTTTATCTTTCAATAGGGAATTACCACATTTGGGACAGTTGATGCGGCTTTGAAGTATGGCAAAGACCATTGCTACTCCTAGCTGAAGTGTACTATGTGTATAAAAGATTGACAAGATAATAAAAAGACCGACCATCACACCTAGGAGAATATACTTAATATATGCGGGGATACATTTCATCATTCTATTTCCTTTTTATTTGTAAATACTATTGTAACACAATGGACTTGCATCTAACGGTATAGCTATGATTCTATTTCTTTCTCATTGGTATTGGATTCAAGGGTTGTTAAGAAGAAGCTTGCGAAGTCACATGACTGACTGAACAAACTCCCATAAGATCAAATAGGAGAAACTACTCCCACTCGATCGTTGCAGGAGGCTTAGAGCTGATATCATACACGACTCTATTGATCCCATCAATCTCATTAATGATTCTTCTACTCATCCCTTCAAGTACATCATGTGGGATATGTGCAAAAGTAGCAGTCATACCATCCACTGATTCAACCATACGGATACATACCGTATTGTCATACGTACGGTTGTCCCCCATCACACCTACAGACTGTACATTCAGCAGTACCGTAAATGCCTGCCATACTTTGTCATAGTAACCTGTAGCTTTCAACTCCTCTTGCATGATCGCATCTGACTCACGAAGCAGTCTCAAAGCCTCTTCATTCACATCACCCATGACTCTTATCGCAAGACCAGGCCCAGGGAATGGATGTCTACCTATCATATGCTTTGGAAGGCCAAGCTCAAGACCCAGTTTTCTTACCTCATCTTTAAATATCTCTCTCAGCGGTTCAACCAGTTCAAATGTCATCCAGTCAGGAAGTCCACCTACGTTATGGTGAGATTTGATCGTCTTTGATGGCCCTTTGACCGAGACCGACTCGATGACATCTGTATAGAGCGTTCCTTGCGCCAGGAAACTTACATCTGTATGTTTCTTTGCTTCTTTATCAAATACTTCAATGAACTTCTCACCGATCGCTTTTCTCTTGGTCTCTGGGTCCGTTACCCCTGCCAGTGCTTCCATGAACTCTTGTTTTGCATCGATCGTGATCAAAGGTATACCGACCAATTTAAACATATCCTGTACCTGCTCTGCTTCATCTTTACGAAGTAATCCCTGATCCACAAATACACAGATCAGTTGTTCTTTAGGTAATGCTTCGTTGAGCATAGCAGCAACAACAGAAGAGTCTACTCCCCCACTTACACCACAAAGGACTTTTCTGTCACCTACTTGAGCTCTTATCGCGGCAATCTTCTCTTTAGCAAAGCTCCCCATGTTCCAAGTACTGTCACAACCACAGATGTGCTTCGCAAAGTTCTTCAACATCGCAGTACCCTCAACAGAGTGATGTACTTCCGGGTGGAATTGGAATGCATAGATGTTTCTACTCTCATTGGCTATAGCTGCATACGGAGAGTTTTCACTTGTTCCGATCACTTCAAAACCATCAGGTATACGTTCTGCTCTATCGCCATGACTCATCCATACGATAGAGTCATTTGAGATATTGTTGAAGATACCGCCATTGTTTTCTATGTGAAGTTTTGCTTTTCCGTATTCATGATGATCCGCTGCAATCACGCTTCCGCCAAAGTGCTGTGTGATAAGCTGCATACCATAACAGATACCCAAGATAGGTAGTCCTAGATCCCACACGCCATCATCTGGTTTATACGCATCTTCCGCATAAACAGAAGCCGGGCCGCCAGAAAGGATAATACCTTGCGGCTTTCTGGCCTTAATGTCTTCAATACTCTCGCGATACGGTACCACTTCTGTATAAACACCACTCTCTCTCAGTTTTCTAGCGATAAGCTGCGTATATTGTGATCCGAAGTCTAAGACTAATATAGGTACTTGTTTCATCATCTTTCCTTGTATATGTATGGTTAAATCTTTCAAAAAAAACTTAACTATAAAAATACGTTTTTAGTAGTTCTAAGGGATATTCAGAACTACTAATTCCATAAACCAAACCTACGTAAGGTTACGCGCCTATTCCAAGTATAAGAAACTGCACATACCAGACAGAGACAGATACGATATAACCTACCAGTACGGTCCAAGCCAGTTTTAAATGTGCACCAAATGTATAGATACCATGAAGTTTACCCATGACACCCACACCGGCAGCAGAACCAAACGAGATAAGTGAACCACCCACACCGGCAGTCAGTGTTACAAGCATCCACTGTGCATGTGCAGAAGCACCCATGTCCGGACTTGACTTAAGTACTGCTGACATCACAGGTACGTTATCCACGATTGCAGAAAGGAATCCTACCCCGATATTCACGGTAGTTGCACCAAACTGAGAATAAAGTGCCGTGAAATATTCTAAGAAACCTAAAAAGTGAAGCCCGCCAACCGCAGCTAAAATACCAAAGAAGAAAAGCAGTGTATCATTTTCAATTTTAGCAATGAATGAGAAAACATTGACCGGAGGACATACAATACCATCACTATCATATCTTACTTCTCTGCTCATTCTATAAATATAGAGTTTAAGCACAGCCAAACCGAACATCATTCCCCACATTGCAGGCAGATGAAGCACTTGGTGCGAGAGAACTGCTGAAGCAATGGTTAAAGCGAAAAGACCCATGATCACTTTTCCACCTGCAGAAATATACACCTTTTTTTCATCAGCTGCAAATGGTGGTGTACCGTTCGGTACAAAACGGCTCAATAGAAATGCCGTGACAAACCAGCCCAGTATAGATGCAGGGAAAAGATAAAGGAAATCAACAAATGCCCCCTTGCCATCAACCCATACCATCAATGTAGTGATATCACCAAACGGTGACCAGGCACCACCTGCATTTGCCGCAACAACGATATTGATCGCGGAAGGTACAATAAAGGCTTTATTCGTCTTATCAATGGTGATCAATACCGTTGAAAGGATCAATGCTGTGGTGAGGTTATCGGCAACAGGAGAAATGAAGAAAGCCAAAAGACCTGTGATCCAGAACAGTTTTTTATAGCTATACCCTTTAGAGACAAGATTGTAACGTAAAGCAGAAAACACATTCCTATCGATCATCGCTTCAATATAGGTCATAGCCACATAAAGGAAGAAGAATATCCCTGCGATCTCATAAATAAGCAACTCTATTTCGTGGTGCAGATGTGCCCCGTCTAAACCATTGATAGCATAATAGACACCGATCAACATAAAGATCATTGTTCCTGCAAAAAGTGCCGGTTTTGCTTTGTTTATAAGGTATTTATCTTCCGCTGCAATAAAGTAGTATCCTACGACAAATATGATAAGTGAAGCGATCCCCACCCATGTGGTTGTCAAATCTGTGTGTAATATCTCTGTGGTCATTAATTGTTCTCCTAATTCTTTGGTATGCCATATCTGTCCATACATGGAACGTTATAAAGACTCTATATAGTGCGAGCCCAAAGACTCTTTTCTCGCAAGTGCTGCATCTACAATGGCAGAAGCAGTATTTAGTCTAAGTTTAAGTAATCTGCCTATCTCTTTATTTTTCATATCATAAATGAGATTTTTAGCTTCATGCAAACCTTTTCTTGTCCTGATAATCCCTATATCATCCCACATCACTTGACGCAATTTTTGTTTATAGATTTTATCGTTTTCTTTGTGCAGAATATTACCGTAATCTTTCTCAAAAAGAGGTGTTTTCATGGCTTTATGCTCTTTGGAAAGCAGATGGTCCACTGCACGTTTCGCAAAGACCACCCCTTCAAGCAGTGAATTGGATGCAAGACGATTTGCACCATGCACACCTGTTCTAGCGGCTTCACCTATGACATAAAGCCCTTCCATACCGTCTATACAGCCATTGGTATCGCATTTAATACCCCCATTAGAGTAGTGAAATGCAGGAGAAATAGCGATCTTATCTTTCGGAAATTTATAGCCAAGTCTGGCAAAAGTATGTGTGATATTAGGGAAACGATGTTCAAACCATTTCTCTTCGAACATGGAAAAATCAAGATAAGCTTTTTGTCCCGTTTTTCGCTTATGATTGAAAATACCGCGAGCCACAATATCACGACTGGCCAATTCTCCTCTTTCGTCATAATCAAACAGGAAACGTCTTCCCTCTTCATCCACTACATGTGCACCCTCTCCCCTAAGTGCTTCAGTCAGTAACAGTTTTCTTGCAAAAGGGGTCTCAACAAATACCGTAGGGTGAAACTGCATAAATTCCATATCCGCAAGTTCTATACCTTTTTCCACACAAATACCATGAATATCAGCACTAACGGTACGGGAGTTTGTATTATACGCATAAAGAGAGCCTATACCTCCAGAAGCGATGATCACATCATCCGCATAGATAGTCGTCGGTTCATAATTAACCGTTGCTTTGACTCCAAAACATCTGCCATTGTCTATAAGCAGATCATAGACCAGTGTATTTTTCTGAAGTTGGTGTTTGTTTTGTACCATCATAAAGTAGTGCATATAACGTCCCGTCGCATCTCCCCCTGCATGGATGATACGCTCTACAGAGTGTGCCGCCTCTTTCGTATATAAAAGATTCCCACTTTCATCTGTATCAAACTCCATTCCTCTGGAAATGATATCAGGTGTGGTCTCCAGTGAAGTACGAGAAAGGATCTCCACAGCCTCTTTATTATTATGATACGAACCTGCAGCCATGGTATCTTCGACATGAAGAGGAATATCCGCTTCATTCAAAGCGGTTGTCATACCACCCTGGGCATAAAACGTGTTACACTCCCAGGGGATGTCTTTACAGACTACTAAGACTTTTTTACTTGCAGGTAGCTGCATGGCTGCATAGAGTCCTGCTATACCTGCACCTATAATCAATACATCATACTTCTGCATCTTTACCCTTCTGTCTTCGTACTTGTATTGTTCTCTACAGTCTCTTCTACATAGACAGGGTCAGTTTTGTAGCCACACCCTGTTAAGATGATACAGCAAAGTGATGATATAATCGCTTTATGAAAAAAGCCAATATAATTTTGTCTCATTTATCTTCTCAGCCTCAGTTTAAATCATTAAAACGGCAGGAGTGTTACCAAAAGTTTATCGATCTTCTGAGTCCCAAATGGCAAAAAGCTATTGCTTTTGTATACATCAAAGATGAAACACTCTTTATAGCAGTCACACACCCCGGTTTTAAAATGGAACTTAATTATAATAGAGATTTATTAAAAACCCTATTAACACAGCTTAACGAACATGATGAAGCGTGTAAGATGATGCAGGCTGAAAAGGTTGTGGTATTTCATAGCAAGTATTATGCGATGCCTCAGGAAAAAGTCTCTTATGTCAGTGTCCCGAATTATCATGAACGCGCCAAGGGAAATTTTGAAACACCTTCAGATAACGAACTCAAAGAAAAATTTGAACGTATTAAAGCCATAGTCACATGCAATCAGTAATCAAAGATCTACCCGTCTCTGCAGGCGTTTACCAGTATTTTGACACAAACGGCAAACTGCTCTATGTAGGAAAAGCCAAAAACCTTAAAAACAGGGTCAAAAGCTATTGGCGTTTTTCTCCTGAATTCAGACCCAATCCTACGCAAAGTTCTCGCATCATCAAAATGCTCTATGAAGCCAGTAGACTTGAGTATATCGTAGTTGAAACAGAAGAGGATGCACTCATCCTGGAAAACTCGCTGATCAAGCAGCTCAAACCCAAATACAACATTTTACTTCGTGATGATAAAACCTACCCCTACATATATATCGATGAATCTGTCGCATATCCCAGATTTGAGATTACTAGAAAGGTCATCAAAGGAAAAAATATTACCTACTATGGCCCTTTCCCTACCGGTGGGAAAGCCTTGCTTGATGCACTCTATGAGGTCTATCCGCTTGTACAAAAAAAGTCTTGTTTAAAAGAAGGAAAAGCCTGTCTTTTCTACCAGATCAAAAAGTGTCTGGCACCCTGTGAAGGAAAAGTATCACCTGAAGCCTATGGAGAGATCGTCACGCAGGCCAAAACATCCATTGTCAAACGTAAAGATCTACTCTCTGCCCTTGAAGAGAAGATGACAAACCTTGCTATGCAAGAACGTTATGAGGAAGCAGCGGCTATGCGCGACAGCATCAATGCTATCTCTTCACTCACCATCTCATCGAACATCGATTTTGCAAATGCAATGGACCTTGATATCTTTGCCATACTTAATGGTGATGAAAAAGGAGTGATCGTCAAACTCTTTATGCGCGGAGGAAAGATCATCTCATCCTCATACTCCTACTTCAGACATACACATATTTTTGATGAGAATGAAGCCTACAAACAAGCTTTATTGGAATTCTATACCATCGATACCCCTAATATAAGCAAACAGATCCTTACGGCCCATACCTTTGAAGACTCAGAACAGGTGGCACACAGTCTCTCTGCCCGCTTTAACAAAAAAATAGAGATACTTACCCCTCAACGCGGCCCTAAAGCCAAACTGATCTCTCTAGCCCTGCAGAACTGCGAAGAATTATTGCGTAAAACGCAAAGCGATACGCTCATGGAACAAAAAATAGCAGACCTCTTTGACCTTTCTGTCATTCCTTACCGTGTAGAAACTTTTGATAACTCTCATCTTATGGGAGCTGCTACCGTGGGTGGTATGGTAGTCTGGGATGAAAACAAATGGGATAAAACAGCATACCGACGATACATCCTGCATGAACGTGATGAGTATGGACAGATGAAAGAGATGCTCTCCAGACGGATAGAGAAGTTCAAAGAAGAACCTGCTCCAGACCTATGGATACTTGATGGAGGACAAGCCAATCTCAATCTTGCAAAAAAACTTCTAAAAGAAGCCCATGTCAATCTTGATGTCATAGCTATAGCCAAAGAGAAGCTCGATGCCAAAGCACACCGTGCGAAAGGTGCGGCCAAGGACATCCTTTATACCTCCCATGGTGTTCTTGAGCTCAAAGCAAATGACAAACGTCTGCACTGGATACAGCGCCAAAGAGATGAAGCACACCGTTATGCCATCACCTACCACCAAAACAAAAAACGTAAAGAGGATACACAAATCTCACTTCTGAATAAAAAAGGCATAGGTAAAGCAACCCTCAAAAAGTTGATCGACTATTTCGGAACATTTGAAGCCATAGAGAATGCATCTTACGAAGAAATAGAAAAAGTTACGAATAAAAAAATCTCTAACATTATTAAAAATTATAATCCATAAACAACCATAATTTAATATTTTTTACTAAAAAACTTCTTAATTCAATCTATTTTTAGTTTAGTTGTTATAGAGTTTTAGCAGTGCTATTATGTTTGCAGTATTTCCAGACAACAATGTTCTAGTGCATCTTATGTAATACATAACGTTAAATTAAAAGCTAAACTCATTGTGAAGTGAGGACAGAAAGCCATGGGTCTTATAAAGATTGCCAGGCTGCAAACAGTAAACTTTATGATTGTGAGTTTATTGGAACTACACTTCTTACACTACACACTACAAAAGGGGGGAGAATAATACAATGAATAGACCTGATCCAATTGATGAAGAGTATATCTTTGAAAAAGGCTTGATAGTAAGTTCTACAGATCTTAAAGGCATCATTACATACGCGAATAGAAAATTCTGTGAAATAGCAGGATATACCAAAGATGAACTCGTAGGCAAAAATCACAATATCGTCAGACATCCAGATATGCCAAAAGCAGCATTCAAAGAACTTTGGGACACAATACAGGGCGGAAAAGAGTGGACCGGTATCGTAAAGAACCTAAGAAAAGATGGCAGATATTATTGGGTTTATTCACATATTTCACCTATCATCGTTGATGGAGAGATCACTGGTTATACTGCAGCCAGAAGACCGGCATCTGAAACAGAAGTAACAGAGACAATTCCTATATACAGGGATTTATTAGAAAAAGAAAGTAATTAAAGAGAGGTTGTCAACAAAATGTACTATATACTAAATGAAACAAATCAAATTATCGCTGCAGATAAAAGTCTATTGGAATTATGCGGTTTATCGCATATCGATGAATTATCATTAAAAATTGCATTAGGCGATACAAGATTTGATTTATCCGAAACAGATATCAAGATCACAACAGGTCAAGATGATACAATGTTTCCGGTCTCTAAAACTTCCCTTTCAAGTATGCTTGGTCGTATCACATTGGTTGAAATCCAAACAGAAGAGGAAAAAGCTGCTGAAGATGATCTATCGGTATTAACACTTGATGATACTATAGAAAATATCGCACCTTTGGAAATAGAGAAAAGCAGTGAAGAAAAAGAAGTGGCTATCGATGACAACGAACTCTTTGATCTTGTCATGGAAGAGGAAACAGAAAGTATCACTCCTCTTGGTAGTCAAGATACAAGTAAAGAGGCGGAGCTTGCCATAGAGGATAACGAACTCTTTGACCTTGTTATGGAAGAGGAGACAGAGCGCAGTGTTGAAACGGTAGAAGCACCACTCGATATTATGACCGAAGATACAGAGATCCTTGACTTGGGCTTATCCGATAAAGAAGAAGTAGCTAGTGAGAAAACTGTGTCAGAAGAGAGTGCTGAAATTCTTGTAGATATCGATAAAGTGTGTCAACAGATCGGTATTTCTCATGAAGACTACGATACATTCCTCAATGAATATATCGATACGGCACTGGGACTTGAGCAGGATCTACAGAGTGAAGAGAGTACAAAACGTTCCAATGCTGTTGCAACACTTTCTCATCTTGGTGAGGTATTACAACTACCGGTTATCGGAGACATCATAGCCAAAATAGATACTGTACCTGCAGATGAGCTAAAAGCAACTGTAGAATCTTTT